>NC_010511.1:6215000-6515000 GCF_000019365.1 Methylobacterium sp. 4-46 | reverse complement strand
CGTCGCCGAGACCAGGAGGAAACCCTTGGCGTAGGCCGTGGTTTCATAGGCCCGGAACTCCTCGGGCGGCACGAAGCGCAGCACCGGATGGTGCTTCTTCGTCGGCTGCAGGTACTGGCCGATGGTGAGGAAATCGACGTCGGCCGAGCGCAGGTCGTCCATCAGCTGAAGCACCTCGTTGCGCTCCTCGCCCAGGCCCACCATGATCCCCGACTTGGTGAACATGGTCGGATCGAGCTCCTTCACCTTCTGGAGGAGGCGCATCGAGTGGAAGTAGCGGGCGCCCGGGCGGACCGTGAGGTACTTCGACGGCACCGTCTCAAGGTTGTGGTTGAAGACGTCGGGCTTGGCCGCGACCACCACCTCCAGGGCCCCGTCCTTGCGCAGGAAGTCGGGGGTGAGCACCTCGATGGTGGTGCCCGGGCTCGCCCGCCGGATCGCCCCGATCACCGCCGCGAAATGGCCCGCGCCCCCGTCCCCGAGGTCGTCCCGGTCGACCGAGGTGACGACCACGTGCGAGAGGCCGAGCCTCGCCACCGCGTCGGCGACGCGGGCGGGCTCCTCCCCGTCGAGGGCCTGCGGCAGGCCGGTGCGCACGTTGCAGAAGGCGCAGGCCCGCGTGCAGGTATCCCCCATGATCATGAAGGTGGCGTGCTTCTTCTCCCAGCACTCGCCGATGTTGGGGCAGCCCGCCTCCTCGCAGACCGTGACGAGCCCGTGCTCGCGCACGATCCGGTTGGTCTCGGCCCAGCCGGGCGAGCCCGGCGCCTTGACGCGGATCCAGTCGGGCTTGCGCTGGATCGGCTGGTCGGGCCGGTGCGCCTTCTCCGGGTGGCGCGGGCGGGCATCGTGGGCGAGGAGATCGAGGACGACGGCCATGGGCGATCCGGGCGCGGCGCCCAACCCCTGGGGCGCCGAGGCCCTGACTTAAGGGCTCGCCGCCCGCGGGGCAAATGGGACGTGACGCCCCGCCGCGCGCCCGGCTCAGTAGGTCGGGCGCTGCCCCTTCACGGCCCGGTAGACGGTGATGACGATCACGGCGCCGACCGTCGCGGAGATCAGGTTGCGCCAGAAGCCGAAGATCGGGATGTGGAGCTGCGCCGCCAGGAAGTTGCCGACCACGCCGCCGATGATGCCGAGCACGATGTTGGCGAGGAGGCCCATGGTCGAGGAGGTGAATTTCTCCGCGAGCCAGCCCGCCAGCGCCCCGATGACGATTGCCATGAAGAAGCCGACGCCCGGTTGCCCGAGCGCCCCGTAGATGTGACCGTTCATTGATCCCCTCCTTGACCCTGGGTCCCGCGCGCCGGGCCGGGCGGCGCGGCGCATCCGATTCCGTGCCGGTCAATAATGGGGGACCGTGCGGGTCTCCACCAGGGGCGCCTCCATCCGGAAATGCAGGCCGGCCGGGGCGAAGTCGAAGCGGATATCCGCCCCGCACTGCATGGTCAGCACCCGTTGCAGCAGGGTCGAGCCGAAGCCCTTGCGGGTGGGCGGGCGGGCCGGCGGGCCGCCGCGCTCGGTCCAGTCGAGCCGCAGCCGCCGGGCGCCCTCCGCCGCCCTGATCTCCCAGCGCACCGCGATGCGGCCCTCCGGCACCGAGAGCGCCCCGTGCTTGGCGGCGTTGGTGGTGAGTTCGTGGATCGCCATCCCGGTCGGCACCGCGAGGTCCGCCGTCAGCTCCACGGGCGGGCCGTCGAGGGCGATGCGCCGCCCCTCCGCGTCGTTGTAGGGGGCGAGTTCGTTCTCCAGCATCTCCTGCAGCGAGGCCATCTGCCAGTAATCGTCGGTGAGGAGATTGTGGGTCTTGGCGAGCGAGATCACCCGGGCGGAGAAGCTCTGGTAGAACTCGTCGACGCTGGTGGCCGAGCGCGACGAGGCGCCGAGCAGGGCCTGCACGGTGGCCAGGGTGTTCTTCACCCGGTGGTGCAGCTCGCGGATGAGGAGGGTCTGGCGCTCGGCGGTCTGCTGGCGCTCGCGCAGGAAGGCGGCGGCCTCGCGCTGGCGCCGGCGCGCCCGCACGGCGAAGCGCGCCGCCGTCAGCAGGGTGGTCGGGTGGAAGGGCCGCTCCAGGAGCGTCACGTTGCCCAGGATCTCCATCAGTCGCGGATCGGGCGGGGAGCCGCGCAGGGTCAGGAGCAGGAACGGGTAGTCCGACCAGGGTTCCTGGCCGGCGATCCAGGCCGCGAGGTCGCGCCGGTCGGCGTCGCGCAGCGCCTCCTCGGTGACGACCGCGCAGCTGCCCGCGTCGAGGCGCGCCACGAGGTCGGGCAGCCCCGCGCAGAGGGCCGCCCGCAGGCCGCCCTCGCTCAGGATGGCGCTCGCCACGACGGCGTCGCGGCCCGTGGGAGCCAGGATCAGGACCGGTGGATCAGTCTCGCTCATCACCGCCCTGATCGGCCAGCAGCCGGCCGAGATCTCCCACGTAGGTCGGAACGCCCGTCAGCACGCCCCGGAAGGCCGAGAGGGGCTCGCCCACCTGCAAACCGTCACCGCCGATCCGCAGTTCCCGGATCGCGGCCTCGTGCGGGCCGACCCGCTTCTTGATCACCGAGATCGCCCGCCGCAGCGCTCCCCCGGCCTCGAAGAAACGGAACAGCAGGATCGTGTCGCTGAGGTAGGTGAGATCGATCGGCGACGACATCTGCCCGATCAGCCCGTGCTGGGCCAGCACCAGCAGGGTCGTGACCCCCTGCTGGTTCAGGTAGGTCAGGATCTCGTGCATCTGGAGCAGCAGGTACTGCTCCTCCGGCATGGCGTTGTGGTAGCCGGTGAGCGAGTCGATCAGCACGACGCGGGCATCGTCCCGCTCCACCGCCTCGCGCACGATCGCCGTGAGCTCGCCGGGCGAGACCTCGGCCGGGTCGATCTGCTCCAGCCGCAGCAGGCCCGACTGGCAGTAGGGCTCGATATCCATGCCGAGACCCCGCGCCCGCCGCTTGAGCACGCTCGACGCCTCGTCGAAGCTCAGGATCAGCGCGTGATCGCCGCGCTGCAGGGCGCTCACCAGGAAGGCGAGCGCGCTCGACGACTTGCCGACCCCGGAGGGGCCGAGCAGCATCGTGCTGGTGCCCCGGTCGAGCCCGCCGCCGAGCAGCGCGTCGAAGGCGGCGATGCCGCTCGTGAGCCTCTCCTCCGGGAAGGCGTGGCCGTGCTCGGCCGCGATCAGGCGGGGGAAGATCGACACGCCCCCCTTCCGGATCACGAAGTCGTGGTAGCCGCCCCGGAAGGCGGTGGCCCGCATCTTGATCACCCGCAGCCGCCGCCGCTCGCCGCCGTAGAGGGGCGCGAGCTGCTCCAGCCGCACCACCGCGTGGCAGAGGCTGTGCAGGTTCAGGTCGTCCTGCTCGGAGGTGATGTCGTCGAGGAGCAGCGCGGTCGTGTCGTGGATGAGCAGGAAGCTGCGCAGGGCGAGCACTTGGCGCCGGAAGCGCAGCGAGCCCTGCGAGAGCAGGCGGATCTCCGACAGGCTGTCGACCACCACCCGCTGCGGCTTGATGCGGTCGATCTCGGCGATCGCCATCCGGACCGTCTCGCCGAGTTCGAGGTCGGACGAGTGGACGAGGCTCTGCTGCTGGGAGGGATCGAGGGAGAGTTCCGGCGGCACCAGCTCGAACACCTCGATCCCGTCGAGGCTCCAGCCGTGCCGCTCGGCGACGTTGAGGAGCTCGCGCCGGCTCTCCGAGAGCGTGATGTAGAGGCAGCGCTCCCCCGCACGCGCGCCGTCGAGCAGGAATTGCAGGGCCAGCGTGGTCTTGCCCGAGCCGGGCCGCCCCTCGATCAGATGCGCGCGGTTCGCCGCGTAGCCCCCGCCGAGGATGTAATCCAGGCCGGGAACGCCGGTGGCGATCCGAGTCGCGTCGTCGGATGGTGCGGTCATGGCGGCCCCTGGGTGGAATCCTGCCGCCCCCCTAACAGATGCCGCCTGCGGTTGCACGCGGCCTCCAGGATATTCAGTATTCCAGATTACTTTTAGTCTTGCCAGGATTAGACGGCGCAAACGACGCGCGAATGCCCGCGCAATGTGCGCCAGGACACATCATTTCCGCCACAGCGGCGCTATTGAGGCGGACGACGCCGATTGCGAGCGACGCAGAATGCTGCCGCGCTTGCCCGAGATCAGGGGCGTGTCATGCAGATTGCTTGGCCTCACCGTCACTGTGACGGATCGGTTCATTACACCCATTGCTGCGCCGAGGCCGTCGAGGCGCTCCCGGCCTTCGAGCGGACGGATCGCCCGGCCCGGATGGGCCGGCGCCTGCGCGCCGCGCTCGGGGCGGCGGCGGCGGCGCTCGGCCTCGCCACGGCGGGGTTCTGGCTGATGATGCTGAGCACGCCGCCGGTGTCCCAGGCCGCCCTGCCGGCCGGGGCCGACCTGTGCCGGAATGCGGGGCACGAGGTCCGCACCCTGATGGAGGCCGAGATTGCCCGCCGGGCCCGGATCGGCGCGGCCCCGGGCCAGGCCGCCTTCAACGAGTTGCTGCTGTGGAAGCAGGCCGCCGAGGGCGCCTGCGCGGCGGGCCGCACCCGCGACGCCCTGCGCGAGTTCCAGGCGCTGGAGCGGCTGCTCGCGGCCCGCGCCAGCCGTCCCGCCGCCGACGAGGAGTGAGGGCGGCTGCGCCCGCCGCGGGCGCCCCGCCTTGCGCTCCGGCGCCGCGCGCGCTTGGGTGGGGCCCGGGCGGCGCGGCGCCGCCCCGGCCGGGAGGGGCGCATGGCGGAGCGGGAGCGACCGGCCTTCGTGCTGGTGCACGGGGCGTGGCACGGCGGCTGGTGCTGGCGGCGGGTGGCCGACCTGCTGCGCGGGCGGGGCCACCGCGTCTTCGCCCCGACCTGCACCGGGCTCGGCGAGCGGGCGCATCTCCTCTCCCGCGCCGTCACCCTCGACACCTTCGTGCGGGACGTGGCGGGCCTGATCGTCGCGGAGGAGCTCGACGACGTCGTGCTCGTCGGCCATTCCTTCGGCGGGCTCCCGGTCAGCGGCGTCGCCGACGCGATGCCGGAGCGGATCCGCCACCTCGTCCTCCTCGACGCGATGCTGGTCGAGCCCGGGCGCGCGCCCTTCGACGCGGTGCCGCCGGACCTCGCCGCCGCCCGGCGCCGGGCCGCCGCCGAGACGAGCGGGGGCGTGAGCCTGCCGGTGCCGCCCCCCGAGGCCTTCGGGGTGTTCGATCCCGCCGACGCCGCCTGGCTCGCCCGGCGCCTGACGCCCCACCCGCTCGGCACCTACGAGAGCCCGCTCGTCCTGCGCAACCCGGTCGGCAACGGGCTGCCGCGCACCTACGTGGATTGCACCGCCCCCACCTACCCGGCCCTCGACGGCGTGAAGGAGTGGGTCCGGCGCCAGCCGGGCTGGCGCTTCGCCGACCTCGCGACGGGGCACGACGCCATGGTGAGCGCGCCCGAGGCCACCGCCCGCCTCCTGCTGGACTGCGCGGGCGCCTGATCCGGGTTCCGCGCGGCCTGTTCGGATCCGGCGCCGATCCGTCCGGACGGCCCAGGATGCGGACGCATCGGGCCGTCGATCCTCTCGCAGTCCCGGCACGCGCGATTGGCGCGTGCCGGGACTGCGAGAGGATCGACGGTCGTGGGAACGGTCATGGGACATGACCGCCGCTGTCAGGCCATGGTGACGGTGGCCTGGGCCTGATCGATCTCGATCAGCCTGAGACCGAACGGGCGGCCCTCCCGCGCCTCCCAGTCGGCCAGGGCGGCGTTGACCTCGTCCGGCCCCTCCTCGGCCAGGGCGCGGCGGCCCACCGGCGCCGCGAGGGCGTGGGCCACCTCCTCGATCAGCCTCGTCCGGCTCGCCGTGTCGGCCTGGCCCGCGGCGGCCAGATAGGCGCCGACGATCTGGCGCGACAGGGTCTCGATGACGGCCTGGTTCACGGAAGTCATGACCATGTGGGCGTGTCCCTCCGGGCGATCGCGGCTCCGTCGGCCGGTCCCCAACAACACCGCAGCCCCGCCGGCGTTGCGCTCGGCCGCGCCTCGGCCCGCGCCCTCAGCTCCCTTGGCTCGCGGCCCGGTGGGAGGCGAGGGTGACCACCTCGGCGCTCGGCGGGGTGGCCGGCTTGTCCGGGTGCATCATGAAGATCACCGGGCTGCGGGGCGTGTAGCCCGGATTGCCGCGCAGGTTGAGCAGCGGCTGGAGCTCGATCGCCGCGAGGTCCGCCATGGTGGCGTCGCGCCAGACATGGCCCGGCGACGAGGTCTTGCCGAAGGGCCACCAGCCCGGGCGGACGGCCTCGACCTGCAGCACCAGCTTGCCGGTCAGGGTGCGGCGGAAGTTGAAGCGACCCGTTATGGCCATGACCGACCCTCCACCGGGCCACCATGCGGCCCGTCCCTCAACCAACCCTAAAGACACGCTCCGGGTTCGCCGGCACCCGCACCGGCGGCGGAGCGCCCGCCTCCGCTTGCCCCGCGGACCGGGCCGTGCTCTCTGCACCAAGATAAGGGCCGCGCGCGAATCGGCCACGGGGGGTGGGATGCAGCAGAAGCTGGCCTTCGGGGTCTTCCTCGTCATGGGGGTGACCAACCTGCTGGCCGTGCAGGCCGGGCTGATCCAGGTCCTGGGCCTGCCCTGGCCGCTCGCCTTCCTGGTGGCGATCCCGTTCTTCTATTTCCGCTACGTGGGATCGGTGGCCGGCATCCTCGGGGCGGTGGTGGGGTGGCACTGGTCCCTGCCCGCCGCCGTGGTGCTCTTCGCCTGGCCGGCCCTTCTCTACGGCGTCCTGCGCGGCTGGAGCGAGGTCGCGGCCCTGCTGACGCCGCGCCGGGCCGCCTGATCCCGGCGGGCGAAAGGCTCCGTCCTCGAACCTCGCCGGGCCCCGCCCGGCCTGGAAACTTCCCAGCAGGGCGCGCGTTGAAGGGCCCACGCGCGACGCGCGAAACGCTAGGGAGGGCAGAGATGAGACGGTTCCTGCTCGGAGTGGTTGCGTTCTCCACCATCATCGCCGGCCCGGGGGCGAGTCTCGCCCAGGGCCTCTCGATCGGGCCGGGCGGCGTGCGCATCGACGACGGCCGCGGCCCGCCCGGCTATCGCCGCGGCTATTCCGAGGAGGGCGGGCGCCGCCGCGGCATGTGCCGCGAATTGCGGCAGGCCTGCCTGCACAAGGAGGAACTCGGCGAGCAGGGCGCCGGCAATTGCCGCCGCTACCGCCGGATGTGCGGCTGACGCGCCCGGGCGGCGGACCGCCTGCGGGCCGCCGCCCAACCACCCACGCGACGGGCCGCCTGCGGGCTGTCGCCCAACGCGCCCACGCGACGGGCCGCTTGCGGGCCGCCGCCCGACGCTCCATCTGTTCTCTTTATGTTCTCGCAGGAGGCGGGCCGACGGCCCCCCGGCGAGCCTGGGAGCGGAGGAGCCGGATGGCGGACCAGCACGACGAGGAGGCGGAGGAGGTCGCGCGGGTCGAGCAGGCGGCGCGGATCGCGGCGCTGCGCGACGCCGAGCAGGAGCGCATGACGGAGATCCTGCTCGCCCGGGGCGACGCGCCCTGAGCCGGGGCGAGGCGCCGCATCCGGGCGCGATGCGGATTGCCGGGAACCGGGGGCCGGGGAAGACCGTCATACCGCGGCCCCCTGCCGAGGTCAGCCATGCGTCCCCGCCTCCTGGTTCTCCTGTCGAGTCTCCTCCTGATGGGCCTGCTCTCGGCCGCCCGGGCCGAGGTGACGATCCGGATCGACAAGACCGCCCAGCGCATGGCGGTGAGCGTCGACGGGCAGCCCCGCTACCTGTGGCCGGTCTCGACCGGCCTGCCGGCCCACGAGACCCCGAGCGGGTCGTTCCGTCCCTTCCGGATGGAGCGGCAGCACGTCTCGCGGGAGTGGGACGACGCGCCCATGCCCTTCTCGCTCTTCTTCACGCAGGCGGGCCACGCCATCCACGGGACGAGCCACGGCCGCGCGCTCGGCCGCCGCGCCTCCCACGGCTGCGTGCGCCTGAGCGTGCGCAACGCCGCGACCCTCTTCGCCCTGGTCGGCCGCGAGGGCCTGGGCCGCACCCGCATCGTGATCGAGGAGGGCGGGGGCGGGCTCGTGGCGCGCCGGCACCAGGGGCCGGCCCGGAGGCTGGCGGGGCCGCGGCCCCTCGACTTCTACGAGGAGGACGGGGCCGGGCCGGAGGCCTGGACGCGCCCGGTGGACGGCTTCGAGCGGAGCGCCCGGCCCGTGCTGCTGCTGCGCGCGGGCCGGCCGGCCGCCTACGATCCCTGGTCCGACCAGTGATCCGGGCTCCGCTTGATCGAAGCGGATCCCGCATCACCGCGATCGTGAAGCATCCCCATCCGCGTCGTGGGAGCCGCCTCCACGGTCGGGCTTCGTGATGAGAAACGAGAAGTGTGCCGAGAACATCAGCCGTATCAGGTTGATCTCCGCCGGCGTGTGTCCCATGCGAGCGCCGTATTTCAGAAACTCTTCATGAATGACGTTTTCTCGTGACAGCATGGCCGACAGCTTGTTGTCGTCCCGGCTCCTGGTGACGATCAGAAGCCGCCGTCCCATCCAGGTGAAAACATCGTAGCTCGGATAGACCCGGGACAGACGCAGTCCGGCGCTTTGCGCTGCCAATTTCAATCCATATGGAGTAAAATTGAAGGTGGAATAGTCATGAAACTGCTCGAGATAGCTGACGGATCCGATCAGGCGCCCGCCGGGCTTGAGGACGCGCGCGATCTCCGACAGCGCTGCGCGAGGGACGTGAACGTGCTCGAAGACTTGAAACGAGAAGACGACGTCGAAGGATGAATCGGGGTAAGGGAGCGCCGTTCCATCGTAGAAATCGATGCCCGTCTCGGCACGGGCTTCGGCGCGGACGCCTTCGGCCATGCCCGCGAGATAGTTCACGCCGCGCCACGCGTAGCCCATTCCCTCGATCGCCTGCCGCCAGCCGCCCGTTCCGCACCGGTAATCGAGCAGGCGGCGTCGGTCCGGTTGGTAGGCTTCGGCCAGCATCTCCTCCGGCGCCATGATGCGCGTGGAGTGCTGGTCGACCAGATCGCCGACCTCGGCCACGAAGGATCCGTCCAGCGCGGTCTTGCTCCCGCTTTCCAGGATGTCCCGCACGAAAGCCCCGAGCGCCAGATCGCTCGGCGGGTCGTTCGGCGGGGCGCTCGGGCGCGCGGTCCGGGACAGGTGAAGGTCGGCCGACATGCCCGGGCGCGAGACGATGCCGACCCAGCCGTCGGCGATCGAGCCCAGATCGACCGCAACGCCGCCGGCTCGGCGGATCTGGTTGCAGTAGAACTTGCCGAGGATGCCGGCCGCCACGACGAACAGCCTGCCGTGAAGAGACCGCGAGGACAAATCGGCCATGATCTGGCGGAAGCGGGTCGGCCAATGCTCGCCCCGCGTCGCCGAGTCCGGCAGCAGGTGGTCGTGTCCCTTCTCCCCCGGGACGTGGTGAAACTCGATGTCCGCGATGCCGAACGCCTCGGGGAGCAACCGAGTCAATTCCTGGTGGCAGGAGATCAGCCCGATTGTCCTCTGCCCTCGCAGCAGGTCTTGGATCAGGCCGGCATTGTGCAGTTCGACATGGATCAGCTGCGTGCACGTGTGCCCGTTGGTTGCCCGGGACGCGCGCAGCGCGTTGGTGAGCGCGGAGATGCCCGTGATGCTGGCGATGCGGTATTCGTGCTCCAGCCAGCTCGGGTAGGGCAGACCCACGATGTCCGCTTCGGCGATCGCGTCCGTGATCGTCCTGGCCTGCGAGATCCACGGATCCGCGTTGGGGTCGACGGCGCCCCCGAACCAGATCTGGGCCCGATCGCGCCGGTTGTGGGCGTAGAGGGCCGCGAAGCGCGCCTCGTCCTCGGCGCCGAGGGAGACGAACGCGCCTTCGCCGTCGCCGATGCGGATCAGGCTGAAGCCCCGCCGCTCGCGGAGCGCGGCGGCGATCGCGTCGGCGACGGCGCCCGCTCGCAGGTGCGCCGGAGCGCGCTCGCGCGCGCGCGCCATTCCGATCGCCGCGTCGCGCGGGAAGGCCTCCTGGAACAGGCCGAATTCCCGCATCACCCGGATATCGTTCTCCAGGCGTTCGCGCTCGGGATGGCCCTCGACCGCGATGCCGTCGAGCCGCCGCCGCGCCTCGGCGTGGCGGCCCGCGATGTGCAGCATGCGGGCGGACAGCAGATTGGCGCGCGCATCGCGAGGATTCTCGGAGAGGAGGGCGTCCGCGATGTCGAGGGAGGCGCGATGCTCTCCCGCGTGCATGAGGGACACGGCTCTCTCGAAGCGCTGGGCGGCGGTCACGTCGTAACTCCCGATCCTCGTTCGCGACGGGGACAGCCCGTTCCGAACGGCTGGAGCGTGCTTCATTCGGCTCCGCACGCCCTTCGCGCAGGGAGATGACCAAAGGTAAATATAATCCGACTTCAGGTCCATGCCCAGATCGCCGGAGGCGGCATCGTCCTCGCGGCGCACCGGCAGCACGAATGCACGTTCAGGCATCATCGAGCCGGGTGAACGCTTGGTGAATGGGCCATGATCGAGTCGGATCTGCCCGAGAATCCGGATCGCTTGCCGTGCCGACCCTGGGTGAGATGGTTGCCGTCCGGCCCGCTGGTTCCGGGCGGCGGGACCGGCGCCGTCGTCCGGTCCGGCGCTTCGCCGCCGGAAAGCGCCCGCGCCGCTGCGTCGAGACAGGATCCGCACGGGGTTCCGTTCGCCGGTCACCCGGGATGATCCTCCAGCGTTTCGGTGGACGCAGTTAGCTCACCATCTGCCGCTCGGCCTGCTCGGGTGTCGTATATCCGAGGGCCGAGTGGATCCGTTGCCGATTGGCGTAGCCCTCGCTGTCGGAGAAGAGCTCGCGCCGCGCCTCGTCCCGGGTTGCCCAGCGGCGCTGATGGACGAGCTCGACCTTAAGCGTGTGGAAGAAGCTCTCCATCGGTGCGTTGTCCAGGCCGTTGCCACGTCGGCTCATGGAGGCCTTGAGGCCTGCCGCGTCCAGGAGCCGCCGGTACTCTCCCGACGCATATTGGCAGCCGCGGTCGGTGTGTTGGATCAGCCCCGGCGCGGGGCGCTGCCGCTGAACGGCCATCAGGAGAGCGGCTGCTGCCAGCTCCGTGCGGAGATGCTCGCGCATCGCCCAGCCCGCGACCTTGCGCGTCGCGAGATCGAGAACGGCGGCGAGGGAGAGCCAGCCCTCACCGGTGGCACGTAGGTGATGTCCGCCAGCCAGATCTGGTTGGGAGCCGAGGCGGTGAAGCGCTGCTCGAGCAGGTTGGGGGCAACCGGCAGGCCGTGACGGCTGTCGGTCGTGCCGGGCCGGTCGCGGCCTGCCGCCGTGGCGCGGATGCCGTGTCGCCGCATGAGCCGCTCGATGCGACCACGGCTGACGCCCCGGCCCTCGGCACGCAAAGCCGCGTGCATGCGGGGCGAGGCGATCTCAGCAGCCTGCTCGGCGGGTGAGGCCACGGGTGAGGAGGGCTGTGCTGCCGGAGCGGCCGCCCGCGAGCGGGGCGCCTCGCCGGTGAGAACAGCGCGCCAGTTGCGCAGCATCGAGGGCTGGATGCCAAGTTCCGCCGCGATCTGCATCTGCGGGCGCCCGCTGCTCTCCAGGAGGGCCACCGCCTCGCGCTTGAATTCGGGGGTGAACGCCCGTCGCGCCTTCGTCGCCATTGAACGCCTTCCTCGCTCCCCACGAGCGGATCAGAGGCGTCCACCAACTCGAGGGAGGGTCACCATGCCCATGATGTTGCGAACCCGGTGCTGCAACTCATGCAGCAGCACACCCTGGTGCTCGTTGAGCCGTTGCGTCTCGGTGATGTCCTCGGCGATGCCGCCCACGCGGGGGATGTAGCCGTCGTCGCGCAACGGGAAGTCCGTGTTCCTGATCCAGCGAAAGGCGCCATCGGAAGGGCGTTGGATGCGGAACTCATGAACGGACGTGTTGCCGGCGCGTGCTGCCTGCAGGTGCCCCATCGCTGCCTCGCGCTCCTCCGGTACTATTACCGAAGCCCAGCGCTTCACATCACCGAGCAAGGCGTCCGGCTCCATGCCGTAGATGGCGCCGACAGCAGGGCTGACGAACTCCATCTCCAGGGTCTCGGCTACCCTGATCCAGAGACCGGCGGAGGAGTCACGAGCGAACTGCTGGAAGCGTTGCTCGCTCTCGCGCAGCGCCGTCTCCGCGCGGTCACGCTGGATCGCTGACCACAAGCGTTCTGCTGTCTCCTCAACGAGGGCGATCTCAACCGGGGTCCATCCTCGCGCCGAAGACTGCACGATGCAGAGCGCCGCCTCTAGTGTCCCGTCCTTCGCCAAGGGCACGCTGACCCAAGCGCTCACATCTTGCGCGGCGTAATACTCACGTTCGTGCTCGGGCAGGTCGGTGGCCTCCCACACGTTGGGAACGATCCAGGTGGCGCCGTCCGCGATACGCCCGTAGGTCGCGCGAAACGCCTCGAACGGGTACTGCCCGGCGAGGCTCGGCAGACCATCCACCAAATAGTCGTCCGCAACCTGTCCGTAGCCCGCCTGCGGCTCGTACCCCACGTAGTACACGCGCGAGGCGGACAGGCCCTCGCCCAACATGCGGCAGGCCGTTGCTCGCAACGTTTGCGCGTCACCGATGGGGCGCAGCGCGTCGCTGAGCTTCAGCAGGAACGCCTGCCGCTCCTCACCCTCGCGCAACGCAGCCTCGGCGCGCTTGCGTGCGGTGATGTCGGTGAAGAGAACGGCGACTTGGTTCTGGGCCCCATCCAAGGTGAAGATGTTGAGGTCGAACGTGCGGCCGAGCGTATGTTCGGTTTCTTCGATCCGGATCGGCTCGCCGGTATCGAGCGCCTGGCCATAGAGTTCCGTCCAGCGCGGGTTCGGTGACCCAAGTAGCTCCGTCGCTGTCTTGCCCACGGGGTAGGGCATCGACGTATGCTTCACGAAGGCGCGGTTCACATTGAGGAACCGGAAATCCACCCACTTGCCGGCGCCGTCCTGGAGCACCTCGATCACGGCGTAGGCCTCGTCCATGGACTCGAAGAGGGAGCGGTATTTCTCCTCGCTCTCGCGTTGCATCGCCTCGGCGCGCTTGCAGTCGTCGATGTCGATGTTCAGGCCCGCCCACCTCTCGATGTTCCCTCCCGCATCGAGCACGGGAGCAGCGCGGACGTTGGTCCAACGCCACCCACCATCGGGGGCACGAAGACGGAACTCGGCGTTGACGAGCCGGCGAGCTGCGATTGCCTCGCGCCATTGGTGTTCGGCGAAGGCGCGGTCGTCGGGATGGATCGCGTCCAACCAACCGTATCCAAGCCACTCCTCCACGGTCTGGCCAGTATAGGCACGCCAGCTCGGGCTGTCGGCGACGACGATGCCATGGGCATCGGTCTCCCACACGGCTTGCGCCCAGCTCTCGATCAGAAGGCGGTGCCGCGTCTCGCTCTCGCGCAACGCCGCCTCCATCCGCGCGCGGTCGCCCACTTCTGCACCAGTCATCTGAACGTAGGCGATGGAGCCGTCTCTCTCGCGCACGGGCGCAAGCAGCGCGTCGAACACATCCTTCGCGACGCCCTCGCCGCGCGTGTCAAGAGGTTGGCCGCCGACCTTCACCGTCTCGCCGAAGGCACGCGCGTAGTAGGGCGCCACGGTCGCCCACCCCACGGAGAAGGTATCGGGCAGGGGCCGGCCAAGTGCGGCGGGATGGTGGTCGCCGAAGTGCCGGGCGGCCGCGGCGTTGTAGAGGAGGAGGCGCTGCGGCCCGCACGCAAGTGTCGACACGAGCGGACTGGCAAGCATGAGTTCGACTGCCAGCTTCAGGCGCTCCGACCAGTCTGCGATCGGCCCGAGCGGCGTTGCCGACCAGTCGAAGTCACGGATGCGCCCTGCCATCTCCCCGTCCCCGAAGGGCCATCGCGTGTCGATCTGCGTCATGGATCCAAGAGGCAGGGGCACGAGCGAAGGTCAACTATCGCATGTTATCTCCGGCTCCATGGCGGAGGCACTGGGCTATGTACGCTTCCTGCCGCGTCACTAACCGCCGCTGTCCACCCTCAGCGGCCCTTCGCATGGTCAAGCTGATTGAGTTTTGACCCTAGAGCAGCACCCGATCACGTTGCAATCGGGTACAGCTCTAGGTCTTTGATCTTGCCGCATTTTCTGCGACGAACCGGCATCCACTTCGTCGGAAAATGCTCTAGATCATCTAAGCTCAGGCTGGGACTCGCGTCCCCCCATCCTCTCCCATGCTGATAGTGCTGAAACCGATTTACCCGCTCTCGAATGAACCACAGGTCTGATCTGTGCGTTCTTAGATTAGCCCTCGGCTGAGTTAGTGTGGTAGGGACAACCTATGTTGCACCAGCGCGTATCAGAGACACCAGAGTCAGCGGCAACCTGCCCTGTCGGGGACATCGTCGCAGCCTACCTCATGCTCACGGGTGGTGATGCGGAACTCGCGCTGAGGTGGGCTGTCACTGATGCTCTGGCCGACCTCTTGGTGGCTGACAGACGCACGCGGGAGCGCAGCCGGCTCATCGGTCGAGGCTACGCCGCGAGGCAGTTCATCGGCGGTTGAGAAGCGCCTACCTCCTCGACGGAGCGGCCTCAGTCGGCCCCCATGAGGTGGGGCGTAACCCGGCTCCTCGCCCCGCTTGTCAGCACCACGGCGAACTTGATGCCGACCGTGTTGCCGTTCCGCCAGTGCACCTTCGCCGGGTGTGGATCGCCCATAGGCTCCAGGATAAAGCTGAAGCGCGGGGGTAGCCACGCTATCAGGGAACGACACACACGCTCCTTCGTTCGACAGGTTGAGGAGAAAGCACAGCACCTGCTCCCCTGAACCATCCTCGAACTGCGCGTGGTTCGTGACGGACACACGAAGGCGGGGTGGTCGCGGCGGTGTGGTCACGTATGCGGCTCCCTGAGCGCGTTCCATCCCACCCGTTCGAGGCTTAGCATCTGGTTATTCAGGGGTGGGGGCCTTCCGGCGCGACCGACCCATATCAATACTGAGTTCGGCCCCACTGCTATTGTGGCCGCGCTTAGGATCGGGCAGCATCGCCGGCATGTCTCACCACCCCTCAGCCCGCTACACCAATGATATTATCATTCCTCCTGAAGCCCTGACCTTCGAAGTCCCTCTACCATTCGCGTGTATTCGGCGACGAACTTAGGATTATTCGACCAATCAGCCGTCGCCCACTTCTTGACGGTATATCCAGGCATCAGCCTCAGTAGCCCTTCGTTCGCCGCCTTCGCCTCGTCGTAACGCCCTAGCCACCCATATGAGGTTGCAAGATCAATGTAAGACATATAGTATGGCGCGATCGCATTCGCTTTATGACACCAATCAATCGCTTGCTCCCAATTTCCCATATGAGAGTGTGCATGACATATATCGAACAGCCAGATATTGAGGTTCGGATCCCGTGGACTGAGGCGGATTGCTTTCTCGAAATATGGGATCGACTCGGACGACCTCCCTGCGAATATCCTTAGGAGACCTGAGAACGCGTGACCATCAGCGAAGTTTGCGTTGCTATCAACAGCGGCATCTAACTCGTGTATGGCTTGTTCGAACTGTTTCTTGAAGGCCAGTGCCTGCCCCTTGGACCAATAAGCCATCGCATTATGAGGCCTCTTCTCAAGGACAGGGGCAATCATCTCCTCAATCTTGTTGGCTTCTGAAACAGGGTTGTCACTCCATCCAGCACGAGCCCGGACGGCTAGAGCCCTCGACATTCCAACGACGGCCTGCAGCGACTCATCATCAAGCCTCAGTGCTTGCTCGAACTGGTTTATAGCCTCAGCGACATTAACCTTACTGCGAGGTCTATTCAGTGCTGCCCATCCTCCGAGGGTAAGATCAACAACGTCAGGATTATTGGGTCGCTCCCGTAACGAGCGGAGGCTCTCTTCCTGTATCAGCTGGACATCAAGGGAGCGCGCCAACCTTGCAACGAATTCCGCCTGCAACTCACCAAGTCTACTCCTCTCCCCTTCAAGCCGATCGGCCCACAAGTGAGAGCCGGTCTCGGAAGAGATCAGCTGCGCATTAATGATTATCTTGTCCCCAATCCTGCGAACGCTGCCCTCCAGCACGTAGCGCACACCCAGATCGCGACCGAGTTGTTTCACGTCGACCGCTTTGCCCTTGTACGTGAAGGCGGTGTTGCGGGCGATGACGAAGCTGCCAGCGAGGTGGGACAGATCGGTGGTCAGATCCTCAGTGATACCGTCCGCGAAGAACTCCTGCTCCGGGTCGCTGCTCAGGTTCGTGAAGGGGAGGACCACGATTGACAGGCGAGGAGCCTCCTTGGCCTCTCCGGTCAGCTTGGCAGCGATGGTTTGGCCAGCTGGGATCGTGGTCGGGGCCGTGTAGGAGCGCCAGAGAAGCCCACCCGCAGCAAGGAGGGTAATGATACTGGCTCCGGCACCGATCGCCTTCCACGGCCTTTTGCTCGGCTTGGACCCCCCCTCTTGGGTCTCAGCCGTCGCCACGCTGCCCAGTCCCTCTATGGCCGAGGCTGAGAGAGCGAACACCCCGACCGGCCTCATGATGTTCTTGAGCTCGAGCCTGCCGCGATCCTCGAAGGGGTAGCCAAGCCGGTCCCGCACTTGGTCTTAGACAGCCTGAGCGACACAGATCCCTCCGGTCTCGGCCAAGGGCTCGAGCCTTGCCGCGATGTTGATGCCGTCCCCGTAGAGGTCCCCGTCGGCTTCTACGACGACATCGCCGAGGTTGATCCCGATGCGCAGGCGGAGGGCACGGTCCTCACCTGCCCCGGCCTCGTGACGAGGAACGCCTTGCTGGATCACCACCGCACAGGAGACCGCTCGAACCGCACTCCCGAACTCGGCAATGAACCCGTCCCCGACCGTCTTAATGATTCGGCCCTTGGCGGAGACCACAGCCGGTTCGATGATCTCGCGCCGGAGTGCCTTCAGGCGTCGCAGTGTCCCACTCTCGTCCAGTCCGATGAGGCGCGAGTAGCCCACCACATCGGCCACCAGGATCGTGACCAATCGCCTGTCTGCAACTGCCTGCACCATGGCGAGAGCCCCCAAGCCCGAATGTTACGATGAAACGCGCCCCTCCTGAAGGTCCGTATCCACCTCACCGCTCACTACGTCGACGGGACGCTGAACCCATTGCCTCACTGGAGCGACTATGATCAGGTGAGCAGGCCAAAAAAATAACAGTGGCAAGGAATATTAGGGAGAAAACGATGCGGAGCCATAAAGCGAATCTGTTTGTTTGCGCGTCCTTATTATTACTTGCAGCTCCCCCGGTGGCAGCCAAGCCCTACATGATCGTCGGCAATGACGAGAAACTGAACTGGGATGAGAATGGGAAACCGGTGTTGTCGCCAAGCGGCCGTGACAGCGTGTTGATTGTGGACCTTGAAGATCCTGAGAATCCGAAGATAGCCGCCAATCTGCCATTGAAGAATTCTGTTGTCGGCCCTCCCGTCAATTTGGCCATAAACCCGTCCGGCACCTTAGCCCTTGTCGCTGATTCCGTTGATGTCGTGAAGGATGGGGACGCGCTTAAGCAGGTTCCGGATACCAAGTTGTACGTCATTGATCTTGAGGCCAGCCCGCCGAAGCTCCTTAAAACTCTTGAGGTTGGTAAGCAGCCATCCGGCCTCGATATAAGTCACGATGGAACAATGGCGCTTGTTGCGCTCCGCGCCGAGAATGCCGTGGGTGTCCTCTCGATTAATGGGAAGAATGTCGAACTGACTCAGAAGGTGCCCGTTGATGAGCTGGTCTCCCATGTCGAATTCACCCCGAACGGAAAGACGGCCATTGCAAGTAAGTTCGTCAATCATAAGGTAGCCTTGCTGAGCATTGAATCCAACAAGAAGGTAAGTTATAATAAGCAGGACCTACCAGTCGGCTTGTGGCCATATAATGTTAGCGTGAGCCCAGACGGTAAGATCGCCCTGACAGCTGATAATGGCTTTGCCGGGGCTTCGGACGGAAACGTGGACACCGTTAGCGTTGTTGATCTTGAGGCGACACCTCCACGGGTTATCGATAAGGTCGTCGTGGGAGATGGACCTGAAGGACTTGCGATAAGCCCGAAAGGCGATGTGGCGGTGGCAGTCATCATTAACGGGTCAAATTCCGGAAAGAAAGACTTCTTCTACCATAAGAACGGAACCTTGACTGTAATGAAAATAGATGGTAAAACCGTGACGAAGATCAAAGAAGGACTCGAAACTGGTGGCTTGCCAGAAGCTGCAGTATTTACGCCGGATGGAAGATATCTCTTGGTCGGAAATTTCTTAGACCAGGATTTCTCTATCTACCGGGTGGACGGCTCTAATGTAACCGATACAGGTAAACGCTTCAAAGTTCCAGGTCACCCTGCGTCAGCAAGGATGGGTAGATGACGAGATCGCCGGCCTGACACGGATAACAAAGCTAGGGTGGAGTTATGGAGATCGTTCTCTGTTCACCCTGGCCTGTGCCTAATCGGAGGTTAGCCTACCGAACGTTAACTTCCCACGCCCGACGACCACCTCTCTCGGCATGATCTCCATCGCCTTACCGTTAAGGTCGTATCGCACGGCACGGTTGGGCGCGTAGTTGACGACGAACCCTCGTGGTCGACCGAAGAAGGGTATCTGGTCGGACTTGAAGGAGAGGAGACGCTGGTTCAAGCCGCTCAACGCCTGTCGTACGAACGTGTGCCGAGGTCGCGTCGTATCCAGTTCCAGCTTCAGCAGCCTATCTATTCCGATCATGCAGGCGAACGTGATCTGGCTTGGAACCGTTCTCTCACACTGGACGACCGCGTAGGGTCTGAACGACGTTTCCGACATTCGAGCATTATAGCACGCCAACGCACTCAAGCTATCCACGGTCCATTTGAACAAAGACACGACTTCCGTTGCCGAGTTGACACAGAGCAATACCTTAAGGTCACGCTTGCTCACAAGTGGATCGTCACGGTATCGCTTAGGTTCACTAGACTGATCGCGGGCAGTAAGATTTGACCCAACTTGATAATCGCGAGAGCGAGATTATGTTACCCGTTCCGTCAATGGAGCGGGCGTTAAAGGCCAAGCTATGGCGAAGCCTAGCTTACACTTGGTATATAGTGTAGAGCCCCACGTCGCTGCCGTTCTGGCGGCCGACATGGTTGGGTATACCCAGCATATGTGTAGGGACGAAGCCGGAACCCTCGCACTGCTCAGGTCTCTCCGCCGCGATCTTCTTTACCCGAGCACCAAGCAGCATGGCGGTCGTGTTATAAAATCGAGCGGAGACGGCGTGTTAGTCGAGTTTCCAAGCACATACCACGCTGTATGTTGCGCGATCGAATTGCAACGTGCCGTGCACAGCCTGAACGAGAATACTGAAGAGCCTCGGCGTGTGTTTTTTCGGATGGGCATATGTGTAGGCGATATCACTGTTGAGCAGGATGGAGACATTTACGGAAATGCTGTTAATCTTGCTTCCCGTCTGGAGGGCATCGCCCCGAGTGGGGGAATTTGTCTTTCTCGAGCGGCTCTCGACCAAGTTCACGATAAAATAATATGCGATCCTGTCGATTGGGGTCTCGTTCGTCTGAAAAATGTGGATCGCGCTGTGCAGGTTTTCGTTATAACCCCGGAATTCATTGCGCGACAGGCAGAAACCAAAATATTAAACCTGACGGTGAGTGGGCGCCCCGGTTCTCTCAAGCTCGCATTTTCGCGTGTAGCATTATTATTGGTGACGGGCGTGACTTTTTTGTCGTCGGATCAGCCGATACTTTCTTCGGGGATTATGCGCAGCGATGAGCAAGATGCAATCAGCGTTGCCTCCATTGGAGATAAAACCGGTAGAATGCGCAGAGAGATTACCTCGCGGATGTCGGTCGTAATCTTACCGTTTAAGAATCCTGACGGTGGCTCGAAAGAAGACTCTTTGGCAGAGGCAATTGCAGCGGACATCACATCCGATCTGACCCGCATCGACGGGATTTTTATAGTATCGAGCAGCATCGCTCTAAGATATCAGAACAGACCAGTAGACCCTCAGGAAATCGGAAGGGAATTGGACGTGAGATACGTGTTCTCTGGAACCATGCATCACGCAGATGGCCGGTTTCGTATCAACGCTCAGCTTGTTGATGCCTCGACTGGAGCGCAAATCTGGGCCGATCGCTTTAAAAGTCGTGAAGGTTCGTGGGCGGACATCGAGGACGAAATCGTTGACCGCCTTGTGAGAACGTTGACTTCCGGGATCAGCGATGCTGAGACGAGACGTATTCGAGAAGAGAGTAGCGGTTCAGGCTCTGCAATCCCGTAACGAACGTTGCATCTGTCGAAAAATCGGGTTCCGGATTCCGCTGTGTCCATACATCGTGAACTTATTCAGATTTTTTGGCGACAAACTCCGCCTTTGAGTATAACGAAACAGCATCGCCGGCGTCCGATAACCGCTGACCACCGCAACCTAGGGCACGCTCAACCCAGCCTCGAACAGCCGTGAACCCGCCTCGTGCCTCAGATCGTGAGAGCGGAGATCAGGTATCGCAGCCCTTATCCGCATTTCTCCCCATGCCAACTCAACCGCGTCGGGTTGATGAAGGTCTGGCGTCCTGAAAGACCCTGCGACTGGTGGATCCGCGAGAGCCCCAAGACCATCAGACGGCGCCGTCGGCCACCTGTCGCCGCGGTCGTCGTCGCAGCCTTCGTGCTGATCTGCGTCCTCGCCGCGGCCGCACGTGTGCTCGTCGTGCGCTGAGATGCCGGGCTCGAGATGCAGGTGGAGATCAAACCCCCGTGAGGCCGAACAGCACGATTTGCCCGCTCGTCACCCTGTGCCCCGCGAAGTGCTGCCGAATAGCGTCGGCATGGGCGCGGGCGTGGGCGTCGTGCTCGTCGCCCAGGTTTATGTGGTCGTGCGCGCGATCGTGCTCCTCGAAGGCGACCTCATGGGTTTTGGTGCCGCGCAGGTGCCGGAGGTTGAGGCGAGCCGTGAAGGCGTACGCCTCCGGGATCTCGTCAAAGCTCTCGAGGCAGCGATCGCGGACAGCGAACCTGACCTCCTGCCGTGGGCCGCACATCGCGGCGCTCCGCGGCGCCCTGGCCGGGAGGCTGGAGGCCCTCCGCTCCGTCGCCGACGTACTCGCGAGGGATCCCGTGTTCCTGGCCGGGGTTTAGCGAACGGGCCATGGGACATATCGGCGATCTCATGGCGGCATCAGAGCGCATACGAGAGTCTGCAATGCTTTAAACATGTTTTAAGTTCTTAGGCTTCACAGTACAAAGCGGAAATCCACAACTTCTGCGTGAGCCTTTGATGAGACGTTTTGGATCTGATGAGAGAGGGGCAACCGCAGCGGAGTTCGCGGTCGTCGCTCCGATCCTGATCGCGCTCGTCATGGGGTCGATCGAGTTCGGCTCGATCATGTACACCCTTGGCACCACAGAGTTCGCCACGAACGACGCTGCCCGGCAACTGGCGACCAACCGGATCACGGCCTCGCAGGTTGCCGGCATCATCGCCCTCCGTCTGCCTTCGTGGGCGCAAGCGTCTGCCGCGGTTACAATTTCGCAGTCGAGCACTGATCCTAACAAGAACCAGTATACCGTCACAACAAATGTTCCTCTCAGTTCGGCAACGCCGACGCAGTTCTTTAGCCTCATCTATGGAACAAAATCTTTTAACTGCACTGCAGTGATGCAGCAGGAGCCAACGTCGTGAGGCAGCGGTTCGTCGCATTCGCCGCGCACAAGCAAGGCGGCGCATCGATCATCGGCCTGTTCGGAATGCTGATCGCCGTCGGATTTGCGGCTGTGGCGATAGACTCCGGAAATTTATACTACAGTAAGCTGAAGCTTCAGAAGATAGCCGACGCCGCCGCGCTTGGTGCAGTGATGGCGCTTCCAACTTCATCCTCTGTTATGGCAGCTGCCCTTGACCTTGTCAGTAAAAACACTCCAGTCGGTTTTGGAACAGTGTCAACAAGTGCAGATATACAGATTGGAGTTTACGATCCATCCTCGAAAACGTTTACGCCCAGCGCGATCGGCCAGAACGCGGTGCAGGTGACGACGCGCCGGTCGTCCGCCTACGGCAATGCCGTCCTAACGTACGTGGCCGGCATCCTCGGCGTATCGAGCGTGGACATGGCTGCGAGCAGCGTCGCCGTGAAGTATGGTGGTGCCTGCGTCATGGTGCTCGAGCCGGCCAGCGCCGGTTCGCTGCAAACGAAGGGCAGCAGCGCCCTCCAGACCAACTGCCCCATTCAGGTCAACTCGTCATCGGCGACGGCTGCTAGGACGGGAGGGTCATCCTCGATCACCGCTTCGCAGATCTGCGTCGTTGGAAACTACTCTGGTACCGGGTTCAGCCCTTGGCCTAAGATCAACTGTCCCTCGCTCGTTGATCCTTTGGCGAATGTCCCAGAGCCGGCACAGCCCGTATGCACAGTGAACAATCCGTCGATCTCGTCTGGTGTCTTTCCGACGAACTGCACCTATTCCGGGACTGTTAGCCTGAGTGGGAACGTGACTTTACAATCGGGTTTATACTACTTCAAATCTGCCAATATTAGTGTTACAGGCAGCACCAGCATCACCGGCTCAGGTCTTACTATATTTCTCGATAAGGACAGTACCTTAAACCTCAGTGGAAGCGGGACGATCACGCTAACTGCTCAAAATTCTGGAGATCAAGCCGGCATTCTGATTTTCCAATCCCGCAGCACGCCTGCGAACGTTTCTGTATCTTTGGGTGGAACGGGGGATATGGCGCTAAACGGCACGCTGTATGCTCCTTCTGCGATCCTCAGCTTTGGTGGCAATTCAACATATACCGGCACTTCAAAGTACGGTTATGCTATTGCGGCCCAGATCCTGACCGGTGGTTCGGGCATATTCGCCTTCAATGCGTTTCCAAGCTCTTCCATTAATCCGCCGACACTGAAGGCCCATGCTGGATTAGCACACTGATAAGTTCTCCTCAGTCCGACTTGGTGCTGTGCGGCCGTGCATTTGTTCAGACGAGTTGCTGCCCTTCATCTGATCTGAACTGCCGCAGTTGACCCTAGAAAAGGCGTCTGAGAAATAATTAATCCATCGCATCTCAGGATGCTGAAGTGGTTGATGCGGTTCAAGCCAAAGCGCTACGGTGCGGCAGATCTCAGTAAAGAATGTGAAAAGATTGGCCTGACCGGTATTTTGAACCGGGCCGGTTTAGAGCTTACTGCATGGTGTGGCCATGGATAGCCGGAAGAACAAATCTGGCAAGGTGATGGGCGCGGGTGGCCGCGAGAGCGGCACCCAATTGCAACGTGATCGAGTGCCGCTCTCGATCTTTGATCTTGCCGCATTTTCTGCGACGAACCGGCATCCACTTCGTCGGAAAATGCTCTAGCCGATGGACGAATGCGGCCGGACGCGGTTGCCGGTGGTTTGCCAAAGAGCGATCACGGTCTGGGCTTCCCTGAGCGAGTAGAGGATCTCCTGCCTCGGGCAGTCATCCCTTGGCTCCCTGCCAACTTCGTGGCCACATCCTCGGCTTTCGGGTGAGTGTAGCGGAACAGCATGGCAGGCGTTCGACGCCCACTGACCATGGCGACCTCGGACACGCTCAACCCGGCCTCGAACAACCGTGAAACCGCCTCGTGCCTCGGATCGTGAAAGCGGAGGTCAGGGATCGCAGCCCTCCTCCGCATTCGCCTCCACGCCAACTCAACCGCTCCGGGGAACACAGGGAAAACTCGATCAGAGGTTCGTTCCATCCCCGAGAGGGTCTGAATGGCGGTTGGGGATAGCGGGACGGTTCGTGGGTGACCGTTCTTGGTCCTCTGCACCTTCACAGTTCGAGATTTGAGGTTCACGTCGACCCAGGTGATGGAGCGGAGCTCGCCACGACGCATCCCTGTCTCGATAGCCAAGGTGATGAGGGGCTTCAGGTAAGTTGCCGATGGGGCGTTGGGGGCGTCGCTGATCCGAGTCCCCTCCCCTTCAGTGGCGCCATTTCAGCGTTCGAGACGAGGAGGTTAGGGCCGATCTGGCCGCCGACCCTTGGCACAATTCTGTCACACCGAGCATGCCCGAGATGCCGTTTGGAGGCACCTCAGGGGTTGGCAGCCGTGAATGAGCCTCGGTAGTGTTTTCGAGCTAAGTCTTTGGATGAGCGAGGCTTTCTTCGTCTTATCAGGCTACACGTGGATCACCCGCCCGTAGGCGTCGAGCACGCTCTCGTGCATCATCTCGGACAGGGTCGGGTGCGGGAAGACCGTGTGCATCAGGTCCTCCTCGGTGGTCTCGAGCTGCATCGCCACGACGTAGCCCTGGATCAGCTCGGTCACCTCGGCCCCGACCATGTGGGCGCCGAGGAGCTGGCCGGTCTTCTTGTCGAAGATCGTCTTCACGAGGCCGTCCGGCTCGCCGAGGGCGATCGCCTTGCCGTTGCCCAGGAAGGGGAAGCGGCCGACCCGGATGTCGAATCCCTGCTCCCGCGCCTTGGCCTCGGTGAGGCCGACCGAGGCGATCTGCGGCTGGCAATAGGTGCAGCCCGGGATCTTGCCCTTGTCCATCGGGTGGGTCGGCAGGCCCTTGATGGTCTCGACGCAGAGCACGCCCTCGTGCTCGGCCTTGTGGGCCAGCATCGGCGGGCCGGCCACGTCGCCGATGGCGTAGATCCCCGCCACGTTGGTGCGCCCGAGCCCGTCCGTCACCACGATGCCGCGGTCGGTCCGCACGCCGAGTCCTTCGAGCCCGAGATTCTCGATGTTGCCGACGACGCCGACCGCCGAGATCAGCGTCTCGGCCGTGATCGCCTGGCTCTTGCCGTCGGCCTCGACCGTGGCGGTGACCGCGTCCCAGCCCTTCTCCACCTTCGTGACCTTGGCGCCGGTCAGGATTCGGATGCCCTGCTTCTCGAAGCGCTTGCGGGCGATCCCGGCGATCTCCGCATCCTCCACCGGCAGGATCTGCGGCAGCAGCTCCACCACCGTCACCTCGGCGCCCATGGTCCGGTAGAAGGAGGCGAACTCGATCCCGATCGCGCCCGAGCCCATGACGAGCAGGCTCCTGGGCATCGCCTCCGGCACCATCGCCTCGTAGTAGGTCCAGATCTGGCGCTTGTCGGGCTCGATCCCCGGCAGCACGCGGGGCCGCGCACCGGTCGCCACGATGATGTGCCGCGCCGCGTAGGCGCCCGGCCCCTTGGCCCCCTTCGGCGCCTCGGCCCGCTGCGACGCGGCGACCGCGACCCGGCCCGGCGCGTCGCCCTTCGGCGCCGCCTCGATCCGCGCCTCGCCCCAGATCACGTCGACCTTGTTCTTCTTGAGCAGCATGCCGACGCCGCCGTTGAGCCGCGCCGAGACGCCCCGCGAGCGCTTGACGATCGCCGCGGCGTCGAACCCGATCTTCTCCGCCGAGAGGCCGTAATCCTTGGCGTGCTGCATGTAGTGGAAGATCTCGGCCGAGCGCAGCAGCGCCTTGGTGGGGATGCAGCCCCAGTTCAGGCAGATCCCGCCGAGATGCTCGCGGTCGACCACCGCCGTCCTGAAGCCGAGCTGGGCCGCGCGGATCGCGGTCACGTAGCCGCCGGGGCCGGCGCCGATGATGAGGACGTCGTAGCTGTCGGACATGGGGTTCGGCTCGCGTTGCGAAGGGGCATGACGGCGGCGCCGGCCGCCGGACCGGGGCGGCGCCGAGGCTCAGGGCCGGGAGCGCCCGGCGGGCGGCTCCGGGCGCGGCGGGGCGCGGCCCCTCACACCAGCATCCCCATCGGGTTCTCGATCAGGCTCTTGAAGGCGGCGAGCAATTCGGCGCCGAGCGCCCCGTCCACCACCCGGTGGTCGCAGGAGAGCGTCACGGTCATGGCCTGCACCACCGCCGGCGCGCCGTTCCTGGCCACGACCCGGGCTTCGCCCGCCCCCACCGCCAGGATCGTGCCGTGGGGCGGGTTGATGACCGCGCCGAATTCCTTGATGCCGTACATGCCGAGATTCGACACCGCCGTCGCGCCGCCCTGGTACTCCTCGGGCTTCAGCTTGCGGCTGCGGGCGCGGCCGGCGAGGTCCTTCATCTCGGCCGAGAGGGTCGAGAGTGTCTTCTGCTCGGCCCTGCGGATCACCGGCGTGAACAGGCCCCCGTCCACCGCCACCGCGACGCCGACGTCGGAGTGGCGGAACTTCAGGATCCGGTCCTCGGCCCAGACCGCGTTGGCGTTCGGCACCCGCTGCAGGGCCAGCGCCAGCGCCTTGATGACGAAGTCGTTCACCGAGAGCTTGAACAGCGGCTTGCCGTCCCGGTCCTTGCCGGCGCCCGCATTGACCTGCTCGCGCAGCGCCAGCAGCGCGTCGAGTTCGCAATCGAGCGAGAGGTAGAAGTGCGGGACGGTCTGCTTCGACTCGACGAGGCGCTTGGCGATGGTCCTGCGCATCCCGTCGAGGGGGACCTCCTCGTAGCTCCCCCTCTCGAACATCGCCTTGACCTGGTCGCCGGTCAGGCCGGAGGCCGCCGGGGCGCCGGCCGCGGGTTTGGCGGCGGGCGGGGTCGCCCCGCCGGGCGCGGCCGCCGGGGCGCCCGCCGGGGCGGCCGGCGCCGGGCCCTCCTTGAGGGCCGCGCGCACGTCGCGCTCGATCACCCTGCCGTGCGGGCCGGAGCCGCGGACGCGCGAGAGGTCGATCCCCTCCTGCTTGGCGATGCGGCGCGCGAGCGGCGAGGCGAGGATCCGCCCCCCCGCCGGCGCGGCGCCCTGCGGGGCGCCGCCGGGCGCCGCGCCGTTCGGCTTCGCCGCGGCCCCGTTCGCCGCGGCCTTGGCGGCGTCCGGCGCCTCGTTCACGCGCGCGTAGGCGAGGCTCGCCCCGCCCTCCGTGCGGTCCTCATCCCGCGGCGGGGGCGCCGCCCCCTTCGCCGCCCCTTGCGCCGCCCCCTCCCCGGCCCCGACGCGCGCCGGGTCCTCGCCCTCCGCCGCGATCACGGCGATGAGATCGTTCACCGGCACGTCCGCGGTGCCCTCGGGCACCACGATCCTGGCGAGCACGCCCTCGTCGACCGCCTCGACCTCCATGGTCGCCTTGTCGGTCTCGATCTCGGCCAGCACGTCGCCGGACTTGACCGGGTCGCCCTCCTTCTTCAGCCACTTGGCGAGGTTGCCCTTCTCCATGGTGGGCGAGAGGGCGGGCATCAGCACGTTGATCGGCATGGCGTCAGGTCTCGGTCGGAGCGGCCGGGGCGTCCAGGGGGAAGAGGTCGTCGAGGGGGAACGGCACGGCGTCGTAGGGCGCGAGCGCCACCATCTCGCCGCGCCCGACGGTGCCGACGAGCAGCCAGCGGCCCTCCGTCAGCGCGAAGGCTGCGAGCACGCCGTCCGCGGGATCGAGCAGCCAGAGATGGGCGACGCCCGCCTCCGCGTAGATGCGGCGCTTCGGGCCGCGGTCGAGCCGCGCCGTGGAGGGCGAGAGGATCGCGCAGGCCCAGTCCGGCGGCGTCTCGACGAAGGGTGTCGCCGGCTCGGCAGGCAGCCGGCCCGGCCGCCAGCCGGCGAGATCGGGCACGACCACCTGCGGCCCGAAGTGAAGCTCCGGCTCGATCATGAAGACCCAGCCGCCGGGGCCGCCGCGCCCGCGCGCGAAGGGAGGCGCGAAGGGAGGGATGAGTTCGCCTGCGAGTTCGCCGGCCGCCATCGCGTGCCGCGGTCGCGGCCGCGTCTCCAGCACCCCGTCGATGATCTCGGCGACGAGGGGCGCCGGGACCGCTTCGAGGTCCGCGGAGGTGACGCCGCGCGGGGCGGGCTCGGCCATGCCGGCGGCCCTCAGTTGAGGCTGTCGGGATCGAGGCTCTCCGCCTCCATCCCGGCGCGGATGCGCGCGAAGGCCTCCTCCTCCGAGATCTCGGTCTCGCGCCCGTAGACGCGGGCGGCCTGCCGGGCGAGGTCGATCAGCAGGCGGCCCCAGGTGGCGGGATCGTCGAAGGAGCGGCGCAGGGCGACGCTCACCGCCCCGTCCACCACCGCGGCGCGCAGCACCTCGACGCCGCCCAGGTCCAGGGCGTCCGGCGGGACCGAGAGCGCCTCGAAGCGGGGATTCTCGGCCATCGGGCTACCGGTAGCAGACGGCCTTGGCCGCCTCGATCACCTCGGCCACGGTCGGCAGCGCCAGCTTCTCCAGGTTGGCCGCGTAGGGCATCGGCACGTCCTTGCCGGTGATGCGCAGCACCGGCGCGTCGAGATAGTCGAAGGCGTCGACCATGACCCGCGCGGCGATCTCGGCGCCGACCCCCGATTGCGGGAAACCCTCCTCGACGGTGATGCAGCGGCCGGTCTTCTTCACCGATTCGACCACCGTCGCGGAATCCATCGGCCGGATCGTGCGCAGGTCGATCACCTCGGCGCCGATCCCCTGCTCGGCGAGTTCGTGCGCGGCCTTGAGCGCGTAGGTCATGCCGATGCCGAAGGACACGATGGTGACGTCCTGGCCCTCCCGGTGCACCTTCGCCTTGCCGATCGGCACCAGGAAATCGTCGCGCTTGGGCACCGGGAAGGACTGGCCGTACAGGATCTCGTTCTCCAGGAAGATCACCGGATTCGGGTCGCGGATGGCGCTCTTGAGCAGGCCCTTCGCGTCCGAGGCGGTGTAGGGCATCACCACCTTCAGGCCCGGCACGTTCGAGTACCAGGCGGCGTAGTCGTGGCTGTGCTGGGCGGCGACGCGGGCGGCGGCGCCGTTCGGGCCGCGGAACACGATCGGGCAGCCGAGCTGCCCGCCCGACATGTAGAGGGTCTTGGCGGCCGAGTTGATGATCTGGTCGATCGCCTGCATGGCGAAGTTGAAGGTCATGAACTCGACGATCGGGCGCAGCCCCGTGAAGGCCGCCCCGACCCCGACCCCGGCGAAGCCGTGCTCGGTGATCGGCGTGTCGACGACGCGGCGGGCGCCGAATTCCTGCAGCAGCCCCTGGGTGATCTTGTAGGCGCCCTGGTACTCGGCGACCTCCTCGCCCATCACGAAGACCGCCTCGTCCCGGCGCATCTCCTCCGCCATGGCGTCGCGCAGGGCCTCGCGCACCGTCTGGGTCACCATCTCGGTGCCCTCCGGGATCTCCTCCATCGCCCGATCCGCGCTGCGGCTTGTGATGGTGGCGGGGGCGGCCGGGGCGACCGGCGCGTCGTCGCTGCCCTTGGCCGCCGGCGCGGGCGCCCGGGCCCGGCCCTCGTCCTGCATGTCGGGCGTGGGCGCGCCCTTCGCTTCGGTCTTCGCTTCGGTCTTCGCGTCGGTCTTGGCCTCAGCCTTCGCCTCGCCCTTGGCGCCGCCCCTGCCCTTGCCGTTCGGCTTGGCGGCGGAGACGTCCTCGCCCTCGCCCGCCAGCACGGCGATCGGCGTGTTGACCGCGACGTTGTCGGTGCCGTCCGCGATCAGGATCTTGGCGAGGATCCCCTCGTCGACCGCCTCGACCTCCATGGTCGCCTTGTCGGTCTCGATCTCGGCCAGCACGTCGCCGGGCTTGACCGGATCCCCCTCCTTCTTGAGCCATTTCGCCAGCTTGCCCTGCTCCATGGTCGGCGAGAGGGCGGGCATCAGGATGTCGGTCGGCATGGGTGCTCTGTCGATCCGATGAGAGGGTCAGGCGCGGGCGGGCTCGAGCAGGACGTCGGTCCACAGCTCGGCGGGATCGGGCTCGGGGTCGTTGGTGGCGAAGTCCGCCGCCTCGTTGACGATCTCCCGCACCTGGGCGTCGATCGCCTTGATCTCGTTCTCCGGGACCTTGTGCGGGCCGAGCAGCCGCTTGCGGACCTGCTCGATCGGGTCGGATTCCTCGCGCATCCGCGCGACCTCGTCCTTGGTCCGGTACTTGGCCGGGTCGGACATCGAGTGGCCGCGGTAGCGGTAGGTCTGCATCTCCAGGATGTAGGGCCCCTCCCCCGACCGGGCATGCGCGATGGCCCGGGCGGCGGCGTCGCGCACGGCGCGCACGTCCATGCCGTCGACCTGCTCGCCCGGGATGCCGAAGGAGACGCCGCGCTTCGAGAAGTCCGTCTGCGCCGAGGCCCGGGTCACCGAGGTGCCCATGGCGTAGCGGTTGTTCTCGATCACGTAGACGACGGGCAGCTTCCACAGCTCCGCCATGTTGAAGCTCTCGTAGACCTGGCCCTGGTTGGCGGCGCCGTCGCCCATGTAGGTCAGGCTGACCGCCCCGTCGCCGCGGTACTTGTTGGCGAAGCCGAGACCGGTGCCGAGGGAGACCTGGGCCCCGACGATGCCGTGGCCGCCGTAGAAGTTCTTCTCGCGGGAGAACATGTGCATGGAGCCGCCCTTGCCGCGGGAATAGCCGCCCCGCCGCCCGGTCAGTTCCGCCATCACGCCCTTGGGGTCCATGCCGCAGGCCAGCATGTGGCCGTGGTCGCGGTAGCCGGTGATGACCTGGTCGCCCTCCTTCGAGGCCATCTGGACCCCGATCACCACGGCCTCCTGGCCGATATAGAGGTGGCAGAAGCCGCCGATCAGGCCCATCCCGTAGAGCTGGCCGGCCTTCTCCTCGAAGCGGCGGATCAGCAGCATCTCGCTGTAGGCGTGCACGTCCTCGTCGCGCGTGAAGTGCGGCGCGTTCGCGGGGGGCGGGCTCGCGGTCTTGTCCTCGCGGCGTGCCTTGCTCCCGGCTTCCATCGGCGCCTCCCGGCCTGCGACCTTAGTCCAACGCCTTCTAGGGCAGGCGAGGCCGGAAAGCGAGGCCCGCCATGCCGCGGCGGCAGCGGAAAACGCCCGGAACGGGCCGGAGTGCCGCCGGCGGGCCGCGCGGAGGAGGGCGCGGCCCGTGCCCCATGGGGCGGTCCGCGCACCGGGCCCCGCGCCCGCCGGCGCGAATCAGGGATTGATGATGACGACGTCGTTCGGGTGCACGCGCCCGAGCATCAGGCGGGCGCGCTCCTCCAGGAGGTCGCGGTCGATCTGGTCGCTGCGCAGCAGCGCGACCCGCCGCTCCCACTCGGCCCGGTCCGCCTTGGCGGCGTCGAGCTCCTTCTGGAGATTGTAGGCCTGGATCTTGAGGGCCCGCTTGGCCTGGAGGCCGCGGCTGCCGCTCTCGGCCTCGCGCAGGAAGTAGCCCACCGCCAGCACCGAGGCGGCGTAGAGGGCGAGCGGGAGCAGGAGGGCGCGGGCGCGGCGACGGACGACCATGCCGGCAGCTTGGGCCGCGATGGTTAAGGAAGCCTCACGGCCGCCGCGCGGCGCGCTTCCGGTGCGCGCCGTGGCGGCGCGCCCGGTCCGGATCGACGGGCGGCCCGCGGTCAGGCCTTGAGGGCGCCGCGGCCGGCGTAGCGCGCCTGGGCCCCCAGGCCCTCCTCGATGCGGATGAGCTGGTTGTACTTGGCGAGCCGGTCCGAGCGGGCGAGCGAGCCGGTCTTGATCTGCCCGCAATTCGTCGCGACGGCGAGGTCCGCGATGGTGGAATCCTCGGTCTCGCCCGAGCGGTGGGACATCACCGCGGTGTAGCCGGCCCGGTGGGCCATATCGACCGCCGCCAGCGTCTCGGTGAGCGAGCCGATCTGGTTGACCTTGACGAGGATCGAGTTCGCCGTGCCCTTGGCGATGCCCTCCGAGAGCCGCGCCACGTTGGTTACGAAGAGGTCGTCGCCGACGAGCTGGCAGCGGTCGCCGATCCGGTCGGTGAGCGCCTTCCAGCCCAACCAGTCGTCCTCCGCCATGCCGTCCTCGATCGAGCGGATCGGGTAGGCGTTGACGAGCTTGGCGAGGTAGGCGGCCTGGGCCTCGGGGTCGCGGGTCTGGCCCTCGCCCTCGTACGCGTAGGCGCCGTTCTTGAAGAACTCGGTCGCCGCGCAGTCGAGGGCCAGCACGATGTCCTCGCCCGGCGCGTAGCCGGCGGCCCGGATCGACTCCATCACGAAGTCGAGGGCGGCCTCGGCCGAGGGCAGGTTCGGGGCGAAGCCGCCCTCGTCGCCCACGTTGGTGTTGTGGCCGGCCTTCTTGAGCGCGCCCTTGAGGGTCTGGAACACCTCCGCGCCCATCCGCACCGCTTCGGCGATCGAGGCGGCGCCGACCGGCATGATCATGAATTCCTGGAAGTCGATCGGGTTGTCCGCGTGCACGCCGCCATTGATGATGTTCATCATCGGCACCGGCAGGACGCGGGCCTGGGTGCCGCCGACGTAGCGGTAGAGCGGGAGCCCGGAGGCCTCGGCGGCGGCCTTGGCGACGGCGAGCGAGACGCCCAGGATGGCGTTGGCGCCGAGCCGGGCCTTGTTGGGCGTCCCGTCGAGCTCGATCATCGCCTCGTCGACCGCGACCTGGTCCTCGGCATCCATGCCGCCGATCGCGTCCAGGATCTCGCCGTTGACCGCGGCCACCGCCTTGAGCACGCCCTTGCCGCCGAACCGGCCCTTGTCGCCGTCGCGCAGCTCGACCGCCTCGTGGGCGCCCGTCGAGGCGCCCGAGGGCACGGCGGCGCGGCCGAAGGAGCCGTCCTCCAGGAGGACGTCCACCTCCACGGTGGGATTGCCCCGGCTGTCGAGGATCTGGCGGGCGGCGATGTTGGTGATCGCGGTCATGAAAGGCTCTCCGGCGGCGGCCGACAGGCCGGGCTTATCGGCCAAGTCGCCGCGCCCGGCAAGGACCCCGAAGGCGAGGACCCCCTGGGAGAACCCCGGGGGAGGACCCCGAAGGCGAGCTGCGTCCGATCGAGGCGCGGCGCCGGTACCGCCCGGCTCCGCCCGCCCCTATATCGGGCGCATGACGCACGAAACCCTGCAACTCGGGCGGTCCTCCGCCCTGCCCCGCTCGCCCGAGGAGGCGGTGCTCGACCGGGTGCCGAACCCGCACCCGGACACGGACTACCTCGCCCGCTTCACGGCGCCGGAATTCACCTCGCTCTGCCCGGTGACCGGCCAGCCCGACTTCGCGATCCTGGTGATCGACTACGTGCCCGGGAACTGGCTCGTCGAATCGAAGTCGCTTAAGCTCTACCTGCACAGCTTCCGCGACCACGGCGCCTTCCACGAGGATTGCACCGTGACGATCGGCAAGCGCCTCGCCGGGCTGCTGGAGCCGCGCTTCCTGCGCATCGGCGGCTACTGGTACCCGCGCGGCGGCATCCCGATCGACGTGTTCTGGCAGACCGGGGCGCCGCCCGCCTCGCTCTGGCTGCCGGATCAGGGCGTGCCGCCCTACCGGGCCCGGGGCTGAGGGCCTCTCGCGCCGCAAGAGCCTCGCGAAGAGGCTCGCGCGCTGCCGACGCGCGACGAGGGCGGCCGGGATGGTCCCAGCCGCCCTCCGTCCGGATCGGCGATCCGGCTCAGTAATCGTAGTCGTAGTAGCCGTAGGCCGGGGCCCGGTAGGCCGGCGCGCCGTAAGAGTAGCCGTTGCGCCGCGCCGCGTCGGCCGCGATGGCGCCCGCCGCGAGGCCCGCGATGCCCAGGCCGACCGCCGCGCCGGTGGAGATGCCGCGCCGGCCGCGATAGGCGTGCGCGTAGGGGCGGCCGTAATAGCCGTGGGCGTATCCGCCGCGATAGCCGGGCCGGGCCTCGGCCGGGGCCGAGACGGTGGCCATCGCGCCCAGCGACAGGGCGGCGGCGGACAGGAGCGCGACTTTGCGCATGTGATCTCCTCGCGTGTGGATCTGTTTAGGCAGGACAACGGCCGAACCGACGGCTGGTTCCGGCTCTCAGCTCTAGAGCAGAGCCATCCAACGCCGGGAGACATCTTTGTTCATCGACCGTTCATTGTATCTTCTGTTTGGGAAGACCGGGGCCTAATGGGCCGCGACAGGCGCCACGCGGTGACGAGACCGAGCCCCAGGATGAGCGCCGCGCAGGATGCGAGCGCCCCGAACTGGCCGAGGGCCGTGAGCCCGGCCCCGAGCACCGCGACGCCGAGGGCTTGGCCGCAGAAGAACGAGAAGGCGTGGAGCGCCACCGCCGAGGCGCGGGCCTCGGGCGCCACCTCGGTCACCTGCACCTGGTAGGTGTTGTGCAGCATGTAGAAGCCGAGGCCGAGCGCCACCAGCGCCGCCGCATCGACCTGCCACGCGCCGGCGAGTCCGACCGTCAGCAGGGCCCCCCCGGCGATCGCGCCCCCTGCCATCAGCATCCGGGTCTGGCCGAGGAGCCGCAGGAGCAGGCCGACGAGGAGCGAGTAGGCGAGGCCGCCGGCCGCGAAGCCCGCCAGCACCAAGCCCGCCTCGCGCGGGCCACCCTCGCCCCGGGCCTCGATCAGGTGGGCGAGGTGCGGGAAGATCCCGAACACCGCGATCGCCTCGACGAAGACCGCCCCGAACAGCACCCGGGCGCGCGGATTGGCGAGGATCGCCCGGTAGCGCCGCGCGGCCGGGCCGAGGGCGAAGCGCCCGCCCGGCGCGCGCAGCGCGCGGGCGAAGCCGAGGAGGACGGCGCCGCAGCCCGAGAGCGCCACCAGGGCCGAGAGGGCGAACACGCCCCGCCAGCCGATCAGCCCCTCGATGAGCCCCGAGACGGTGGAGCCCATCAGCTGCCCGAGGATGACCGCCACGAGGAAGCGCCCGATGGCGACCTGCCGCCGCTCCATCGGGATGCGGTCGCCCATCATGGCGAGGGCCAGGGGAATGACCCCGCCCGCCGCGGCGCCCGCCAGCATGCGCAGGCCGAACAGCAGCCGGATGTCCCCGGCCACGATGCTCGCCGCCAGCGCCAGGGTCAGGATGCCCAGGCAGGTGACGACCACCCGCTCCTTGCCGAGCGCATCGCCGACCGGGCCGAGCACCGGCTGGATCAGCGCGTAGGGCAGCGCGAAGGCGGTCGAGAGGAGCGCGACCGTGGCGGGTGGGCTGGCGAAATCCCGCGCCAGCACGCCGACCAGGGGCTCGACCACGCGGCCCGCGAAGGTGCTGGCGAAGCCGCCCGCGGCGAGGATCAGGATCAGCCGGGAGGCGCCGTCGGTCACGCGGCGGATCCCCGGGCGCGGGGAGCGGGATGCCGGAGCGGGGAGCGAGGGGGCATGGGGGGAGGCAGCCCGGAGCGGGGGGATGGGGAGGGAGCGAGCACGGAGCGAGGGTTAGAGCATTTTCCGGCGCGGGAACATCGCCGACGGGGGCGGCCCCCCGCGACCCTGCCCGGTGGGCAACCACGCCTTGTGGGGCAACCAAGCCTCCACGCTCGCGTGCCATTCGTGACCCCGCCATGCCGAGCCGCAAGACCCTCTGCCAGCCTCGGAGCAGCGCCCTCCCGGGCGACCGCGTCCGGACCGCCCGGCCACGCCGCGCGGACCTGGTCGGGGACTTGCGCCTGCGCTGCCCCGCGCGACTGCCGGTCGCCTTGGGTCCCGCGGCGACGGCCGGGACCCTGCTGATCTGCGGCCTGATGCCCTCCGCCATGCGCGACGACGCGTGGGCGCGGGCCGAGCAGGCCTCCCGGAACCTGCTGCAGGTCCTCGACCACGACATCACCCACACCATCGCGATCATCGACCTCGCCCTGCGCGGCGCGATCGAGACCCTGTCCAGGCCCGGACTGGGCGCGCTCGACCCCGAGACCCGGCGCAAGCTCCTGTTCGACCGGGCGACGACCGCCCGCGACATCGGCGCGATGACGATCCGCGACGAGAACGGTGAGGCGGTCGCCGAATCCGTCGGCGGGCCGGCTCCGCCGGGCAACACGGCCGACCGGCCCTATTTCCAGCGCCACCGGCAGGACCCGGACCTCGCCTCTCCATCAGCGGGCCCTCGGGGCGGCGCGGATCGCCGCCTCGGTCCACGCCCGGGTCGCCGGCCTCGCCGTCGCGCAGGCGGCCCTCGGCCCCGGCTTCCTGACGGTGAGCATCGGCGTCGCGGTCGCCGGGACCGCCCGGAATCTCGCGGATCTCTACCGGCTCGCGGACGAGGCCCTGTACGCGGCCAAGGCCGGCGGCCGCAACCAGACCCGCTCGACCCCGGAGGCAGCCTGATCCCGGCCGGCGCGCCCGGCCCGGCGCAGCAGGCAGCTCGTCGGGAATTCGCCGACCGGCACGGCCGTGCAGGTGATCGCCACCGGCCCGGCCCGTCCGGAAGCCGGGCCGCCTCCCTCCCGGGCCGCGCGATGCAGCACGAGGGCGAGGCGTTCCGCCTCCTCGGCGCGCGCCCCGGCCAGGGCCTGCGCGGCGAGCCCGACGAGGACGAAGGTGGCGCGGCTCGGCTCGGCGAAGCGCGCGCGCAGGATCATCCGCCCGGGCGCCCGGCAATCGAGCAGCATCAGGTCCGCATCCGCCGCCCCGAAGGCGACGGTGCTGCCGCTGCGGCCCGCGATCGCCGCCCCGGTCACGGTCACGACCCGTCCGGCGAGCCGCGCGCAGGCATCGGCCCGGGCCTGGGACGCGACCCCGAGACAGAGCAGGGCGGCGAGTCCGATCCGGCGCATGAGTCCCTCCTCCACCGCCGCGAGCCTGCGGCTGGCCGCCGCGCCGGGTCAAGCGAGGCGGGACGCCCCGCCGCGCCCCGTCATGCCCGCAATCCCCAGCCAAGGACCGGCCTAAGTCGCCGCTGCTGACACTTTCTCCGGGCCGGGGCACGCATACTGCGCGCCGAACGGCCAAGGTGGAGGCGGCGTGGGACAGAGGATCGTCAGCGGCCTGATCGGCCTCGCCGCGCTCGTCGCGGTGGCGAGCCCGCTCGTGCTGATCCTGCTCCTCGATCCGCGCGTCGGCCTCGTCGCCCGCCGCCCCGCCCCGGCTCCCGCGCCGGCGGTGCAGGCGGCGGCGCCCGCAAGCCCCGGCCCTGCCGCCCCCGCGCCGCCCGCCGCCTGCGCCCCCTGCGCGCAGGGCGAGGCGCTTCGGCCCTCGGTTCCGCCGGACGCGCCCGCAGAGCCGCCGGAGCGGGACGCGCGCCCGCCGGAGCGGCCGGCGGGGCCTCCGGAGCGGCCGGCGGCGCCGCCCTCCCCCGATCCGCCGGAGCGGCGCGAGGCGACGCGGGGCGGCGCTCCCTCGCCCGAGATCGCGACGCCCGACATCGCCGCCGAGCGCCGGGCGCAGCGCGGCCGCCTGCTCGGCTTCGTGGCCCATCCCGACCGCGTCTCGGGCTCGGCCGCGTGGCTGGACGTGATCGGGCTCAGATTCACGGAGCCGCGGTCCGGCGAGGCGCGGGCCTACCGCCCCCTGTCCGTCGACCTGACCGAGGCGCCGGACCGCGCCGTCCTGCTGCTGACCGACCAGCCCCTGGCGCTCACGCTGGCGACGACGCCGCCCGCGCGGGCGGGCGCGCTCGGCGTCGAATCCCTCGCCGCCTTCGACCTCGCGCAGGGGCGCCCCGACCTGCTGGCCGGCTTCCGCAGCGCCGCCTTCGGGACCGGGGAGATCGCGCCGCTCCTCGGCCCGGTCCGCTTCGGCCGCCAGACCCTCGCGCGGTTCTGCGGGGCGTTGCGGCTCTGGTCGGGCCGGTACGGGCTCGCCCTGGAGCGGCTGCGCTACACGCTGATCGAGAATGCCGGCCAGGTCCGGCTTGAGGGGGACCGCGTCCGCTCGGACGGGACCGGGCGCGGGCGCGTCTCCGGGCGACGCCTCGCGGTGCTGTGCAGCCCCTGATACCAAATCCGCTTGATCCCTTCGGGATGGCGGATTTGGGCTTCGCTCAGGCGCCGCGCAGGCGTGTGATCCGGGATCCGCTTTGATCAAGCGGATCCCGGATCATGCGGGCCTGTGCAGCCCCTGACGCGGGAAGGGCCGGCCCCTCGCGGAGCCGGCCCTCGTCCCTGACGGGCCTCGCCGTGAGGCCGGCGGATCAGCCGTTGCGGTTCTGGAGGGCGATGGCGACGAAGCGCGTGCCCTTGTCGCTCTTCACCCGCATCAGCACGGCCTTGCGGCCGTCGCGCTCGGCGGCCCGGATCCGGCCCTGCACGTCGGAGACCGAGGAGACCGGCTGGCCGCCGACGTCGAGGATGACGTCGCCGGGCTCGATGCCCTTGGCCGCCGCCGGGCCGTCCGGATCGACGTTCACCACCGCCACGCCCTCCTGGCCGGCGCCCACCGCGTCGGCGGGCGCGAGGCTCAGGCCGAGCCGCGGCTGCGCGTCCGAGCCCCGCCCGCGCTCCTCCCGGGCCGCGACCCGGGTGTCGTTCGGCAGGGTCGCGAGTTCGACCGTCGCGGTGTCGGTCTTGCCGCCGCGCAGGTAGGACAGCTGGACCTTGGTGCCCGGCTTCATCGAGGCGATCCGGCGCGACAATTCGCGCGCGTCGCCGACCGGATCCCCGTTCACCGCCTGGACCACGTCGCCGGACTTCAGGCCCGCCTTGGCGGCCGGCGTGCCGTCCTGGGCGCTGGTGACGAGCGCGCCCTTCGCCTTGTCGAGGCCGAGCCCCTCGGCGATGTCCTTGGTGACGGGCTGGATCTGGAGGCCCAGATAGCCGCGGGCGACCTTGCCGTCCGTCCGCAGCTGGTCGACGACCGCCTGCACCGTCTCGGAGGGGATGGCGAAGGCGAGGCCCACATTGCCGCCCGACGGCGAGGCGATGGCAGTGTTCACGCCGACGACCTCGCCCGACACGTTGAAGGTCGGGCCGCCCGAATTGCCCTTGTTGATCGGCGCATCGATCTGCAGGAAGTCGTCGTAGGGCCCGGCGCCGATGTCGCGGCCGCGGGCCGAGACGATGCCGGCCGTGACGGTGCCGCCGAGGCCGAAGGGGTTGCCGATCGCCACCACCCAGTCGCCGACCTGCGGCGCGCCGTGCGCGAGCCTCACGTAGGGGAAGGAGCCGTTGCCCTCCGTGACCTTGAGCAGCGCGAGGTCGGTCTTCGGGTCGGTGCCGACCACCTTGGCGTCGAGGGTGCGGCCGTCGTCGAGGGTGACCTCCACCGACTTGGCGTTCTCGACCACGTGGTTGTTGGTGACGACGTAGCCGTCCGCCGAGATGAAGAAGCCCGAGCCCTGCGCGGCGCGGCCGCCGTTGCGGTGCGGCCGGTTGGGCATGCCGTTCTCGCCGAAGCGGCGGAAGAACTCGCGCAGCTGCGGCGGCACGTTCTGGCCGCCGGGGCCGCCCTCCTCGTCATCCGCCGCGTCGTCCTTGAGCTTGACCTTCACCGAGACGACGCCGGGCTTCACCCGGTTGACGATCGGCGCGAAGCTGCCCGGCGGGTGCTCGGGGGCGGTGATCGGGGTCTGCGGCAGGGCCTGGGCGAGGACCGGCGTGCTCGGCGGCAGGAAGGCGGAGCCGAGCGCGCCCGTCGCCACGAGCGTCACGGCGGCCACGGACGCGAGCGCCTTGCGATGGAGACGGGAGGCGGGAACGGGCTCGGACATGGTCAAGATTCCTCCGGATCGGCGGGAGGGCGCGGCGGCCGATCGGCCCCGCGGCCCTGATCTGATGAGGCCATTCTCGGAGGAGCGCCCTGACCGGCCCGTGGCCCGCAGATTACGGATTCGTCAGGTGGCGCGGGTGCCGGGCCGGCGCCCCGCCCTCGTCGGCGTTCCGCCCTCGTCGGCGTTCCGCCCTCATCCCCGCGGCCCGAGCAGGACGACGGCGCTGCCCGCGAGGCAGAGCGCCGCGCCGCCGAGATCCCAGCGGTCCGGCCGCTGTCCCTCCGCGGCCCAGAGCCAGAGGAGCGAGGCCGCCACGTAGACGCCCCCGTAGGCGGCGTAGGCCCGGCCCGCGGCCGCGCTCTCGACCCGCGTCAGCAGCACGGCGAAGAGGATCAGGGACGCGAGGCCCGGGCCGAGCCAGAGGGGCGAGCGGCCGAGGCGCAGCCACGCCCAGATTGCGAAGCAGCCGGCGATCTCGGCGAGGGCCGCGAGGGCGTAGGCGAGGAGCGTCGTCATGCGGGAGCCGTAGCACGGGCCCCCCGTCCTGGCGCGAGGACGGGGCGCCCCGCCCGCGTCACGCGCCCCGCAGCAGCGCCCGGACCCGGTCCGGTCCCGCGGCCCCGGGCGTCGCCAGGGCCGCGAGATCCCCCTCCGCCCGCGCCCGCAGGAGGTCCGCCCCCACGGCCCGCGCCGCCGCGACCGCCTCGCCGAGCCGGTCGGCGGCCCCGCCCTCGTCGCAGGCGAGGGCGCAGAGGCCGCGCAGCCGCAGCAGCATCGGCGCGAACACGGCCTGGCCCGTCTCGGCGATCTCGTCGAGGGCGATCCGGACCTGCTCCCGCGCCGGTGCTGGGTCCCCGCACAGGAGGAGCGCCTCGGCGGCGAGCCCGCGCAGCTGCGGCAGGCCCAGGCGGGTGCGCGTCGCCGCATCGGCGATGTCGCGGAGGATCTCGGCGGCGCGGTCGGCCCGCTCGGGCCCGGTCGCGCCCGACCACGCCAGGAACACCTTGCAGTGCAGGCCCCAGGCCGCGATGGCGTGGGCCCGGCAATAGGCGAAGCCCTCCGCCGCCACCGCCCCGGTCGCGGCCCGGTCGCCGCGGTAATGGTGGACGTAGGCCGCCGCGGCGTAGGCCCAGCCGATGCTCGCCGGATGGCCGAGGCGCCGCGCGTCGCGCAGGTTCGCCTCCGTCATCGCCACGGCCTCGTCGGGATGCCCCTGGACGCAGAGGAGCACGCTCTCGAACCCCGCCGCCCCGACCTGGCAATCCGCCCCGAAGATCGGTGCCAGGCCCCGGTGAGGGTCGGGCCGGTAGAGGCGGCGGACCTCGCCGAAATGCGCCCTCGCGCCCGGCAGGTCGCCGCGGAAGAAGCCCACATAGCCCAGCATGCGGTGGGCTTGGCAGAGATGGGTCGGGTCGCCGGCGCCGCGCGCCAGGGCCAGGGCCTCCCGGGCCGAGGCCTCCGCCGGCCCGAAGCGGGCCGCGAAATGGTGGCCGGAGAACACGCCCCAGAGCAGGGCGAAGCGCTCCTCCGGGTCGGTGAGATGCGCGGCGAGGTCGTGCGCCCGGGCATAGGCCGCCACCGTATCGCCGTGGGCGGGCCCCTTCACCACGTAGAAGGATTGGGCGAGCCCGAGATGGAGCCGCGCCGCGAGCGGGCCGTGGGCCGCCGCTGCCGGCTCCGCCAAGTCCGCCTGTGCCAAGTCCGCCCGTGCCAAGTCCGCCCGTGCCAAGTCCGCCCGTGCCAAGTCCGCCGGTGTCGAGTCCGCCCGCGCGAGATCGTCCAGCCCGGCGCGGAAATGCTGGATCGCCTCCGGGTTGGCGAAGCGTGCCGCCGCCCGCTGCCCGGCCCGCAGGGAGGCGGCGGCGGCGCGCAGGAAGGCCCGCGCCCCGCGCAGGTGATGCGCGAGGGTCTCGGGCTCGGTCTCGGCGAGGTCCGGGCAATCCTCCTCGATCACCGCGGCGATGCGGCCGTGCAGCGCCCGGCGGCTCGCCCGCAGCAGGCTCTCGTAGGCGGCATCCTGCACCAGCGCGTGCTTGAACTGGTAGGTCGCGCCGGCGCCGCCGGGCTGTTCCAGCAGGAGGCCGGCCTGGACGATCTCCGCCAGCGCCGCGGCGATCTCCTCCTCGTCCCGCTCGGCGACCCGCTCGAGCATGCGCCGCGAGAAGGAGCGCCCGAGGGCGGCCCCGACCTGGGCCACGGGCTTGGCGCGGCCGAGGCGGTCGAGGCGCGCCATGATGATGTCCTGCAGGGTCGCGGGCACGCGCGGCGCCTCGCCGCCCCCGTCCCGCGGCCGGTCCGCGGCGTCGCGCTCCTCCAGCACGGCGCTGGTCAGCTCCTCGATGAAGAGCGGCACGCCGTCGGCCTTGGCGACGATGGCGCGCCGCGCCTCGGGCGCGAGGGGCCGGCCGCGCGCCACGCCGCGCACGAGATCCTCCGCCTCCCCGGGGGCGAGGCCCGACAGGGACAGCCGGTGCACGCCGGCCGCTTCGGCCCAGGGCGGCCGCAGGCCAGCCGCTTCGGCCCAGGCCGGCCGGTATTCGGGCCGCGCGGTGACGAGCAGGAGCAGCCGCCGGCCGGCGAGCCGCCCGATGACCAGCCGGGCCAGCTCCTCGGTGGTCGGATCGGCCCATTGCGCGTCCTCCACGGCCATCACCACGGGGCGGCGGGCGGCGAGCCCGATCACCTCCTCGGCGAGGAGGGCCAGGGTCGCGGCCTTGCGCTGGTCGGCGGTCGGCTCCGGCCCGGCCGGGGCGCCGTCGAGGGCCACGGAGAGGAGATGCGCGAGGAGCTCCGCCCCCTCGGCCCGGCGCTCCGGCGCGAGGAGCCGCTCCAGCTTCTCCCGGCGCGCCGCGGGCGGATCCGCGGGGGCGATCCGGGCGATGCGGCGCAGATGGGCGACCAGCGGGTAGAGCGGGCTGTGGGTGTGGCGCGGGGAGCATTGGAGCCCGATGCGGATGACCTCCGCCTCCGCGAGCCGGGCGGTCCAGGCCCGCAGCAGGGCCGACTTGCCGATCCCGGGCTCGCCGCCCACCAGCACGACCTGCCCGCTTCCCCGCTTGGCCTCCTCCCAGGCGGCGGAGAGTCGGGCGAGTTCCTCGTCCCGCCCGACATGGACGCTGCCGTTGCGGCGGGCATCGGAGCGGGCGGCGTCCTCGCGGGCCCCCTCGACCCGCCACAGCACCACCGCCTCGGCGATGCCCTTGAGCCGGTGGGGGCCGAGATCGGTCAGGTCGAACAGGGAGCCGAGCAGGCGGCGGGTGGCGTCCGCGATCAGGAGGGTGCCGGGCGAGGCGACCGCCTGGATGCGCGAGGCGAGGTTCGGCACCTGCCCGACCACCCCGGCGCTGCCCGAGCCGGCGTCCTCGACCACGACGAGGCCCGTCGCGACGCCGATGCGGACCTGGGCCGGCCCCGCGGGCGGGCCCCCGGCGGTCTCGGGCGGGGTGCGCAGGGAGGACATCCGGCGCAGGATCTCCAGCCCCGCCCGCACGGCCGCCTCGACGCTGTCCTCCTGGGCGACCGGGAAGCCGAAGTAGCTGACGACGCCGTCGCCCTGGAACTGCGCCACCGTCCCGCCGTGGCGCCGCACGATCTCGGCGCAGAGGGCCTGGTAGGCCCGCAGCACGTCGCGGAGATCCTCCGGGTCGAGGCGCGAGGCCAGGGCCGTCGAATCGACGAGGTCGCAGAACATCACGGTGAGCTGCCGCCGTTCGGGCGGGCCGGACAGGCCCGCCGCCTCGGCGCGCCGCTCCCGAGCGTGCCGGGCCGACATCAGCTTCCGCCCCGCGCGGCACCGGCGCTCCTGCGCACCGCGGCCCTCACGCTCAACGCACGCCTCCCCGTTGGGCCGCGCCCGGCGGCCGGTCCCGGCTTGGCGCCGGGACCGCAATCCTAACCGGTCTGCTCCTTTCTCACGAAGCGTTCAACCGTGAGGGGCCCCTTCGGGGCGGCCACGTTCAGGGAGAAGCGGTGCCGGTCCCAGGCGGGCGGCGCGGCGAGGCTCCACGCGTGGTCGCGCAGCAGCGCCGTGCAGAACAGCCGGGCGGTCGCGAAGGCGGCGTCCTTGCCCGGGCAGGTGCGGTCCCGCGCCGCCACGGTCGCGGTCTCGAGGCCGCGCGGCCAGATCAGGGGACGCCCGCCCGTCGCCGGGTCGAGGAAGCGGTCCGGGTCGAAGCGCTCGGGCCGCGGCACGTGGGCGGGGTCGTTCTGCGCGAAGGGGATCACGCCCATCACGAGCTCGCCCCGGCGGATCGCGAAGGAGCCGGATTCGGTGTCGAGGACGCGGTCGCGCGTGGCCCGCCCGAACACGAAGAAGACCGGCGGGTGCAGGCGCAGGGTCTCGCGGATCACCCGGTCGAGGACCGGCGTGGCGCCCCGTCCCGCCTGCGCGGCGGCCTCGCGGCGCACCTCCTCCTGCCAGGCGGGGTGGAGCGCGAACTCGCCGACCAGGGATTTCAGCAGGTTCTGCAGCCCCAGGAAGCTGTTCATGCCGATCAGGAAGGTGAGCTGCTTGGCCACCACCTCGGGGTCGGGCAAACCCTCCTCGGCCGCCATCGCGGCGATCTCGGGGAAGTCGGGCGCCCCCCGCACGGCGGCGAGCAGGCGCCCGTAGGCGAGGCGCGAGCGGGCGTAATTCGACCAGGGCAGCCATTGCGTGACCGCGGTCAGGCGCTGCGTGAAAATGTGGTTGTAGACGAGGCGGATGTCGGCCGGGTCGAGCGCCGCGCCGATCAGCCAGCGGCCCACGAAGGTGGCGACGAGATCCTCGATCCCGTCCGCGAAGGAGAAGCCGGGGGCCGCGCGCCAGCGGGCCGCGACCTCCGCGAACGTCTCGGCGAAGACCGCTTCCAGGCGCTCCGCGCGCCGCGCGAGCAGCCGCAGGTAGAGGCGCTTGGGGCCGTCATGGGCCTCGCCGCTGCCGAAGATGCTCGGCGGGACGCCGCCGACCAGGGGCAGGGGCGGCACCGCCCAGCCGAACCCGTAATCCTGGATCAGGTCCGCATCGCCGAACAGCGCCCCGATCCCGGTCTGATCGAGCACCGCCACGGTCGGCTTGAACAGGTTGACCCGGAAGACCGTGCTGCCGTGGCGGCGGCGGCGGCGGGCGAAGAACTCCTCCCAGCCGCTCACGACCAGGAAGTCCACCGTATCGAACAGGGTCTTGAGCAGCGGAGGGCCGTAGGAGCCCGGAACCTGTCGCATCGAAGTGCACCCCGGGGTGAAGCGCCAGGGTCGGACCCCGAGCGTGGTCGGTCGAGGACGAGGTGGCGGGCAGCGCCTCGCGGTGCCGGCGCGCCGCCCTGCGGCGGGGCCTCCGGCAGCCACGGCGGTCCGCGCGACCGCTGGCGCGCCGCTCCCGTCGCGGTCATGGGCGAGTCGTCGCCGCCCAAGGGTTTTTCAGGCGGTCCGTGCTGTCAAGGCATGGCGGCCGCGAATGCTGTCCGAATACTGTTTTCCGGAACGAAGCATCTCGGCATCGCGGGTCTCGATCGAGCCCGACGAGGACGGGACGGCGCCCGCCGCTTCGGACCCCGGACCCTGCCTCACGCAGCCCGCGCGCCTCGCTCCGGCGCCGTGGGCCGACGATCAGGACGTCCCGGTCTCAAGGGGTGACGCCGTCGTCCTGCCCTTCACGATGGCGAGGCGGCCGGAGCATCACCGCGCTTGCGGCCCGTTCGTGCCCTCAGTAATTGCACCCGCTCCAGTTGACGCAGGCGACGTAATCGCTCTGACAATTGGGTTTGCCGCTATTCATGCATTTTCCCTTGTTGGTCGCACATTGATCGACGGCTTTCTGATTGCAGTTCCTGTTTGCGCCTGCCGGCTTCTTCTTTTGGATCTGCTGGATCAGCGTATTGCCGAGGCCGGATGCGGCGGAGGGGACCCCCATCGCGAGGGCGCCGGTCGGCAGGGCGCCGACGGCGAGGAGGCAGGCGGCGGCGATGGCCGCCGAGAGGGGCCGAGTGAGCATGCTGGTCTCGCAGGTCTTCGAACGCCTCGATGCGCGAGGCGCCGTAGGATTGCCTGATCGGCAGAGTTTTCGCAACTCGTAAACGCCGGTACTCACAGTATTGATTGAGATAGCGGCGTTCCGGAAGGTTGCGATGACAGGTTGCCTTCGCGCTGAAACGTCAATGGTAAAATTTATAGAGCGGGTAAAACTGTCTCGCGATGCGCGTATATTTCTGCATCTCGGTGAGAAACAGCGTATAAAAATAATAAACCAGTAGATAGGTGTGCTGGCGCAGAATGTGGGAAGTGGAATCCGCTCGGGCGACGCGGGTCACGGCGCGGCGCCGGCGAAGCCGACATTCGGGCGCGTCATACGCCATCCGGTTGATGGCTTCGCCATCTCCGATTTCGGCCATGCGGATCTCGGCGTCGCTCAGGCGCCGCGCTCAGGCGCCGCGCTCAGGCGCCGCGCGGGCTCGTGATCCGGGACCCGCTTCGATCAAGCGGATCCCGTATCATCCCTGCCATGACGGCTCCGTCGCGGCCGGGCGGATTTGCGGCGAGAGGGCGGGACCGGCCGGATGCCTCACCCGCGCCGGCCGCCAGCCGGGGCGGCCTCGACGTCCCGGCCGGGCCAGATCCCCTGGCGCGCGAGGTCGAGGAGAAGGCCGACCGGCAGGAGGTGCAGCGCCGGGAGGACCGGCAGGCCCGCCGCGTGGAGCAGCTCTCCGGACCAGTGATTGCAGACCCGGAGCAGGCTGAAGCGCCCCTCCGCCTCGTAGAACAGGCTCGGGCCGTACAGGCCGGGCCCCGCCTCGACGGGGCGCCCGTCGCGCAGGCGGAAGCTCCTCGCCAGGGCGGCGGCGAGCCGCGCGAAGCCCCGCGGCGACAGGCGCAGCCGCACGATCCGGGCGGCCGGGAAGCGTGCGGCGGGCTCGCCGTCGATCCCGACCACGTGGAGCACGGAGGAGCGCCCGCCCGGCGTGAACAGGGCCGCGAGCGCGAGCCGCCAGTCGAGGGCGTCGAGCGTCGGCACCTGCCGGTAGAAGCCCGCGTCACCCCAGCCGACCTCCAGGGCGGCGTAGGCGCCGAAGCGTTCGGTCACGCCGAGGAGCGCCCCGGCCCCCTCCCGGGCGGCGGCCCGCGCCAGCGCGTCCCGCGGCAGGACGAGCCCCGAATGCCAGCCGCTCGCGACGAGGGAGATGGTCACCGCCTCCCCGCCGCCCGGCGGGAAGAGGGCCGGATCCCCGGGCCGGGCCGTGGCGGCGATCCACAGGGCCAGGGCCGCGAGCAGGAGGGCCGGCGTGAGGCCGAGCCGGCGACGCGTCGGCCGGGAGGGCGCGGGAGTGTCCATGGGGGGCGTCATCCGCTGTCCGGACGATCACTTGCGGACAGCGTCTGACACGCCCGGGCGGCGCGTGAGCGACGCCGACATCCGCATGGCCGACATGGGAGATGGCGACGCAATCCGTCGGATGTCGTATTCCGTCTCGAACAACCGTCCCACCCGCCGGGGCGGCGCGCCAGGGGCGAGGGATCGCCGCCCCGCCTCCGGGGCCGTGAATCGGCTCGCCTGCCGCTCTGCCTCGCCGAGCCGGCGAAGGCCTATCCCTCCAGCCGGGCCAGGGCCTCGCGCACCTTGGCGAGGCGCTCCGCGGCGGCCTCGCGGCGCTCGCGCTGCTCCTCGACCACCTCCTCGGGGGCGCGGGCCAGGAAGTCGGCATTGGCGAGCTTGGCGTCGATCTTGCCGATCTCCCCCTCCAGCTTGCCCTCCTCCTTGCGCAGGCGCGCCACCTCGGCGGCGAGGTCGACCACGCCCTCCAGGGGCAGGGCCGCCACCTCGCCGCGCACCAGCAGCTGGACCGCCTTGGCCGGGCTCTCGGCGACGGCGCCGATCTCGCCGATCCGCCCGAGGCGCCGGATGGTCTCGCCCCAGCGGCCCAGGCGCGCCCGCACCGCCTCGCTCGGGTCGACCAGCACGAGGGGAATCTGGGCGCCGGCCGGCACGTTCGTCTCCGAGCGGGCCGAGCGGATCTCCGAGACGAGGTCGACCACCCAGCCGATCTCGGCCTCGGCCTCCGGCCGGCCCAGGCGCCCGAGATCCGGCCAGCGCCCGAGCGCCAGGAGCCCGCGCTCCAGCCCCGCCTCCCGGCCCTTCGTCGCCCAGAGCTCCTCCGTCAGGAAGGGCATGAAGGGATGGAGCAGGATGCAGATCTGGTCGATCAGGAAGGCCACGGTGGCGCGGGTCTCGTCCTGCGCCGGGCCGGCCTCGCCTTGCAGCACGGGCTTGGCGAGTTCGAGGTACCAGTCGCAGAAGACGTTCCACACGAAGCGGTAGGCGGCGGCCGCGGCGTCGTTGAACCGGAAGGCGTCGAGCGCCGCCGTCACCTCCGCCACCGCGCGGGCGGCCTCGCCGAGCGCCCAGGCGTTCAGGGTCTCGCGCGCCGCCTCGGGGCGGAAATCCGGCGCGATCCGGCAGCCATTCATCTCGGCGAAGCGGGCCGCGTTCCACAGCTTCGTGGCGAAGTTCCGATATCCCTCAACGCGTTGCACCGAGAGCTTGATGTCGCGCCCCTGCGCCGCCATGGCCGCGAGGGTGAAGCGCAGGGCGTCGGCGCCGTAGCGGTCGACGAGGTCGAGGGGATCGACCACGTTGCCCTTGGACTTCGACATCTTGGCGCCCTTCTCGTCGCGCACGAGGGCGTGGATGTAGACGGTCCGGAACGGCACCTCGCCCAGCGCGTGAAGGCCCATCATCATCATCCTGGCGACCCAGAAGAAGATGATGTCGAACCCCGTCACCAGGGTGCTGGTCGGGTAGTAGCGGGCGAGTTCCGGCGTCGCCTCGGGCCAGCCCAGCGTCGAGAAGGGCCACAGGCCCGAGGAGAACCACGTGTCCAGCACGTCCTCGTCGCGGCGCAGGGCGACCGGGCGGCCGTGCCGGGCGGCGGCCTTCTCCAGGGCCTCCTCCTCGCTCCCCGCCACGAAGACGTTGCCGTCCGGATCGTACCAGGCCGGGATCTGGTGGCCCCACCAGAGCTGGCGCGAGATGCACCAGGGCTCGATGTGCTCCAGCCACTGGAAGTAGGTCTTCTCGTAGGCCTCGGGCACGAAGCGGGTGCGGCCGTCGCGCACCGCCTGCATGGCGCGGTCGGCCAGCGGCTTCACGTCCAGGTACCATTGGTCGGTGAGGTAGGGCTCGATGACCACCCCCGAGCGGTCGCCGTGCGGCACCGCGTGGGTGTTGGGCTCGACCGCGACGAGCCGCCCGCGCGCCTCCATCAGCGCGACCACCGCCTTGCGGGCCTCCGCGCGGTCGAGGCCGTGCAGGGCGAGCGCCTCCGGCTCGGGGGACGCGTTCTCGAGGAACGCCTCGTTGCCGTCGAGGGTTATGCGGGCTTCCTGATCCAGGACATTGATGAGCGGCAGCCCGTGCCGGCGCCCGACCTCGAAGTCGTTGAAGTCGTGGGCCGGGGTGATCTTGACCGCGCCGGTGCCCTTCTCGGGGTCGGAGTAGCTGTCCGCCACGATCGGGATCAGGCGGCCGACGAGGGGCAGGCGCACCGTCCGGCCGATGAGGGCCCGGTAGCGCTCGTCCTCGGGGTGCACCGCCACGGCCGCGTCGCCCAGCATGGTCTCGGGCCGCGTCGTCGCCACCGTGATGGTCTCGCCGGTCTCCCGTCCCTCCTGGTCCACGACCGGGTAGGCGAAGTGCCAGAGATGGCCCTTCACCTCGACCTGCTGCACTTCCAGGTCCGAGATCGCGGTCTGGAACCGCGGGTCCCAGTTCACGAGGCGCTTGTCGCGGTAGATCAGCCCCGCCGCGTGCAGGTCGACGAAGACCTTGACGACGGCCTTCGAGAGCCCCTCGTCCATGGTGAAGCGCTCGCGCGACCAGTCGCAGGAGGCGCCGAGCCGCTTGAGCTGGTTGACGATGGTGCCGCCGGATTCCGCCTTCCACGCCCAGACCCGGCGCACGAATTCGGCGCGGCCGAGGGCGCGCCGGTCGGGCTGCTGGTGCTCGGCGAGGCGGCGCTCCACCACCATCTGGGTGGCGATGCCGGCATGGTCGGTGCCGGGCTGCCAGAGCACGTCCTTGCCGCGCAGGCGCTCGAAGCGGGCGAGCACGTCCTGCAGGGTGTTGTTGAGGGCGTGGCCCATGTGCAGCGAGCCCGTCACGTTCGGCGGCGGGATCATGATGCTGTAGGGGGCGGCGTCGGCGCGGTCGGGCCGGCCGGCCCGGAAGGCCTGCGCCTCCTCCCACTCGGCGGCGATGCGCGCCTCGACGGCGGCGGGATCGAAGGTCTTGTCCATCATGACGGGGCCACCCGCGCCGGGGCGCGCGGGCCGGGCTTCGGGCCGCGGCGCGCCGGCGAAAACGCGTCGAAATCGGAACGGGGCCGGGCCCATGCGGGCGGCCGACCCCCTCACGACGCGCTTTCAGCCGAACCCGGCCCTCCCGTCAACTCTCCCTCGGCGCCGGGGCGGGCGGCGCCTCGGCGCCGCTCCCCTCACCGGCCGCGGGCGACGCGCTCGATCTCGGCCCGGACCAGCCGCTCCACCATGGCGGGCAGGTTGTCGTCGAGCCACGCCTTCAGCATCGGGCGCAGCATGTCCTGGACGAGATCCTCCAGGGTGCGGGCGTTGTTGGTCAGGACCGTGTGGGCGAGCAGGTGGAAGGCCTGGCTCACGCTCGCGTCGGTGTCCTTCGAGATCAGCCGCTCGGGGGCGGGCTCCGGCGCCGGCGCCGGAATGGGCGCGGGCTCGGGCCGCGGCGGGGCGGCGGCCTTCGGCGGGGCGGGCGGCGGCGGCGGGGCGGGCGGCTCGATCTCGATCGCGTCGAAATCCGGCTCGTCCTTGAAGGCGATTTCGGGCTCGTCCTCCAGGGGAGGTTTGCGCACCGGCTCGGCCACGCCGGCGAGGTCGAGGATGTCCTCCTCGTCCTCGGGCTCCGGGACGGGCGCGGGCCTCGCCGCCGCGAGATTCGCCATCTCGGCTTCTTTCTGGTCGTCGGCGATGATGCGGCGGATGGAGGCCAGGATCTCCTCCATCGAGGGTTCCTGCGTCTTGGGGCTCGCTGCGCTCATCGACTTACAACACCAGGAGGGGAGGCCCGGGCCCTCATGCCCGCGGGTCAGTATTCCACGTCCGGCCGCGCAGACAAGCGACCGGGCCCTCCATCACCATGACAGTTTGCCGGTGTGGCGCAGGCGCCATGGCGGACGGTCGCGTCAGCGGCCGTCCGGCGTCCGCACCCCGTACCAGAGATCCTTGACCTGATCGAAGTGCAGCTTGGCACTGTACTGGGCGACCGGCACGTTGATGAAGGCCGTGGTGAGGCGGCCGATCGATTGCACGACCTGGTAGGAGCTGACCACGCGGTCGCGCTGGGCGGCGATCAGGTTGACGCGGGCCGAGAGCAGTTCCTGCTGCGCGTTCAGCACGTCGAGGGTGGTGCGCTGGCCGACCCGGGCCTCCTCGCGCACCCCGTTGAGCGCGACCTCGTTGGCCTGGACCTGGGCCTGCTGGGCGATGACCCGGGCCTTGGCGGCTTCGAGCCCGCCCCAGGCGGTGACGATCGCCGCGCGGACCTGATCGCGGAAGGTCTCGACCTGGATGCGCGTCTGTCCCACCTGCTCCTTGGCCTGCCGGATCGCGGCGTACTCGACCCCGCCCTGGTAGAGCGGCACGCTGAGCCGCGCCGTGACGGCGCCCTCGAACAGTTCGGTATGGGCGAATTGCTGGTCGAAGAGCTTCTGGACGGTGCCGCTGACGCTCACCGTCGGGTAGAGGGCGGCCTCGGCGATCTTGACCTGGGCCTCGGCGACATCCACGGCGTGCAGGGCCGAGATGACCTGCGGGTGCTCGCGCAGGCCGATATCGATCGCGGCGGTCAGGTTGCCCGGGACGAAGCGGTCCAGCGGGCGGCCCGGGGCGAGCTGGCGCGGCTCGACGCCGACGACCTGCCGGTAGGTGGCGATGCTGGTGCGCAGGTTCGATTCCGCGAGGCTGACCTGCGAGCGGGCGCCGGCGAGCCGCGCCTCGGCCTGGGCCACGTCGGTGCGGGTGACCTCGCCGACGTTGAAGCGGTCGCGGGTCTGGCGCAGCTGCTCTTCCAGGACCTCGACGTTGTTGCGGTTGAGTTCGAGCGTCGCCGTGTCGGCGAGCACGTTCATGTAGGCCTGGGCCGCGTTGAACAGGATCGTCATCTCGACGTTGCGCAGGCTCTCGCGCCCCCCGAGCACCTGCGATTCGGCCTGCCGCGTCTGGTTGTCGGTGAGAAATCCGTTGAACAGGGTCTGGTTGACGGTCAGCCCGGCGCTGCCCGGCACGATGGTCTGGCTGATGCGCACCCCGCCCTGGGCGCCGCTGGTATTCTGCACGCCGATGGCGGCGGTGCCGCTCACCGTCGGGCGGTAACCCGACAGGGCGCGGGCCACGTTCTCGTCGGTCGCCCGCTGGCCGGCCCGCTGCGAATTGAGCGTCGGGTTGCCCGCATAGGCGCGGGCCAGCGCGGTCTCCAGCGTCTCGGCCGCCGCCGGTTGACCGGCCAGCGCGAGCGCGAGGCCGGCAAGGCCGCCGAGCCGAAGCCCGCGATATGCCCGATGGGATCTGTCGGTCACGCTGCACTCACCCTGTGAGGCCAATGGCCGGACCGTTCCGCACGCATGCGCGCTCGAACGGTCCGATTCCGCATTCGCCCGCCTCACGCGAACCTTAGCGAATGGCGACCTGGACGGCACCGCCTCGGCGGCCCCTGGTGCCGACTTTGGCCGCCGGTGGCGCATAAAAGCGACACTCGCGGTGGCGGCGGACCCGGTTTTCCCCAGTTGCGCGCAGGTTTGGTTACGCGCACGCCAGGATGGCAGGCGCCGGGACGGGACGCTCGGGACGGGCGCCAGGAGCGCGGGCGTTCAGAACGTGAAGCCGGGTTCCGCCGCGAAGGCGCGCAGGGCCGGGACGGCGGCGTCGAAGAGCGGGCGGGCGCCGAAGGCGTTGCCGGCGCGGACCCAGAGGGTGGCCTTGCCGGTGCGGCCCTCGCCCTGGACGCAGGCGAGGCGCCCGCCATCGGCGAGTTGCTCCAGCAGCGCCTGCGGGCGGCGCTCGACCCGGCCCTCGACCAGGATCACGTCGTAGGGGGCGCCCTTCGGCGCGCCCGCCTCAAGGGGGCCGGTCTCGACGGGGATCGGCTTGCCGGCTGCGGCGAGGCGCTCGCGCGCCGCCGCCGCGAGGCCGGGCAGTGATTCGAGGGCGACCACGGAGGCGCCGAGCCGGTCGAGGAGCGCCGCCCCGTAACCGAGGCCCGCGGCCACGTCGAGGGCGCGCTCCCCGGGCCGGACGGCGAGCGCCTGGATCAGCCGGGCGAGCACCATCGGCGAGGGCATCGCGCGGGTCTCGCCCTCCTCGCTGCCGAGCACGATCGGCTGGTCGATATAGGCGAAGGCCTCCCGTCCCTCTGGCACGAAGCGCTCGCGCGGGACGGCGTCGAACGCGTCGAGCAGCGCGATGTCGGTCACGTCGAAGGTCCGCAGCTGACAATCGACCATGAGGCGGCGCGCCTGCGCGAAATCGAGCATGGGAGTCTCTGGGGACGGGTGCGGCCAAGCTTCGGGCGACGGCCGAGCCGTCGGGCGAGGGGGGTTGTGGTGGATCGCCTGCCAAAAGGCAAGGTTCGCGCGCGGGCGGGGGCCGGCTGCGGGACGACGGCCGTGCGGGTGGTCCGGTCCGGTCTCGCGGCGCGGCGTGAACGGGCCTCGCGCGCCCTGCCCCGGCCCCGATGCCGGAGCCGCCAGGACGTCCCGCTGATGACCCTGGCCTTGAGGCGCGGACCATGCCGCCCCCGGGGCTGCCCGGGTCCGGCTCGCGTCGTCGTGTCGATCGTCGTTCTGGAGGCCTCGCCCGGAATCGAACCGGGGTGCAAGGATTTGCAGTCCTCTGCGTAACCACTCCGCCACGAGGCCGTCCGGCGGCGGGGACGAGGCCCGGCCGCGTGCCGGGCGGGCGGCCGCCCGGCGAAGGCTGTTTATCAGAGCCCGGCCCGGCTCCGCAACCGGGGGCAAGCCGGCGAATTTTCGCCTCCTCCGCGGAATCGCGCTTGCGTCCGCCGCCGGGCATGCGCTAAGCGGGCCTCGTCGTTCCCCGATAGCTCAGCTGGTAGAGCAGGCGACTGTTAATCGCCTTGTCGCAGGTTCGAGTCCTGCTCGGGGAGCCATTCCCGCCCGTTCCGTGCCGGTTTTCGCGCCGCCTTGCTCATCCGGTGGCCCGCGCGCTGCGCGCGAGCGGCCGGAGGTTCCGCCGCCAGGGCGCGAAAATTCCCCGGAACTCCTCTCCGTGACCGCGGTTCTTCCTGCAACTTGCTGCGACGCTTCGGGCTGATCAGTCCGGGCCGGCAGCTCCAACAGACAGGAGACCACCATGATCGGATGGGCCATTACGTTCCTGGTCATCGCCCTGGTCGCGGCGCTGCTCGGCTTCGGCGGCATTGCCGGCACCGCGATGGAAGCGGCCAAGATCGTGTTCTTCGTCGCGATCGTCCTGTTCGCCGTCTCGGCCATCTTCGGCCTCGTGCGGGGCCGCTCGCCGAGGGTCTGACCGCGACCGCAGGTGAGATCGGAAAAGGGCGGCCGAGGCCGCCCTTTTTCGTGCCGGCGGCGCGCGAGCGCGCCCTACCGGCGCGCGGCGGCGCGCCCGAAGGGCAGGATGGCGGCCGGCTGGGGCCGCGGCGTCCGCGGCCGCGCCCGCGGCGCGAGCTGGTGCAGGCTGGCAGCGCGGGGGGATTGCGGGGCCGCGCCGTCCTGCGGGGTCTCGCTGACCCGCCGCTCCTCCGCGGCCCGCAGGTCCGCACACCACACCGCCGCGGCGAGATAGCCCCCCGACAGGACCTCGATCGCACTCGGACGCAACGGGTGCACGAATCGGGCGGTGGGGTGCATCGCGACCTCGCCGGGGCTGACGGAGAGTGGTGCGCGCCGCTGCGCGGGTCGGGCGGGCCAGGCAGCCCTCGGAGTTGCGCTGCCTGGCCCGTCGGCCGCGCCCGGCCGTGCAAGGGAGAGTGGACACGGCGGTTGCAGCGCGCAAGGCCAAGCAGGGTTCGTGCCAGATGCGGCGTGAACCTCCCGCGGCGCGCGTCCGGTCATGGATCCCCCCGGGAGCGCGGCCGTGGCGCGCGGCCGCGCGTCAGGTGTAGTGCGGGTCGCGGCGTTCCGCCAGCGACCCGCCGATCCGCGCCGGATCGGGCCGGTCCGCGCCGGATCGGGCCGGTCCGCGACGGATCGGGCCGGTCCGCGCGGGCTCGCGGCGGTCGACCCGCCCGCGGTTGAGCCCTACAACATGACCACAACAGGGCCGCGACGGCGCGCTCGCGAGGTGGTGATCAGATGGCGACAGGACCCTTCGTCTCGACGGATTGGCTGGCCCAGCGGCTCGACGCGCCCGACATCGTGGTGGTCGACGGCTCCTGGTACCTCCCGGCGATGAACCGCGACGCCGAGGCCGAGTACCGCGCCGGCCACATCCCGGGCGCCGTGCGCGTCGACATCGACGCGCTCAGCGACGAGACGAGCCCCCTGCCCCACATGCTGCCGCCCCCGGAGGTCTTCGCCTCGCGGATGCGGGCGCTCGGCATCGGCGACGGCATGACCATCGTGGTCTATGACGGGATGGGCCTGTTCTCGGCGCCGCGGGTGCGCTGGATGTTCAAGGTCTTCGGCGCCCGCGACGTCTCGGTGCTGGCGGGCGGCTTCCCGGCCTGGGTGGCGGGAGGCCACCCGGTCGAGGAGGGGGCGGGAGCGCCCCGCGACCGGCGCCACTTCACGGCCCGCCTCGACCACTCGGCGGTGGCGGATGTGAGCGACGTGCAGCGGGCGCTCGCCGGCTCGGCCCAGGTCGTGGATGCCCGCTCCGCCGCGCGCTTCGCGGGCGAGGAGCCGGAGCCCCGCCCCGGCGTGCGGCCCGGCCACATGCCGGGCGCCCTCAACGTCCACTACGCCGCCCTCCAGGAGCGGGGCATGCTTAAGGATCCGGCAGCCCTGGCGCAGGTCTTCCGCGACGCCGGAATCGACCTCGACCGCCCGGTCGTGACCACCTGCGGCTCGGGCGTGACCGCCGCCGTGGTGGCGCTCGCCCTCGAGAGCCTCGGCAAGCCCCCGCGCGCCCTCTACGACGGGTCCTGGACCGAGTGGGGCTCGCGGGAGGACCTGCCGGTCGCGACCGGGCGCTGAGCCTTCCCGCCGCAGGGAGCCCCCGGCTCGGCGGCGAACCGATGCGCCGTCGCGATCCCGCCCCGCATCCGCGTGATCCCTTCGGGATGGCGGATCCGGGCTTCGCTCACGCGCCGCGCGGGCGCGTGATCCGGGATCCGCTTGGATCAACCGGATCCCGGATCAGTGCAGGATCTGGCTCAGGAACAGCTTCGTGCGCTCGTGCTGGGGCGCGCGGAAGAAGGCGTCGGGGGTGTTCACCTCGACGATCTGGCCCTCGTCCATGAAGATCACCCGGTCGGCGACCTGCCGGGCGAAGCCCATCTCGTGGGTCACGCACAGCATGGTCATGCCCTCGTCGGCGAGGCCCACCATGGTATCGAGCACCTCCTTCACCATCTCGGGGTCGAGGGCGGAGGTGGGCTCGTCGAACAGCATGATCTTCGGGCTCATGCAGAGCGAGCGGGCGATCGCCACCCGCTGCTGCTGCCCGCCCGAGAGCTGGCCGGGATACTTGTGGGCCTGGTTGGGGATCTTGACCCGGGTGAGGTAGCGCATGGCGACCGCCTCGGCCTCGGCCTTCGCCATCTTCTTCACCCAGATCGGGGCGAGCGTGCAATTCTCCAGCACCGTCAGGTGCGGGAACAGGTTGAAGTGCTGGAAGACCATGCCGACCTCGCGCCGGATCTCGTCGATCCGCTTGAGGTCGTTGGTGAGCTCGACCCCGTCCACCACGATGCGGCCGGATTGATGCTCCTCCAGGCGGTTGATGCAGCGGATCATGGTCGACTTGCCGGAGCCGGACGGGCCGCAGACGACGATGCGCTCGCCCCGGCGCACGGTGAGGTCGATGTCGCGCAGGACGTGGAAGGCGCCGTACCACTTGTTCACGCGCTCCAGCGTCACCGCCACCGGGGCCGAGGCGAGGCGGGTCGCGGAGGTGTTGGCGGGCGCGAGGTCCGGATCGATCTCCGGGAGGACGGGAGCGGAGGGCGATGCGGTCATGGGGTCACCGTTCTCTGGGGATCACCGTGTCTGGCCGGCGGCGAGCCGGCGCTCCACGAACAGCGCGTAGCGCGACATGCCGAAGCAGAAGACGAAGTAGAACAGGGCCGCGAAGGCGTAGCCGGTCGTGACCACGGTCGGGGCGGCCCAGTTCGGATCGATGCGGGCGGATTCGATCGTGCGGATGAAGTCGAAGATGCCGACGATCGAGACCAGCGTCGTGTCCTTGAACAGGGCGATGAAGCTGTTGACGATGCCCGGGATGACGATGCGCAGGGCCTGGGGCAGGATCACGAGGCGCATGCCCTGCCAGTAGCTGAGGCCGAGCGAGTTCGCCCCCTCGGTCTGGCCCTTGGGGATGGCCTGCAGCCCGCCGCGCACCACCTCGGCCATGTAGGCGGCCGAGAACAGGGCGACGCCGATCAGCGGGCGCAGCAGCCGGTCCACCGTGATGTCGCCGGGCAGGAAGAGCGGCAGCATCACGTTGGCCATGAACAGCACGGTGATCAGCGGCACGCCGCGCCAGAACTCGATGAAGATCACGCAGGCGAGCCGCACGATCGGCAGCCGCGAGCGCCGCCCGAGGGCGAGCAGGATGCCGAGCGGCAGCGAGGCGACGATGCCCACGAGCGAGACCACGATCGTCACCAGCATGCCGCCCCACAGCGAGGTCGGCACCGTCTCGATCCCGACCAGGGGGAAGCCCGAGAGCAGCGCGTAGGCGGCGAGCGGGAAGACGACGAAGAAGTAGGCGGCGCCGAGGTCGCGCCGCGGCGCGTCGAGCCAGAGCAGCCAGCCCACGCCCAGCGCCGCCATGGCGAAGAAGACGTTCACCCGCCAGCGCGCCTCGATCGGGTAGGAGCCGTAGACGAAGTAGTTGATCTTCTGCGCCACGAAGGCCCAGCAGGCCCCGACCGGGCGGCCCAGCACCTCGGGCCGGCAGGCATCCCGGTTCTCGCCGGTGAAGACCGCGTCGAGGACGAGGAAGCGCAGCAGCGGGGGCACGACCAGCACGACGATGACGAGGGCGAGCAGCGTCAGCGCCGTGTTGACGGGGCTCGAGAACAGGTTCGCCCGCGCCCAGGCGAGGGGCCCGCTGACCAGGGCCGGGGCCGGAGCGGGCGGGATCGGCTCCCGGCGGATGTAGCTCAGCGGAAGGGTCTGGGGTCCGGCGGTCATGCTGGCCTCACCGCTCGATCAGCGCGACGCGCCGGTTGTAGAGGTTCATGCCCGTGGCGGTGACGAGGCTGATCGTCAGGTAGACCGCCATGGTGATCGCCACCACCTCGACCGCCTGGCCGGTCTGGTTGAGGACCGTGCCCATGAAGACCTGGACGAGGTCCGGGTAGCCGATGGCGACGGCGAGCGACGAATTCTTGGTCAGGTTGAGGTACTGGCTGGTCAGCGGCGGCACGATGACCCGCATCGCCTGCGGGATCACGACGAGGCGCAGGGTCGGGCCGGGGCGCAGGCCGAGCGCCCGCGCGGCCTCGGTCTGGCCCTTCGCCACCGCCTGGATGCCCGAGCGCACCACCTCGGCGATGAAGGCCGCCGTGTAGATGCTGAGCCCCAGGACGAGGGCGACGAATTCGGGGAAGAGCTGCAGCCCGCCGCGCAGGTTGAAGGTGCCCTTGACGGGCAGTTCGACGGTCACGGGGCTCAGGCCGGCGAGCGCCAGCCCCGCCCAGGCGAGGAGCGGCAGGCCGAGCACCAGGGCGAGGCCGACGAGGCCGACCGGCGCCTGCCGGCCCGTGCGGGCCTGCTCCCGCCGCGCCCTGAACCGGTAGGCGAGCGCCGCCGCGACCCCGATCCCGAAGGCGGCCGGGATCGCCCAGGCATCCGCCGCCAGGATCGGCTTGGGCACGTAGAGCCCGCGCTGGTTGAGGAAGACCGAGCCCGGGAAGGCGAGCGAGTCCCGCGCCCCCGGCAGGGCCGCCAGCACCGCCACGTACCAGAACAGGAGCTGGAGCAGGAGCGGGATGTTGCGCACGACCTCGACGTAGACCGTGGCGAGCTTGGCGAGCATCCAGTTCGGCGAGAGCCGGGCGACGCCGATCAGGAAGCCCAGCACCGTGGCGACCGCGATGCCGATGACGGCGACCAGCAGCGTGTTGAGCAGCCCGACCACGAAGGCGGCGCCGTAGGTCGAGGTCGCCGCCGCGAAGGGGACCAGCGCCTGGCTGACGTCGAAGCCCGCGGTGTTGCCGAGGAAGCCGAAGCCCGAGGCGATGCGGGCGTTGCGCAGGTTCTCGGCCGCGTTGCTGATCGCCATCCAGGCGACGAGGCCGATCCCCAGCAGGAGCAGGATCTGGTAGGCCGCGCCGCGGACCTTCGGGTCGTTCAGCGGCGAGACGCGCGGCGGGCCGGAGGCCGGGGAGGTGTTCGGCAAGGGAGCTGACCTTCTGGCGGGCAGGTCTGGCGGGCAGGTCTGGCGTGCGGGGGTCGGCGGGGTGGCGCGGGCTCCCCGAGGGAGCCCGCGCCGTCCGGTCAGCGGATCGGCGGGCCGTATTGCAGGCCGCCCTTCGACCACAGGGCGTTCACCCCGCGCTGGATCTTCAGCGGCGAGCCCTGGCCGACGTTGCGCTCGAACACCTCGCCGTAATTGCCGACGAGCTTGATGATCCGGTAGGCCCAGTCGTTGCTGAGGCCGATGCCCTCGCCGAACTTGCCCTCGGTGCCGAGGATGCGCTTGACGTCCGGGTTGTCCGTCGCCTTGACCATCTGGTCGACGTTGGCCTGGGTGATGCCGGCCTCCTCGGCGTTCAGCATCGCGTAGTGGGTCCAGCGGACGATGTCGGCCCATTGCGAATCGCCGTGGCGCACCGCCGGCCCGAGCGGCTCCTTGGAGATCACCTCCGGCAGCACGATGTTGTCGTCCGGGTTCGCGGCCCGCAGGCGCTCGGCGTAGAGGCCGGACGCGTCGGTGGTGAAGGCGTCGCAGCGCCCGGAATCGTAGGCCTTGAAGGTTTCGTCCGAGGTCGCGAAGGCCACCACCTCGTATTTGAGCTTGTTGGCGCGGAAATAGTCGGCGAGGTTGAGCTCGGTCGTGGTGCCCTGCTGGGTGCAGATCGAGGCGCCGTCGAGCTGCTTGGCCGAGGTGACGCCGAGCTTCTTCTTCACCATGAAGCCCTGGCCGTCGTAGAAGTTGACGGCCGGGAAATCGAGCCCGAGGGCGGTGTCGCGGGACATGGTCCAGGTGGTGTTGCGCGACAGCACGTCCACCTCGCCCGACTGGAGCGCCGTGAAGCGGTCCTTGGCGGAGAGCGGGATGAAGCGGACCTTGGTGGTGTCGTTGAAGACCGCCGCCGCGAGGGCGCGGCAGAAATCAACGTCGAGGCCGGTCCAGCGCCCCTGCGCGTCCGGCACGCCGAAACCCGCCAGGCCCGGATTCGAGCCGCAGGCGATGAACCCTTTCTGCTTGATGCTGGCGAGCGTGGCCTGGGCCTGCGCGGCCCCGGCGGTCAGGCAGACGCTCGCCGTCAGGGCGAGCGCCGCAATGATCCTCTTCATCCGATCCCCGTCTGTCTCGTGAGCGCGGCCGGTTGCGCCGGGAGGCGGCCGGTCCTGCGCCGTGCCTGCCCAAGCAAGGATCCTGCCCAAACCGAGATCCTGCCTCGGCAACCGGCATTCGAGGCGAAGCTCGCTGTCCGGTCAAGAGGTTGCACAACCGCTCGGCGGTGGCGCGGGCCGGCTTGACGCGGGCCGGCGCGCCGGTTTGGGTCGCGGTCTCCTGCCGACCCCGAGGTCCGATGAGCATCACGCCCCCCCGCGACCCGAGCCGCCTCGCCGAGCGCACCCGTCTCGTCCATGCGGGCCGCGACCCCTCGCGCCAGCACGGTTTCGTGAACACGCCGATCTATCGCGGCTCGACCGTGCTCTACGAGAGCTACGATGCCCTGCAGCACCGGCGGGCGGAGTACACCTACGGGACGGCCGGCACCCCGACCACGCGGGCGCTGGAGCAGGCCTGGACGGAGCTCGCGGGCGCGGCCGGCACGGTGCTCACCCCCTCGGGCCTCGCGGCCGTGACGGTCGGGCTGCTGGCCTGCCTGAAGGCCGGGGACCACCTCCTGGTGACGGATTCCGTCTACCGGCCGACCCGCGCCTTCTGCGACGGGTTCCTGGCCCGGTTCGGGGTCGAGACGACCTATTACGACCCGACCCTCGGGGCGGGCCTCGCCGGGCTGATGCGGGACAACACGGCGGCGGTGCTCACCGAGGCGCCAGGCTCGCAGAGCTTCGAGATGCAGGACATCCCGGCCATCGCCGAGGTGGCGCATGCGCGGGGCGCCTGCGTGCTGATGGACAATACCTGGGCGACCCCCCTGCTCTTCCCGCCGCACGCGCGCGGCGTCGACATCGCCATCGAGGCGGGCACCAAGTACCTGTCGGGGGGCTCGGACCTGCTGCTCGGCCTCACCTCCGCCAATGCGCGCTACTGGCCGGCCCTGAAGCAGACCTTCTCGCTCTTCGCCATGTGCGCCGGCCCGGAGGACGTCTTCCTGGCCCTGCGCGGGCTGCGCAGCCTGCCGCTGCGCCTCGCCGAGCACGGGCGCCAGGCGCTCGCCATGGCGGAGTGGCTCAAGGACCGCCCCGAGGTGCTGCGGGTGCTGCACCCGGCCCTGCCGGAGGATCCCGGCCACGCGCTGTTCGCGCGCGACTTCAAGGGCGCCTCGGGCCTGTTCTCGGTGATCCTGAAACCCTGCTCGGAGGCGGCCGTGGCGGCGATGCTGGACGGGCTCGAACTCTTCGGGATGGGCTTCTCCTGGGGCGGCTTCGAGAGCCTCGTGATCCCGTTCGACTGCCGGACCTACCGCACCGCCACCGCCTGGGAGCCCGGCGGCCCGGGCCTGCGCTTCCACATCGGCTTCGAGGATCTCGACGACCTCAAGCGGGACCTGGAGGCGGGCTTCGCGCGGCTGCGGGCGGCCGGGTGAAGCGCCGGCCTCAGGGCGCGAGCCAGGTCGCCGTCATCGCGTCGCCCTCCCAGGAGAAGCGCGCGCGGCGGTGGCCCTCGGCGGAGAGGTACAGGAACTCCATCCGCGCCACGGTGACGAGGACGACCCGGAAATTCGCGCGGTCGCCCCGCGCCGCCTCCTCGTCGGGCGGCAGCGCGTAGGCGTCGGCCCGCGGGATCGGCGTCCCGGGCCCCGGGGCGATCCCGTAGCAGACCCGGCTCATCGGCAGGGCCGCCTCCCAGGCGCCCTCGACCACGGGGCCCTCCGCGTGCACCGCCGCGAGCCCGTCGAGGCGCAGCTGGATCTTGGCGGTGGGCTCGTAGGCGTGGAGCGCCACCCGCGGCTCCCGGGCGATCTCCGCCACCTTGGCGGCGCGCCGGTCGGTGTGGAAGCGCAGCCGCCGCCCGGCCGGGTCGGCCCCCCGCAGCACCACCGTGCGCAGGCGCGGCGCCCCGTCGAGGCCCACGGTCGCGACGGTGGGCGTGTGGAAGGCCCCGCGCCGGTTCGCCGCGCCCTCCGCGAGCCTCCGCCACGCCTCGGCGAGGCAGGCCGAGAGGTCGTCGTAGAAGGGCGGTTGTTCGGTCATCCGGCGGGCATCCTCCCCGTCCAGCCAAAGCGGAATCGGGCAGGCTGCACAAGCCCCTGTCACGCTGGTCTGGGCCGCTCCGGGCCGAAACGGCTACCGGGCCGCGGCGAGAACCCGGGCGATGGCCTCGCGCGTGCCCCGCATCGGGGGGCCGTCCGGATCGAGCCCGTAGCGCCGTGCGAGCCAGGCCGGGTCGGTGGAGGTCGCCCGCACCCGCCCGGCGGCATCCTCCCAGACCAGGACGCGCAGCGGCAGGTCGAGGCCGGCACTCGGCGCGGCCCGCAGCAGCGGCGCGCTGGCGCGGGCCTGCGCGAACAGGATCAGCCAGGCCGGGCGACGGGGGCTGCCGCCGCCGTGATCGATCTCGGCAAAGACCTTGCCGCCGAGCGCCCGGATCGCGGCGCGCAGGCGCGCCACCGTCTCGCCCACGGAGACGGGGCTCGACACGCTCACGAGGCCCTCGTCCATCCCGGGGGCGGGCGGCGCGGTGCCGGGATCGCGGCAGATCGTCCGACTCCCCCGGAGGCCTCCGGCCTCGGGGAGGCTTCCGGCCTCGCGGAGGCTTCCCGCCTCGGATAGGCCTCCGGCCCCGGCGAGGGCCGCGCCCGCCGGGAGGGCGCTGCCCGCCGGGAGAGCCAAGCCCTCGGCGAGGGCCGGTCCGGCGAGGGCGGCGAGGATCAGGGGCGCGAGGGACCGGGCCATGCGGAGGGCGATCCCGCTGCGGCTGTGAGGCGGACCGCATAGCGTCTTTCGGCCGAAATCCAAAATGCGGGGCCCAGACCCGCCCGGCCCAGACCCGCCCGGCTCAGGCCGGCCCGCCCCGGCGGCGCTCGCGGAAGATCAGCGCGAGATTGCGCAGGTAGATCACCGTGCCGAGGCTCTGGCCGAGGATGAAGACCGGGTCGCGCCGATAGAGGGCGTAGCCGAGCAGCACCGCCGAGCCGCCGAGCGAGAAGAACCAGAACGAGAGCGGGATCACGCTGCGCCCGGCCCGCTCGCTCGCGATCCACTGCACCAGGAAGCGGGCGGTGAACAGGAGCTGCCCGAGCAGCCCCACCAGCACCACGGCGTCGATCGGCCCGGCGAAGAGCGAGGCGAGGTAGGCCGAGAGCCCGTGCATGATGTCGGCGACCATCCGCTCACGCCTCCTCGGGCCCGGCCCCGCCCGCCAGGACGGGCACGCGGCGGCGGCGGCGGATCAGCCACCACACCCCGGCGAGGTCGAGCAGGCCGACCCAGAGCCGGTCGAACAGCCCGTAATTCGAGCGCCCGCTCAGGCGCGGCCGGTCGACCACGTCGACGTGGACGACCGCGAAGCCCTCGCGGGCGACGAGGGCCGGCATGAAGCGGTGCAGCGCGTCGAAATACGGCAGGGCGAGGTAGACCGCGCGGCGGAAGACCTTGAGGCCGCAGCCGGTGTCGCGGGTGGCGTCGCGCAGCACGGCCGCCCGCACCCCGTTGGCGATCCGCGACTGGAGGCTCTTGAGGCGCCCGTCCTTGCGCCCGACCCGCTGCCCCTGGGCGAGCCCGGCCGCCGGCCCGGCCGCGTCGAGGGCCGCGACGAGGCGGGGGATGAAGGAGGGGTCGTTCTGCCCGTCCCCGTCGAGGGTCGCGACGAGGTCGCCGCGGGCGGCCCGCACCCCGGTGCGCACCGCCGCGCTCTGGCCGCAGCTCTCGCGGTGGCGCAGGACCCGCAGGGCGGGATGCGCCGCCCGCGCCGCCGCGAGCGCCCGCGGCGTGCCGTCGGTCGAGCCGTCGTCCACGTAGATGATCTCGAAGGGCGCCAGGGAGGCGCAGGCCGCCGCGATCTCGGCGACCAGGGGCGCGACGTTGCCCGCCTCGTTGCGCACCGGGACCACGACGCTGAGGCGCAGGGGATCCGGATCCGTCACGGCAGCACCGCCAGCGCGTCGAGCCCGACGGGCTTGCCGCCGTTGATGTTGAAGCCCGCGACCCGGCCGACCCGCCGCGGCGCGAGGCCCCGGGCCGCGAGCGCGGCGCGGACCCGCTCCCGGGCGCGGTCCTCGACGGCGAGGAGGCGGCAGCCGCCGGCCGCCAGGAACTCCGCCGCCTCCTCGCCCGAATCGAGCATCGCGAGGTCGGTCCCGGCGAGGAAGACGAGGCTCGGCTCGCGGTAGCCGACCGTCCCGACCCGCACCGGCGCGCAGGGCAGGGCGGCGCGCAGGGAGGCGAGGCGCGGCGAGACCTTCAGGGAGGCGAGGACCGGCTGGGTCAGCCCGAACACGGCCGGGCTCAGCAGCAGCCCGGCGAGAACCGCGACCGCGAGGGACGGTTCGGGGGAGCCGGCGACGAACAGGCGCCACGCCGCCGCCGCCGCGAGGGCCGCCGCGGCGAGGAGCGGGAGGGCGGCGAGGGGCAGCACGCCGTCGAGGCGCCAGGCCGCGACCGCGAGGCCGACCGCGAGCCCGAGCGGCACGAGGGGCACGAGGAGCGCCACCAGCGGCGCGCCCGGCCGGTCCCGGTGCACGGCCCCGCGGGCGACCGCCGCGACGGCGAGGATCGCCAGCGCCGGGCAGAGGGGCAGGACGTAGTGGGGCAGCTTGGTCGGCACCGCCTCGAAGACGAGCCAGGACGGCACCACCCAGGCGATCAGGAAGGCGATCGCGTCCTCGCGCCGGTGCCGCCACGCGAAGGGGACCGCCATGGCCGCGAAGGCCGCGGCGGGCCAGAAGGTCCCGAAGAAGACGAGCAGGTAGGTGCCGGGCGGGGCCCAGTGCTGGGTCTGGGCGGTGCCGACCTTGCCCAGCATGTCGTGGCCGACCGCCTCGCCGTAGAAGGCGCCGCCGCTCTTGAGCCCGATGGCCACGAACCAGGGGGCCGCGACCGCGAGCACGATCGCGAGCCCGAGCCCGGGCCGCAGGGCCCGCAGCCACGCGCCCGAGCGGACCGCCAGCGACAGGGCGAGGGCGGCGAGGCCGGCGAAGAGCGGGACCATCGGTCCCTTGATCAGGATGCCCAGGGCGACCGCGACCCAGAAGATCGCCACGGTGACCCGCGTCGGGGGCTCGCCCCGCCCGCGCCCGAGCCAGGCCCGGGCGAGCGCCCCCATGGCGGCGACGGCGGCGGCGGTGAGGAGCGCGTCGGTCTTGGCGAGGCGCGCCTCGGCCGAGAGCATCGCGCAGGCGCCGAACAGGGCGGCGGCCAGGAGGGCGTGGCGGCGGGACAGGAAGGCGAGCGCGGCCCAGTAGGTCAGGAGCACGGCCGCCACGGCCCCGAGCAGCGAGGGGATGCGGTAGAGCGCGATGGTGGTGCGGGCCTCGGGCACGCCGAGCGCCTCGGCGGCGGCGACCACGGCGCTCTGCGCCCAGTAGATCCCGACCGGCTTCTTGTGCCGGGCCTCGCCCTGGAAGCGGATGTCGACGAAGTCGCCCGTCTCCAGCATCTGCTTGGAGGCCTGGGCGAAGCGCGGCTCGTCCCGGTCCATCGGCTGCAGCGAGGCGAAGCCCGGCAGGAAGCAGGCGAGGCAGAGGAGCAGGAGGACGAAGCAGGCGCGCGCGTGGCTGCGGGCGCCGAGCGACAGCGCCCGCTCGGCGAGGCTGCCTGCCCGGGCGGCACGGCCGGGCCGCTCTCCGGCACCGGGCCCGTGCCCGGCCGCAAGGGTCGTCATCGCGTCGCTCCCAACCGGCGGCGGGCCCGCGACGGGACCCCGCCCCCGGCCGCCGCGACGGGCGCTCGTGTCGGTGATCCGGCAAGCAATGTCAATTTTCGCGACCCGCGCGGGACGCGCACGCCCTCCGGGAGAGCCCACCAGGGCCGTCCCGGGTCGGCCTCGCGGTCCCGCAAAGCGCGCGGCCCCGCGCGGAATGCGATGCGGAATGCGATCCGGCCGACGGCCCGGCGCCCCGACCTCCCGGGCCATCGGGCTCATGCCCGATCCGCTCGATCCCTTCGGGATGGCGGATTTGGGCTTCGCTCAAGCGCCGCGCGGGCTCGGGATCCGCTTGATCCCTTCGGGATGGCGGATCGGGGCTTCGCTCACGCGCCGCGCGGGCGCGTGATCCGCTTCGATCAACCGGATCCCGGATCACACGGTCATGCCGACCGGCTCGAACAGGAAGTCGTCCACCCGCGGGATCGAGACCGCGAGGTTCACGCCGTAGGAGGAGCGCGAGAGGCGCCAGGGCCGCTCGCCGCCGGCGCGCACGGCCTCGGAGGGGCGCAGGCGGCGCAGGCGGCCGTCCTCCTCCACCTCCTCGATCACCAGGAAGCCGTAGACCTGGAGGCGCGCGGCGACGAGCTTGGTCTCGCGGTCGCTCGCCGCCACCGGCAGGTGGCCGGCCTCGTAGACCGTGTCCATCAGGCTGCGCTGGTCGCGGCGGGCGCGGGCGAGGGCGGGGCTCGGCGCGGCGAGATCCTCGGGATGGCAGGCGCGCCCGGCCGGCCCCTTCGCCCGCCGGAACGGCACCACGTTGCCGGTCCCGCTCGGCGCGCCCGGCACGGCGTTCCGGGTCTCGCTCGACGCGCTACGCATACGCACTCACCCTGACGGTTGCTCGACGCCCGGCCGGCCGGCTAGAGCCGCCCGGGCGATGCGGAGAATTCGACCGATCCGCTTAACGCCCGATTGACCCCGCGGCCGGCCGCGCCGCCGCGCCTGTGCCAGAACGGAGCGCCCTCCCCCGATGCCCGACACCGGCCCGCGCATCCGCCCGGCCCCCCCGGCCCTCGCGGCGGAGGACATCGCCTGCCGGTTCGGGCGGGTGCAGGCCCTGGACGGCGTCTCCCTCGACGTGCGCCCCGGCGAGGTGATGGCGCTGCTCGGCGATTCGGGCTGCGGGAAGAGCACGCTCCTGCGCATCGTGGCGGGGCTGGAGGCGCCCTCGCGGGGCCGGATCCTCCTCGACGGGCGCTTGGTGGCGGGGCCGGGCGTCGCGGTGCCGCCGGAGGCCCGCGGGGTCGGGCTGATGTTTCAGGACTACGCGCTGTTCCCCCACCTCACGGTGGCGGAGAACATCCGCTTCGGCCTCGCCGGCCGCCCGGCCGCCGCCCGGGCGGTGGCCGATTCGCTCCTGGAGCAGGTCGGCCTGAGCGCGCGGGCGGAGAGCTACCCGCAGACCCTCTCGGGGGGCGAGCAGCAGCGGGTGGCGCTGGTGCGGGCGCTGGCGCCGGGGCCGCGGCTCCTCCTCCTCGACGAGCCCTTCTCCAACCTCGACCGGCGCATGCGCGACCGGGTGCGGGAGGACACGGTCGCGCTCCTGCGCCGCACCGGCACCACGGCGCTGCTGGTCACGCACGATCCCGAGGAGGCGCTGGCGGTGGCGAGCCGCATCGCCCTGATGCGGGCCGGGCGCGTCGTCCAGGTCGCCACCGGCGAGGCGCTCTACCGGCGCCCGGCGAGCCTGTTCGCCGCCCGTTTCCTGGCGGACGCGACCGAGATCCCGGTGCGCATCCGCGCCGGGGCCGCCGAGACGCCGCTCGGCCGCCTCCCCGCCCCCGGGCTCCCGGACGGGGCCGCCGCGCGGGTCTGCCTGCGGCCCGAGGCCCTGCGGGTCGGCCCGCCCGGGACCGGCCTGCCCGCCCAGGTGGTGCGCCGGGTCTTCCTCGGCGCCTCCGCCCTGCTCCACCTCGCGGTGGCGGGCCTCGCCGAGCCGCTGCGGGTGCGGCTGCCCGGGGCCGAGCCCTACGGGGCGGAGCCCTACGGCCCGGGCGACGCGGTCGGCCTCGCGCTGCACGAGGAGGCGGTGCTGGTCCTGCCGGACGAGGAGGCCGGGGCGGGATGAGGGCTGGCCTTCGCGCCCGGCCCACCCGCACGCGTCCGATGATGATCGACAACTGACGTTGCACCTGCGCCCGACGGTGCGAAGTTTCACATTAAAACAAGTCAAAACTATCGCGCTTGCATTTTCCTCTGTTCTGTTTCTCTACGGAGCAATCATTCGGGGAGGTTGATCCGTGCCGGTCCTGTCGATCCGTCCGCTCGTCGTCCTGGCGTCGCTCGGCGCCGCCCTCCTGGGGCAGCCCGCCGCCGCGCGGGCGGAGGGCGAGGTGAACCTCTACACGACCCGCGAGCCGGGGCTGATCCGCCCCCTCCTCGACGCCTTCACGGCCAAGAGCGGCATCAAGGTCAACACGGTGTTCGTGGACAAGGGCCTGACGGAGCGCGTCGCCGCCGAGGGCGCCCGCTCCGCCGCGGACCTCGTGATGACGGTCGATATCGGCAACCTGATCGAGGTCGTCGACCGCGGCCTCGCCCAGCCGGTCCGCTCGCCGGTGCTGGAGGCCGCGATCCCGGCCAACCTGCGCGATCCGGAGGGGCGCTGGTTCGCGCTCTCGACCCGGGCGCGGGTCCTCTACGCCGACCCGGACACCAGGGGGCTCGACGGCGTCACCTACGAGGATCTCGCCGATCCGAAGTGGAAGGGGCAGGTCTGCCTGCGGGCGGGCCAGCACCCCTACAACACGGCGCTGATCGCCGCCTACATCGCCCATCACGGCGAGGAGAAGGCGGAGGCCTGGCTCAAGGGCCTCAAGGCCAACCTCGCCCGCAAGCCCGGCGGCGGCGATCGCGACGTGGCGCGCGACATCGTGGCGGATCTCTGCGAGATCGGCCTCGGCAATTCCTACTACGTCGGCCTGATGCGCAGCGGCCGGGGCGGCCCGGAGCAGAAGCTCTGGGGCGACGGCATCAAGGTGGCGCTGCCGGTCTTCGCGGGCGGGGGCACGCACGTGAACGTCTCGGGCGCGGTGGTGGCCAAGAGCGCCCCGAACCCCGGGAACGCGGTCAAGCTGCTCGAATTCCTGGTCTCGGACGAGGCGCAGGCCCTCTACGCCAAGGCGGATTACGAGTACCCGGTGAAGCCCGGCGTCGCCGCCGACCCGCTGCTCGCGACTCTCGGCGCCCTCAAGGTCGACACGATCCCGCTCGCCGAGATCGCCCGCAACCGCAAGGCCGCCAGCCTCCTCGTCGACCGTGTCGGCTTCGACCGCTAGCGGCCTGACGCGGGGCCTGACGCGGGGGCTGGCGAAGGGCCTGCCCGCCCTGCGGCGCGGGGCGGGGCGGACGGCCCCCGCCTCCCCGTCCGGGCTCCTGCCCTGGACGCTCGCCGCGGGCGCGACGGCGCTCCTGGTTCTGGCGCCGCTCGCGGCCCTCGCCGCGGAGGCGCTCCAGGGCTCGGGCGGGCTCTGGCCCCACCTCCTCGCCTACGTGCTGCCGCAGGCGGTGCGCGACACGGTGCTGCTCCTGGCGGGGGTCGGGCTCCTGGTGATCGCCATCGGCACCGGGGCGGCGTGGCTCGTCGCGGCCCACGACTTCCCCGGCCGGCGGATCCTCGACTGGGCGCTGCTGCTGCCGCTCGCGATGCCCACCTACATCGTGGCCTACGCCTATCTCGACCTGATGCACCCGATCGGCCCGGTGCCGAGCGCGATCCGGGCGATGCTCGGGGTCGCGCGCCCGCGCGACCTGATGCTGCCCGACATCCGCTCGCTGCCGGGCTGCGTCCTGCTCCTCGGCTTCGTGCTCTACCCCTACGTCTACCTGCCGACGCGGGCGCTGTTCCTGATGCAGTCGGCGAGCCTCGTCGAGGCCGGGCGCAGCCTCGGGCTCGGCCCGGCGGCGGTCTTCCGCCGGGTGGCGCTGCCCCTCGCCCGGCCCGCCATCGCCCTGGGGACCAGCCTCGCCCTGCTGGAGGCCCTCAACGACATCGGGGCGGCGGAATTCCTCGGCGTCCGCACCCTCACGGTCTCGATCTACGCGACCTGGGTGAACCGCTCGGACCTGCCCGGCGCGGCCGCGATCGCGCTCGTGATGCTCCTCCTCGTGCTCGCCGTGATCGCGGTGGAGCGCTGGGCGCGGCGGCGGCGCGGCTACGCGGCGGCGGCGCAGCGGCCCCGGCGCATGGGCCGCCGCCGCCTCTCCGGGACCGCGGCCCTCGCGGCCTTCGGCCTCGGCCTCGTGCCGGTGACGGTCGGGTTCCTGGCGCCGGCCGGCCACGTCGCCGTCCAGGCGGCGCGGCGCCTGCACGGCGCGGGCGTCTCCCCGCAGATCCTCGCCGAGACCCTCCACACGCTCCTCTACGCGGGGCTGGCGACGCTGGTCGCCACCGGGCTCGGGCTCCTCGTCGCGGCGGGGCCGCGGCTCTTCGGGCGGGCGCTGACCTGGCGGGTGGCGCTGGTGCGCGGCGCCACCCTCGGCTACGCCGTGCCGGGGGCGATCCTGGCGATCGGGCTGATGCCGCCCCTCGCCGGCCTCGACGCCGCCCTCGACGGGGCGAGCCGGGCGCTCACCGGCGCGGGGCTCGGGCTCGTCGGGCTCGGCACCGGCGTCGCCCTGATCTACGCCTACCTGGTGCGCTTCCTGGCGATCACGGTCGGCACCGGCGAGGCGGGGCTCGCCCGGGTGCCGCGCTCGCTCGGCGATGCCGGGCGCGTGCTCGGGCGGGGCGCGGCCGGGGTGCTGGCGCAGGTCTACCTGCCGCTGACCTGGCCGGCGGTGCTCGGCGGCGCCCTCCTGGTCTTCGTGGATTGCGTCAAGGAACTGCCCGCGACCCTGCTGTTGCGCCCGCTCAACGTCGAGACCCTCGCCACCCACCTGTACGGCGAGGCGGCGCGGGGCACCTACGAGGACGGGGCCGTGGCGGCGCTCCTCATCGTGGCGGTGGGCCTCGCCCCGGTCGCGGTGCTGCTGCGGACCTCGACCCCGAGGGCGTGAGCGCGCCCGGGGCGCGCCCGCGAAGCCGCGCGTCATCCGACATCCGACGGACTGCGTCGCCATCTCCAATTCCGGCAATGCGGATTTCGGCCTCGCTCGAGCGCCGCGCGGGCGTGGCATACGACATCCGACGGATCGCGTCGCCATGCGGATGTCGGCGTCGCTCAGGCGCCGCGCGGGTTTCCGGACGCGATCGTCCGGACAGCGGATCAGGCCAGCATGGCGCGCACGAGCGGCGCGACGCGGCGCCCGTAGAGGTCGATGCAGCGCATCAGCCGGTCATGCGCGAGCGGGCCGGCGCTGTACTTGAGCTGGAAGCGCGACAGGCCGAGCGCGCGCGCCGTGGTGGCGATCTTGCGGGCGACCGTCTCGGGACCGCCGACGTAGAGCGAGCCGTGATCGGCCTCGCGCTCGAACTCGTCCCGGGTCAGGGGCGGCCAGCCGCGCTCGGCGCCGATGCGGTCGCGCATGCGCTTGTAGTCGGGGAAGACCTCCTCGCGGGCCTGCGCGTCGGTCTCGGCCACGTAGCCCGGCGAGTGGACGCCGATCGGCCGCACGGGCCGGCCGAGCTGGGCGTAGGCCCGGTGCGAGAGGTCCACGTAGGGCCGGAAGCGGGCCGGATCCCCGCCGATGATGGCGAGCATGAGCGGCATGTCGTGGCGGGCGGCGCGCACCACCGATTCGGGGCTGCCCCCGACGCCGATCCAGGCGGTGAGCGGCGCCTCCAGCGTCGGGAAGACGCGCTGCCCGCTCAGCGCCGCCCGGGTCGTCCCCCGCCACGTCACCGCCCCGCCCTTGAGCAGGGCCGCGAAGAGGTCGAGCTTCTCCTCGAACAGCGTCTCGTACTGGTCGAGGGCGTAGCCGAAGAGCGGGAAGGACTCGGTGAAGGAGCCCCGCCCCAGGATCACCTCGGCGCGCCCGTCCGAGACGGCCTGGAGCGTCGCGAAGCGCTGGAACACCCGCACGGGATCGTCCGAGCTGAGCACCGTCACGGCCGAGCCGAGGCGGATCCGCCGCGTGCGCGCCGCGATCGCGGCGAGCAGGATCTCCGGGGAGGAGACGGCGAAATCGGCCCGGTGGTGCTCGCCGATGCCGAAGAAGTCGAGGCCCACCTCGTCGGCGAGCGCCGCCTCCTCGACGACGTCGCGGATGACCCGGGCATGCGGCAGGAGGCTCCCGTCCGGGGCGGCGGTCACGTCGCCGAACGTGTCGAGGCCGAGGGCGAGGGCGGAGGCGGGGCGAGGCGTCATGGCCGTCAGGATGGGGGCGCGGCGGGGCTTTGGGAACGGGCCCCGGCGCAAGACCGTCCTTGCGCCCGCGCAAGGGCGGGGCCGCGCAGGGGCGGGGCGGCCGCGCGGGCGGGCGGCTCAGGCGGGGGCGAGGCGGCCGCGCGCGGCCCGCCGCTGCACCAGCCAGAGGCCGATCGCGACCGTGACGAGGTTCCACAGCAGGCCGTGCGCGAAGGCCGCCGCGTAGGTGCCGGTGAGGTCGAAGATCACGCCGGAGAGCCAGCCGCCGAGCGCCATGCCGACGAGCGTCGCCATGATCACGATCCCGACCCGCGCCCCCGCCTCCGCGGGCGGGAAGAGTTCGCGCACGATGATGGCGTAGGCCGGCACGATGCCGCCCTGGAACAGGCCGAACAGGGCCGAGACCACGTAGAGCGAGGTCAGGCCGTCGAAGACGAGGTAGAGGGCGAGGGCCGCGCCCTGCAGCACCGCGCCGAGGAGCAGCGTGGCGACGCCGCCGATCCGGTCGGCGAGGAGGCCGGAGGCGAGGCGGCTGACGATGCCGCAGGCGAGCATGAGCGAGAGCATCTCGGCCCCGCGGGCGACGCCGTAGCCGAGGTCGCCGCAATAGGCGACGATGTGGACCTGGGGCATCGCCATGGCGACGCAGCAGGACAGGCCCGAGAGGGCGAGCAGGCCCTGCAGGAGGCCGGGCCGGATCCCGACCGCGTGGCCGCCGGCGGGGCCGCCGCGGGCCGCCCCGGTCCCGGCCTGCGACGGGGGCCTGCGGCGCATCATCAGGGCGAGCGGCAGCATGGTGACGAGGCAGGCGAGGCCGAGCCCCGCCTGTGTCGCGCGCCAGCCGACCTCCGCGACGGCGTGCTGCACGAGGGGCGGCCAGACCGTGCCGGCGAGGTAGTTGCCGGCGGCGCAGATCGAGACCGCGATGCCGCGCCGGCGGGCGAACCACAGGGAGGTGTCGGCCATCAGCGGCGCGAAGGCGCAGGAACTGCCGACCCCGATGAGGAGCCCCTGCGCCAGGGCGAAGGGCCAGAGGCTGCCGGCGAGCGCGGTGGCGCCGTAGCCCGCCGCGAGGGTGAGGCTGCCGAGGAGGAGCGGCGCCGCGATGCCGAAGCGGTCGGCGAGCCGCCCCATCGCGACCCCGCCGAGGGCGAAGCCGAGCATCGTGAGCGTGTAGGGCAGCGAGGCCGCGGCCCGGTCGATGCCGAATTCCGCCTGCACGGCGGGGAGCACCACCACGACGGACCACATGCCGACGCCGCCGATCGTGGTGAGCAGCACCGCGACGGCGAGGCGCCGCCACGCGGCGGGGGAATCCGGGCGATCGGCCGCGATCGGGGCCGGCGCGACAGGGGCGTTCACGGGAGGCGTGTCCTCGGGCGGGGCGCGGCCCGGTTCTGCGCCGGGTCCGGGCGGGAGGACCCCTCCTAGCAGGGGAGCCGTCTCCGGAGGAGCGAGCCGGGCGCAGCCCGGATCGGCGTCCCACGGGGGTCGGGGGCCGCCGGGACATCGGCTGCCCCCGGGCAGGGTCGGGCAGGGCCCGGCCCATCGCCCGGTTCGGCTTCGCGCATGCCGGGTCCTGACCCGGTCCAAGCGCGCCTTGCGTGGCCCGCGCCCCGCCCTGCACGCCGGACGGCCCCGGAGCGAGGGGGCCGGCCGCCGCGGGCGCCCGAGCATCATGCGCCGGAGCGGTCACCTTTTCGGCGGCGAACCGAAGGACCGCGTCAGCGAAAGCCGATGCGAAGGCAAAAGATCAAGCAGGATCGCCGCCTGCCGTTCCGCCTAGAGCAGGGTTCGATCAAGCTGCAACGGAACCCTGCTCTCGGTCTTTGATTTTGCCGCATTGTCTTCGACGAACCGGCATCCCCTTCGCCGGACAATGCTCTAAGCAGAACTGCGCCATGCAATTCTGCTTAGACTCTTGTTTTCGCATCATTTTTGCCGCCGAACTGGTGACCACTTCGGCGGATGATGCTTAGGTGTTGCGGAGCGCCACCCGGTAGCGGCCCTCGGTCTTGGCGCGCACCTCCTCCTCGGTGACGCCGTCGGCGAGCTCGATCAGGCTCATGCCGCCGCCGCCCTTCTTGTCGATGGTGAAGACGCCGAGATCGGTGATCACCATGTCGACCACCTGCGTGCCGGTCAGCGGCAGGTCGCAGGCCTTCAGGAGCTTCGGGCTCTCCGCGCCGTCCTTGGCCTTGGCGACGTGCTCCATCACCACCACGACCTTCTTGACGCCCGCCACGAGGTCCATGGCGCCGCCCATCCCCTTCACCATCTTGCCGGGGATCATCCAGTTGGCGAGGTCGCCGTTCTCGGCCACCTGCATGGCGCCCAGGATCGACAGGTCGATGTGCCCGCCGCGGATCATCGCGAAGGAATCCGACGACGAGAAGTAGCTCGTGGTCGGCAGCTCCGTGATGGTCTGCTTGCCGGCGTTGATCAGGTCCGGGTCCTCCTCGCCCTCGTACGGGAAGGGGCCCATGCCGAGCATGCCGTTCTCCGACTGGAGCTGCACCGACATGCCCTCGGGGATGTAGTTCGACACCAGGGTCGGGATGCCGATGCCGAGGTTGACGTAGAAACCGTCCTGCAATTCGCGGGCAGCGCGGGCCGCCATCTGGTCGCGGGTCCAGGCCATGGGAATCCTCCTGATCCTAGATCGCGCCGCCGCCGGTCGCGGCGGCCTCGGGGCGCTTGCGGGTGGTGTGCTGCTCGATGCGCTTCTGCGGGTTCTGCAGGTGGATCATCCGCTTCACGAACACGCCCGGCGTCACGATGTGGTCGGGGTCGATCTCGCCCGGCTGCACGAGGTGCTCGACCTGCGCCACCGTCATGCGCGAGGCCGTCGCCATCATCGGGTTGAAGTTGCGGGCGGTCTTCCGATAGACGAGGTTGCCCTCGGTATCGCCCTTCCAGGCGTGGACGAGCGAGATGTCGGCGAAGAGCCCGCGCTCCATCACGTAGTGCTCGCCGTCGAACTCGCGCACCTCCTTGCCCTCGGCGATCAGGGTGCCGACGCCGGTCTTGGTGAAGAAGGCCGGGATGCCCGCCCCACCGGCCCGGATGCGCTCGGCGAGCGTGCCCTGCGGGTTGAACTCGATCTCGAGCTCGCCCGCGAGGTACTGCGTCGCGAAGGTCTTGTTCTCGCCGACGTAGGACGAGATCATCTTCCGGATCTGGCGCGTCTCGAGCAGGACGCCGAGGCCGACACCGTCGATGCCCGCGTTGTTCGAGATGACCGTGAGGTCCTTGGCGCCGCTCTCGCGCACCGCGTCGATCAGAACGTCCGGGATGCCGCACAGGCCGAAACCGCCGGCCATGATCGTCATGCCGTCCCGCATCAGGCCCGCCAGGGCCGCCGTGGCGTCGGGATATACCTTCTTCATCTCCATCCCTCTCCTGCGCCGGATCTTCGCGGATCCCGCGCCTGCCGCCCCCGCCTCCCGCATGAGGCGGGCTGCCGCCCTCGCCCCCCGCGGGGGGCGGGTTCCTTCTTAAGCACCGAACGGGCGCACGGTCACGGGGGCGCGCGCGAAAACCGGCACGCTCCCGGTGGCCCGCCCTGCGACGCGGGCACCCCGCTTGGCAAGCCGCGCGCCGCGGGCCGCGGGCCGCCGGTGGCATGCCCCCGGCCGGCAGGGGACGGGCCGCGCCCCGGCTGAAGACAAACCCGGCGCGAGGGTCTATGGGAGAAGAGAGGGTTGGCGCGCGCGCCGGCTGCCCGCGGGCGGCCGGCCGTGCAGGGCACGTGTCGGGTCACACCATCAGCCGGGGAGCGATGTCGCGCCGATCCATCCTGGTCCTCTCCGGCGGTGCCTGCGCGGTGGCGCTCGCCGTCGCGGCCTGCCAATCCTGGACCGTGGCGACGCCGCCGGCCGTCGCCTTCGTGGGCCGCCACCTCGCCCGCGCCTACGGGCTCGGCTTCGAGGCGGACGGGCCGACCAGCCTCGCCCTGCTGCCGGCGCCGCGCCTGACCTTCCGGGGCGTGCGGCTGCGCAACGGCGAGCGGCTCCTGGCCGAGACCTCCAGCCTCGACATGCAGCTCGGCCTCGGCGGCCTGCTCATCGGGCAGGCGGAGGCGGCGGCGGTGACGCTCACGGGCGCCCGCCTCATCCTGCCCGACGCGGACGACCGCTGGGCCGCGCCCTTCGCCCGGCTGACCGCGCGCCTCGCCGCGGGCGCGAGGCCCCTGCGCCGGCTCTCCCTCAGCGGGGGCCGGATCGCGGCGGGCGAGACCGGCCCGGACCGCCTCAGCGACGTCACCCTCTCGGCGAGCTGGCCGCGGGCCGGCGCCGGGCTCGACCTCACCGGCCGCTTCGCGTGGCGCGGCGTGCCGACCACGGTGGCGCTGGCCGCCGCCCGGCCCCTCGACCTCGCCCGGGGGGGCGCGAGCCCGCTCCGGGCCGCCCTGGCCTGGCCCTCGGGCAGCCTCGACCTCGACGGGACGGGCAGGTGGCAGGAGGGGCCGGCGCTCACCGGCGAGGGCCGGTTCTCGACCGACGCCCTGCCGGAGGTGCTGGGGTGGCTCGGCTGCCGCGCGCCCCTCTCCCCCCTCCTCGGCCGCGTCAGCCTGGAGGGCCGCGTCGAGGCCCGCCCGGGCGAGGTGGCGATGCCGGCCCTGCACCTCGTCCTGGCGGGCAGCGCCTTCGACGGGGCGGGCGCGGCCTCCCTGGGGCCGGACGGCCGCCTCGCCCTCTCGGGCACGCTCGCGGCCGAGCGGCTCGATCTCCCGGGCCTTCCATCCGGGATCGGGGCGGAGGCGCTCTTCGCCCTGGCGCGCTGGACCGAGGGCGACCTCGACCTGCGGCTCTCGGCGGCGGCGGCGCGGCTCGGCCCCGTCGAGGCGGAGGACGTGGCGGCGGGCCTGCTCGTGCGGGCCGGGGCGGTGGAGGCGAGCCTCGGGCGCGCCACCCTGCAGGGCGGCACCGTCAAGGGCCGGGCCGTGCTGCTCGATGCCGGGGCGGGCGGGCTCGAAGTCAAGCTCCAGGGCAACCTCGACCGGGTCGAGATCGGCCCCCTGCTGGCGGATCTCGGCCTCGGCCGCGGCTTCGGCGGCCGGGTGCAGGGCAGCCTCGCCCTCGACGCGACGGGCGGCGACCTCGCGGCGATGACCCGCCGCCTCGGCGGGCGGGTCGCCGTCACGGTGGAGGACGGGGAGATCGCGGGGCTGAGCCTCGCCGAGGCGCCGGGCGTCGATCCCGTCCTGCGCCGGGGCGGCCGCCTGCCCTTCGAGCGCGCCCAGGTGACGCTCGGCGTGACCGGCGGGCTCGGCGAGATCGCGCAGGGGCAGGTGCGCACCGCGCTCTCGGCGCTCGCCCTGCGCGGGCAGATCGGCCTCGCCGAGCGGCGCCTCGCCGCCCAGGTGGAGCCGAGCGCCCGCGACGTCCTGCGCGGCGGCGACGCGAGGCCCGCGCTCTACGAACTCGCGGGCGCCTGGGCGGCGCCGCGCCTGCGGCTCCTCTCCCCGTCCCGCCCGGCCGGCCAGGGCCTGCCCACCGCCGCGAGCGCCTACGCGCCGTGAGGCGGCCCCGCCGGCCCGGTCAGCCCTCCCCGCCCAGCACCGAGGCGACGAAGGCCGGCACGGCCTCGGTGGCCGGGCCGTAGGCGGCGCTGTCGAAGGTGCGGGCCGTGTCGGAGGGTTCGAGGTTGATCTCGTGGGTCGGGATGCCGCGCCGGCGCGCCCGCGCCACGAATCCCGCCGCCGGGTAGACCGCCCCCGAGGTGCCGATCGCCACGAAGCGGTCGGCGGCCGCCAGCCCCTCCTCGACGGCGTCGAGGTGGAGCGGGACCTCGCCGAACCAGACCACGGCCGGGCGCATCCCGCCGCCCCGCCCGCAGGATGGGCAGGGCGTGTCCACCGTCAGATCCTCCTCCCAGCGCGCCTCGGCCCCGCAGGCGAGGCAGCGCGCGCGCAGGATCTCGCCGTGCATGTGCACCACCGCCCGCGCGCCGCCGCGCTCGTGCAAATCGTCCACGTTCTGCGTGCACAGGAAGAGCCGCCCGCCCCGCGCGGCGAGGCCCGCCTCGAGCCGCGCCAGCGCCTGGTGCGCGGCGTTCGGGGCGGCCTCGCGCACGCCGCGCCGCCGCAGGTTGTAGAAGGCGTGGACCTCCTCGGGATCGGCCGCGAAGGCTTCCGGCGTCGCGAGCCGGGCCGGATCGAACCGGTGCCACAGCCCGCCCCGGTCGCGGAAGGTGCCGAGGCCGCTCTCGGCCGAGATGCCGGCCCCGGTGAGCACGAAGATGTTCACGCCCGGCCGCCCGCGCATTGGCCGCGGCCGCCGACGGGCCGCCGGAGGATCTTCCCTGAACTTGCCGCGCCGGCCGGATCGCGCGCCGTTGACGGCGCGTTTGCGCCCCAGATCTCATCCATTGACACTTTATCAACTCCCCGCATGGACAAGTGAGGCGTCTCATCCTAAGTGAGGGGCAGGCGTCCGCGCAGCATGCGGCGGGCCCTATCCCGAACAGACCGCTTCAGGACATTCGATGACGCGCTATCGCGCGAGACCGTCGTTCACGGTCGAGATCAAACGTACCCGCACCTCCCCGGCCGCGTCGAGCGAGGCCGGGGAGCCGAAAGCTCCGGCGAACACCCTCTGGGCCGGTACCGGCCTCATCGAGGAGGCAGCCGCCGCGACGCAGTCGGGCCGCTTCGACGACGCGCCGCTGCCCGCGCCCGCGAAGACCGCCGCCTCCGCCCAGGGCTCTTCCGCCCAGACCCCGTCCCGCCGGGTCCTGCCGAGCCTGATCGCGCCGCCGGAGCCCCCGGCGCCCGAGCCGGAGCCGGCCCCGGTCGAGGAGGAGCCGGTCTTCCGCCGCCGCCCCGGCCGTCCGGCCACCCGGAAGGCGGTGCCGGCGCCCAAGGGCCCGGCGCTCAAGGGCCCGGCTCTCAAGGGTTCGGCGCAGACCGGCTTCGTCTGGCCTGAGGACTGGCCCGACGAGCCGCCGGCGGCCCCGGCCCCGGCTCCGGAGCCCGCCCCTCCCGCCCTCGCCCCGGTCTCCCTCGCGGCCCTGCGGGCCGTGGGCGAGGCCGCGCCGCGGCCGAAGCGGCGCGAGGGCGACCTGCGGGTCGGCGAGCGCTGGAAGCGACGTCTCCCCCGCTACTGCCGGTGACCCGGCGCGGCGCGGGGCCGCCTCCGGCGGGGCCCTACGGCCTCGTCCTCCTCGATTTCGACGGGACGCTCGCCGACAGCTTCCCGTGGTTCTGCCGCGTTCTCGACGGGGTGGCCGACCGCTACGGCTTCCGCCGGGTCGCGCCGGGCGAGGTCGAGGATCTGCGCCGCCTCGGCGCCCGGGCGATCCTGCATCGCCTGGAGGTCCCGGCCTGGAAGCTTCCCCTCATCGCGCGGCACATGCGCGCCCTCGCGGCCCGGGACGCGGAAGAGATCGGGCTGTTCCCGGGCATCCCCGGCCTGCTCGCCCGCCTCGCGGCCGCGGGCCTGCGCCTCGCCGTCGTGACCGCCAACCGCGAGGCGACGGTGCGCCGGGTGCTCGGTCCCGAGAGCGCCGCCCGCATCGACGCCTTCGCCTGCGGCGCCCCCCTGTTCGGCAAGGCGCGCCGCTTCCGCGCCCTGGTGCGCGCGGGCGGCCTGCCGCCCGAGCGGGTGATCTGCCTCGGTGACGAGCTGCGCGACGCGGAGGCCGCCGCCGCCTGCGGCCTCGCCTTCGGGGCCGTCGCCTGGGGCTACACGCGGCCCGACGCGCTGGCGGCGCTGCGGCCCGCCCACCTCTTCGCGACGCCCGAGGCGGTCGCCGAGACCCTGGCGCCGCGCCGGGCCGCGGCCTGAGCGCGGCGTCGGCCGGCCGCCCGATCCGTCCGGCTTCGTCCCTGGCATTCCGACGTGGCAGCCGGGACCGACGGGCGCGAGCGCTCGGGCGGTCCCTCCCGCCCCTCCCTCGGGGATGCCCGTTCGGCCGCGATCCTGACGCCCCTCATGGCGCAATCCGACGGATTGCGTCGCCATGCGGATGTCGGCGTCGCTCACACGCTCAAGTCGAGCCGGTACGCGTAGGCGTCCCCGCGGAACAGGCCCTCGACGTACTCGATCAGCCGGTCGTCCCGGGCGTAGGAGTGGCGCTTGATCAGCAGGCAGGGGCGCGGCTCGGGGTAGCCGAACAGCGCGCAGGCATGCTCGTCCGCCAGGGCCGCCTCGATCGTCTGACGGCAGCGCACCAGCCCCGCCCCGTGCTGGCCCAGCAGGGCGTAGACGGAGCCGCCGAGATCGGCCTCGGCCAGTTGCGGGACCGCGGTGAGGTCGTACCACGCCCGCTCCCGCGAGAGCGGGACGCCGTCCCCCTTGCGCAGGCGCACCAGCCGCAGGAAGCGCGCCTCGGGCGGGCGGGCGAACAGGCCGGCCAGGGCCGGATCCCGCACGACGGCGCGCTCCAGGATCTCCGAGGAGGGCACGCGCCCGAGTTCGCGCATCTCCTCGGTGAAGCCCTTGAGCCGGTCCATGCCGGGGCTGAGCCGCGTCCGCCCGGCCTCGACGATGTGGCCGAGCCGGCCATGGGCGCTGACGTAGCGCTCGCGGCGCAGCACCTCGTAGCAGCGCTGGACCGTGGTGCGGCTCACCCCCATCGCCTCCGCGAAGGCGCGCTCGGCCGGCAGCGTGACGCCGCCCGGGAGAGTGCCGTCCTCGATCAGGGCGCGCAGCTGCTCCTCCAACTGCAGGTAGAGGGGCTTCGCCGTATCGTCGCGCAGCTGGAGCAGGCTCGGCAGCGAGGGCGCGGCCGGCCCCGGGCCGGCGCGGCCGCGCCCGGCGGCACCCGCGGCCATCACGGGCGCGATCTCGCGGTGCGGCGCGCGGGCGGCCGCCGCACCATGACAGGCCGGGCCGGACGTGGTGATCTGCCGCCAGGCGCGGCGACCGCGCGGCCGGGAGGGAGCTTCGCCGTGAGCGACGCGGGGGGCGACATGGGGGAAGGTGCGAGCCTGTTCGTCCTGGGCAGCTTCGTCGCGGCCTGTTCTGCCACGGTTGCGCGGCTTCCGCGACCCGGGGAGACGCTGGAGGCCAGGGCCTTCCAGTTCGATCCGGGCGGCAAGGGGCTGAACCTCGCGGTCGGGGCGCGGCGGCTGGGGGCGCGGGTCGACGGGCTGATCGCGGTCGGCCACGACGCGTTCGGCGACCTCGCGGCGGCCGCCCTGCGCAGGGCGGACCTCCCGGACACCCTGCTGCGCCGGGTGGAGGCGCCGACCGGGGCGGGAATCGGCTTCGTGGACGCGGCGGGGGAGAACTGCATCGCGGTCTATCCGGGGGCCAATGCGCGGCTCGGGGCGGCGGAGGTGGCGGAGGTGGCCGACCGCTTGGTCCGGGCGCGCCTCGTCCTCGCACAATTCGAGACGAGCGATGCGGCGGTGAGCGAGGCCTTCCGCCGCGCGCGGGCGGCCGGGGTCGAGACCCTGCTCAACCCCTCGCCCTTCCGCCCGCCGCCGCCCGGGCTCCTCGCCCGGACCGGGATCCTGGTCGTCAACGCCACCGAGGCGGCGGCCCTCGGGGAGGCGCTCGGGCTCGCCGGCGCGGCGCCCGCGGACCTGGCGGCGGCCCTCCTCGACCGAGGGCCGCGCCTCGTCGTGGTGACGCTCGGCCGCGGCGGGGCGATCGCCCGGGCGGCGGGGGAGCCGCTCCTGGTCCAGCCCGCCCTGCCGGTCGCGGCCCTCGACACGATCGGGGCCGGCGACGCCTTCACGGCGGGGCTCGCCGTCAGCCTCGCCGAGGGGCATCCGCTCGCCGCCTGCCTGCGCCACGCGGCGGCCTGCGCGGCCTGCGTGGTCGCCCGGCGCGGCGTGTTCGAGGCCCTGCCCGACCGCGCGGCCCGGGACGCCGCGCTGGCGGCGCTGTCCGCGCCGCCGGGCCCGTGACGCGGACGGCCCGCCCCCCGGGCGGGAGGCGGGCGGTGACCGGTGGGGGAGCTGGAGCGGGTGCGGGCCCTCAGCACACCGGGACGCGGCGCCAGCCGACCTGGTAGCCGTTCTCGTCGAAGACCGGCCGGCGCTCGTAGCCGCAGCCGCCATACGGGTAGGCCGGCTCGCCGTAGACCGGGACCGCGTAGGCCGGGCGGGCCTGCGAGGCGATGGCGCCGGCCGCGACGCCGAGCACGCCGGCCGCGATGGCCGCGCCGCGCCAGCCGGCCTGGGCCGAGGAGGTCGTGGTGGTGACGGCGCCCGCCAGCGTCAGGGCGGCGACGGCGGCGGCGAGGGTCTTCCTGATCATGGCACGGTCTCCCGGATGAAGAGGCGGTGCTGGTCGAGCGCCCCGCCGGCTGGATCTCATCGGCGGCGTCGGCGCCGTCGATGGATCCTGAGTATGGCGGCTCCTCCCGGGCGGCGGTGCGGGCGCGCACGCAGCCTCGCGGGGCGGCCCTCGCCACCCGGCGAACGATCGGCCGGCCCTGACTTTGGGCCGGAGTGGCGGACGGAGGCTCCCAAGACCCCACCCTCGACGTCCCCACCCTCGACGTCCCCACCCTCGACGTCGAGCCGGGATGACCGGCCCGGACCGGGGGACGGCGGCCGGTCCCTCGCCGACCGCGCCGCCGAGGCGGCGCCCGCCCCGAGCCGGCCCGGCGAGGACCGCGAGGCGCGCCAGGACCAGCTCCTCGACGAGGCGGTCGAGGAGACCTTCCCGGCGAGCGACCCGATCGCGCCCAAGCGCGTCACGAAGGAGCGCGAGGCCCCCTCGCGCGAAGCCTCCTCGGCGGAGCGGCGCGACCGGGATAGCGAGGGGGCCGCAGCTCAGCGCTCAGGCCTCGGCGTGGCCGCGGCTCAGCGCTCAGGCCGCGGCGCGGCCGCGGCGGAGGGATCGCCGCCGCCGGCGCCGAACAGCTTGCGCAGGAAGCCCGGGGCGATCGCCGAGAGCGGGTTGACCGCCACGTTCGGCGCGCTCATCGGCCCCGTCACCGAGAAGTTGATGCCGAACAGCCCCTCATTGTGGCCGCCGCCGAGCAGCGGGCCCACGATCGGCACCTGCGAGAAGACGTTGTTCAGCCCGTAGAGCGGCACGAAGGTGCCGCGGATGTCGGTGGTGTTGCGGCCCGTGTCGAGGGAGCCGCCGAGGGTGAAGCCCATCGCCGGGCCCGAGATCGCCGCGTCCGCGATGTCGATCCGCGTGCCGCTGCGCACGAACTCGGCGGTCAGCCTGTCGAAGCCGACATCGTTCACCGGCCGCCGCTGCCCCGTCCCGCGCACGCCCTCCTCGGGCGGCTCGCCCTGCGCCATGATCCGGCCCAGGGCCGGCTCGTCGCGCAGGGTGAAGGAGCGGATCTGCAGGGCGCCCGATTGCGGCCCGTCGTTCAGGGTGCTCTGCAGGGACAGCCGCCCGCCCTGCATGCGGCGGTAGATGTCGAGGAAGCGCAGCACCGCCCCCGCATCGGTCGAGTCCGCGCTCAGGATCGGCGGGCCGGCGCGCTCCCCGCGCGCCACCTCGACCCGCACCGAGGCCCCGCGCAGGCGGCCCTGGATGCGGGCCTGCCGCAGGTCGTCCCCCCGCAGGGAGAGCTTCAGGGTGGCGTTGGTCAGGGCCTCCTCGTTGAAGCCCGTGAGGATGGCGAAGGAGAGATCCGCGTCGACGTCCTTGCCGCCCTCCCGGGATCCCCCGCCCTTCCTGCCCGGGCCGGTGAGCGCGCGCAGGAAGGGGCGCGCATCCGCCACGCTGCCCCTCAGGTTGACCCGGTAGGCGCCGCCGCTGCGCTCGACCTGCCCGCGCACGTCGTCGCCCGGAGAGAGTTTGAGGCTCGTGAGCTCCGCCCGTTCGAGTCCGCCCTCGGCCGAGACCACCGCGCTGCCCTTCACCGACACGCTGCCGGATTCGAGCACGATGTCGCGCAATTCGGAGCCGCTCCCGGCCTCGCTGAGCGCGAAGGTGAGCCGGCCGGGCTTGCCCGCGGCCTTGCTCCAGCCCGGCAGCAGCCCGTCGATCGAGGCCCGGGAGAGGTCGGCCTCGACCCGCGTGCTGGTGCGGCCTGGGCGCCCGATCGGCACCACGAACCGCGCCGGCACCGGCCCGGCGAGGGACGGGGCAGCGGGCAGGCCGCGGCGCGCCCGCATCGCGTCGTCGAGGGTGAGCGCCACCACCGCCTCGCCCGGGGCCCCCGCCCGGGGCTGGCGCAGGTCGACGCTCATCGGCGCGCCCGAGAGCTTGCCCTCGCCCTTGAGCGAGAAGCCGGTGCGGTCGTAGGTGACGGCGAAGCGGCCGTTCTCCAGCCGGTCCTTGCCGACGATCCGGTCCACCGAGACCTCCGCGAGGCTGCCGGTCATCGTCACCGGCAGGTCCGCGATGTCGGGCACCGCCTCCAGGCTCAGGGGGAAGTCGATCCGCAGATCCGCCTGGCCGCGGGTCGCGGCGGGGTCGATCTCGGTGGTGGTGAGCCCCCGGAAGAGCTTTGCCTGAAGCAGCGCCGCGAGCGCGTCGGTGCCGCCGCTGAGGCGCAGCCCGATCTGCGCCTTCACGTCGTGCGGCACCGCGTCCTTGATGACGAAGGAGCCGTCCTGGATGGCGAGCACCCGCCCGTCCGCCACGCGGATCTCCGCGGTGGCGCCCCGGATCGTGGTGTTGCGCCCGGTGACCAGCCCGGCGACCCGGCCGCGGCTGAGCGGCGGCGCCTCGGGCGAGATCTGCAGGTTGCCCTCGCTCACCGCGAAGGCGATCCGCACCGCCTGGTCGGGCATCGGGTCGCCCCTCGTCGCGGCGGCGAATTCCTCGCGCGTCATGTCGACGGTGATGTCGAGGCTGTCGACCTTGCCGGCGTGCAGGTTGTCGACGAGGTAGCTGCGGATCGGCGGCGCGATGTGCTCGGGCCAGAGCCGCAGGGCGGTGCGGCCCTCGGCCCGGTCGACCAGGATGTGCAGGGTGAGGCCGCCCTCGTCCGCGCGGGTGCCGAGCGTGCCCGCGATCGTGCCGCTCGCGGTCGGCCCGGTCAGGGCGAAGCGCTCGATGACGACGCCCTCGTCGCGGCCGGCGAGCTTGGCTTCGAGGCTGTCGATCCGCACCGGCGCGTCGCTCTCGACGGCGCCCCGCAGCACCGCGTCGCGCCCCGAGAGGGTGGCGGTCCAGGCCGTCTCCGCCCCCTCGGCCCCGGCGACCCACTCGCCCGAGAGCCGGACCGCGTTGCCGGCGCCGCGATAGTCGAGGGAGGTGAGGCTGAGGGCGCGGCGCGCCTCGTCCCAGGTCGCCTCGACCGTGACGGCCTCGACCGTCACCGGGTTGAAGTCCTTCTCCTCGATCAGGACGGTGCCCTCGCTCGACCGCAGGCCGAGGGTCATCGTGTCGAGCCGCGCCCCGTGCATCGCCACCGTGGCGCGCCCGGAGAGCTTCACGTCGGTGGTGACGGGCAGCCGGGACTGCCCGGAGAGGAGCAGCAGGTCGGTGGCCGGCAGGTCGTCGAGGGTGAGGACGCCCCGCCGCAGGTCTCCGGCCGCCTGCTCGACGTCGCCGCCGAAGCGCCAGGGCCCGTGCGGGCCCATGATCCGCATCTCGAAGACGCGGGCCTCGCGCACCGCGTCGCGGCTGAACAGCCCGTCGACCCGGGGAAAGACGGCGCGCTCCACGCCGGCATCGTCCGTCAGGGTCAGGCGCGCGTTGGTGAGCCGGGCCCGGTCGAGGCTGCCGATCACCCCGCCCGGATCGAGGACCAGGCCGAGGATCGATGCGACCGTGGCCGAGAGCGGGGAGACGCTGCCGCGGGCCGCCTCGACCACCGGGGGCGTCGGCGGGGCGGCGTTCGACGGGTCCGCCGAGGCGGCGATCGAGCCGTCCCGGTGCACCACCGCCCGCAATTGCAGGTCGCGGAACTCCACCGAGCGCGGCTGGATCGACAGGCCGAGGAGCGAGGTGAGGTCGATGCTGACCAGGGCGAGGGGCGCGCGCACCACGAGCGCGCCCTGCGGGTTGCGGATCTCCAGGCCCGTGGTGCGCAGGGCCAGCGCGCCCTCGCGGTCGATCTCCACGGCGCTGTCGCGCATCTCGACCCGCCAGCCGGGGCCGAGCCGCGCGGCGATCGCCTCGCCGAGGCGCGGCTCCAGCCACGCGAAGCTCATCGGCCCGCTCGACAGGCGCAGATAGGCGAGGCCGCTCGCCAGCCCGAGCAGGAGCGCCAGCCCGAGCTTGAGGATCAGCACGCCCCGGACGCAGCGGCTCAGGGCCGATCGCCGGACCGGACAGGGAGCGGGGCGGGGGGAGGAAGCCTGATCCATGCCTGTCGTCGCCGGAGAAGCGGCCTGCGGACAAGTCCGCCCAGCATCTTCTCCCATCGGTTACCCTCGGTTAATCCTGCAACCGCATCCGTCGCGCCCGGGCCCGTCCGGGCACCGGGCGCCTCGGCCTGCGGCTCCCCGCATCGTCGGCGTCTTGTCCCGGGCGCAGTCCGCCCGGGTCCGACGAGGCACACCATCAATCGGCCGAAAGGAAGGCACGATGCCGCTGAAATCTGGTGAACCGGCCCCCGATTTCTCGCTTCCGGCGACCGGCGGCGAGACGATCAGTCTCACCTCCCTCAAGGGCCGCAAGGCCGTGCTGTATTTCTATCCGAAGGACGACACGAGCGGCTGCACCCTGGAGGCCAAATCCTTCAACGATCTGCGGGAGGCGTTCGCGGCCGCCGACACGGCGGTGATCGGGGTCTCGCCTGACCCGATCAGGAGCCACGACAAGTTCCGCGAGAAGTACGGCCTCGCTTTCCCGCTCGCCTCCGACGAGGAGAAGGCGATGCTGGAGGCCTACGGGGTCTGGGTCGAGAAGAGCATGTACGGCCGAAAGTACATGGGCGTGGAGCGCACCACCGTGCTGATCGACCGCGACGGCCGCGTCGCCCAGGTCTGGCCCAAGGTGAAGGTGCCGGGCCACGCCGAGGCGGTCCTGGCGGCCGCCAAGGCGCTCTGACCAGGGCCGCTGACCTTGGGCCGCTGACCTTGGGCGCTCGGGCGCCGCGCATCCGGGGCCGCGGGGTGCGGCCCTTGGCATTTCCTTAACCCTAACGGGCTCAATTCCTGGATACGTCCTCGGAACGGCCCGATGCCCTCACCTCGCTCCCGCCCCGGCCCGCCGCCCCGTCCCGCCGCGGACGATCCAGGCCAGTGGGTGATCCGGCGGCGGACGGTCGTCCTCGCCGGCGCGGCCTTCGGGCTCCTCGCCCTCTGGGCCAGCGCCGCCACCTGGTTCATCGTCTTCCACGACGCGGCGCTGGCGCAGTTCATGGCGCGCCAGAGCGCCATGCAATACGCCTACGAGGAGAAGGTGAGCGCGCTGCGCGCCCGGCTCGACCGGGTGGCGACGCAGAAGCTCCTGGAGCAGGACGGCGTCGAGACCCGCGTCGCCGAGCTGGCGAGCCGGCAGATGGCCCTGGAGAACCGCCAGGCGATGCTGCTCGGGCTCGCCGAGCAGGCGGGCGAGGGCGTGTCGGCCCACGACCCGGCCCCCCTCCCCGCGGCGCCGCCGAAGCCGGCGCCGCTGCCGACGCCCGGATCCCTCGGCCTGCGCAGCGAGGCCGCGGACCCGGCCCCGCGCCCGGGCGCCCTCAGCCTGCCGCTGCGCGTCGCCGAACTCGAAGCCGCCCTCGACGCGGCGGCGGCCCGGCAGAGCCTCACCCTCGACCGGATCCTGCAGCGCAGTCAGGGCGAGGCGGCGCGGCTGCGCCGCCTCGTGGCCGATCTCGGCCTCGACCCGCACCGCTTCGCGGCCTCTCGCCCGGCCGGGATCGGCGGGCCGCTCGTCCCGGTGGGGAGCGGCGCCTTCGAGACGGCGCTGATGATGGCCCAGCGCACGATGAGCGAGCGCGACGAGCTGCGCCGCGTCGTCAAGGCCCTGCCGCTCTGGCGCCCGACCCAGCTCGATGCCGGCGTGTCGAGCCCCTTCGGCTACCGGGTCGATCCCTTCACCCGGGGCCTCGCCCTGCACACGGGGGTCGACCTCAAGGCGGAGTACGGCGCGCCCGTGCGCGCGGCCGGGGCGGGCCGCGTCGTGTCGGCGGAGTACGCCGGCGGCTACGGCAACATGGTGGAGATCGACCACGGCCACGGGCTCGCGACCCGCTACGGTCACCTCTCGGCCTTCGCGGTGGCGCCGGGCCAGGTGGTCGAGCCCGGGCAGGTGATCGGCCGCGTCGGCTCGACCGGCCGCTCGACGGCCCCGCACCTCCACTACGAGACGCGGATCGACGGCGAGCCCGTCGACCCGCAGCGCTTCCTGCGGGCGAGCGCCCTGGCCTTCGCGGGAGGAGGCTCGGCCGGCCCCGACGGCGGCGCATGGTCGCGGATCCGCTGACGGAGGGCGGGGCGCCGCGCGGCCGGGGGCCGCGGGGCGCCCCGCCGGCCCGTCAGTCGATGTCCTCGACCGCCTCGCCCCCGCCATAGACGCGCTGGGCCAGGGACGCCTCGATGAAGGGGTCGATGTCGCCGTCCAGCACGTCGTCCGGGCTCGTCGACTGGGTCCCGGTGCGCAGGTCCTTCACCAGCTGGTAGGGCTGCAGCACGTAGGAGCGGATCTGGTGGCCCCAGCCGATATCGGTCTTGGAGGCCGCCTCGGCATTCGCCTTCTCCTCCCGCTTCTTCAGCTCCAGCTCGTAGAGCCGCGCGCGCAGCATGTTCCAGGCGGTGGCCCGGTTCTTGTGCTGGGAGCGCTCCTGCTGGCAGGCCACCACGATGCCGGTGGGCAGGTGGGTGATGCGCACCGCCGAATCGGTGGTGTTCACGTGCTGTCCGCCCGCCCCGGAGGAGCGGTAGGTGTCGATCCGGCAGTCGGATTCCTTCACCTCGATGGTGATCCGGTCGTCCACCACCGGGTAGACCCAGACGCTGGCGAAGCTGGTGTGGCGCCGGGCATTCGAGTCGTAGGGCGAGATCCGCACCAGCCGGTGCACCCCGGACTCGGTCTTGAGCCAGCCATAGGCGTTGTGGCCCTTGATGAGCAGCGTGGCGCCCTTGATCCCGGCCTCCTCGCCCTCGGACCACTCGACGATGTCGACTTTGTACTTCCGGCGCTCGGCCCAGCGGGCGTACATGCGCTGGAGCATGTTGGCCCAGTCCTGGCTCTCGGTGCCGCCCGCGCCCGCGTGGACTTCGAGATAGGTGTCGTTCCCGTCCGCCTCGCCGGCGAGCAGGGTCTCGATCTGGCGGCGCGCCGCCTCGGCCTGGACGGCGCGGATCTGCTCCTCGCCCTCGCGGATGCTGGCCTCGTCGCCCTCCATCTCGCCGAGTTCGATCAGGGTGGCGGCGTCCTCCAGCCCCTGCTCCAGGCGCCGGATGGAGGCGACCGCCTCCTCGAGGTCGTTGCGGTCGCGCATGACCCGCTGGGCCGCCTCCGGGTCGTTCCAGAGGTCGGGGTCCTCGGAGCGGGCATTCAGCTCCGCGAGGCGCTTGTCGGCGGTATCCCAGTCAAAGATGCCTCCTCAGCAGTCCGATCGACTGCTTGGCGGCATCCGAGAGTTGTTCGATCTCGGCGCGCATCTGGTGTGTCGGGGTTGGCGAGGTGGGCGGGTGTGATAGCGCCCCGGCGGGGCGGTGTAAACGGAGCCGCCGGTCAGGAAGCGGCCCCGAGCGGGGTGGCCGAGACCCCGACACCGAGCGCCCTCAGGATCCCGAGCGTGATCTCCAGGCTCGGGATCCCGCCCTCCGCGAGGGAGCGCTGCAGCTGCGCGCGGGGCAGGCCGGACAGGACCGCTCCGATGGCCTCGTCCGAGCGGAGCATGTCCGCCGGATCGAGGTCGCGGATCTCCTCAGCCATCATCGTCCCTCGTCGCCACCGCAGGGCAGGAGGATGATGGCGGCGCCTCGCTGCCGGACGTTGAGCCCCGTCTCCCGGGCCGTGACGGAGGCTCCGCCCGCCAGCCCGCTTGCCAAGTGCGGAGACCAAGCGCAGGAGGCGGCCCGCAACGACGGTGGCGGTGAAGCCGAGGCGGGTGACCGGGCGGACGAGCGCCACCAGGGCCTGCTCGCGGACCAATCGGGGCGGGATCCCGCGCGGGGACCCCGCAATCCGGTGCGTCAGTACAAGCCGCCCGCCTGGGCCGCCCGGTCCGCGTCCGGCGGCGGGGCGCCCGGGGCCGAGGGCTGGGCCGCCGCCGGGGCCGAGTAGCTGTCGGGCGGCGCGGTGCCGGGCTTGAAGGCTTCCAGGATGCTCCCCTCCCCGCCCGAGGCGCGCGTGCCCGAGGCGAGGTTGACCCGGATCAGCTTGATGCCCGGGGGCACCCGGAAGGGAGTCGGCGGCTTGTCGGCCAGCGCCGCCTTCAGGAAGTCGCGGGCGATCGGCGCCGCCAGCCCGCCGCCGGTGGCGCGGTCGCCGAGGGAGCGGGGCTTGTCGTAGCCGAGATAGATGCCGACGCAGAGATCCGGCGAGAAGCCCACGAACCACGCGTCCTTGGCGTCGTTGGTGGTGCCGGTCTTGCCCGCCAGCGGCTTGCCGACGTCCTTCAGGATCGTGGCGGTGCCGCGCTGGACCACGCCCTCCATGATCGAGACCATCTGGTAGGCGGTGAGCGGGTCGAGCACCTGCTCGGACTCGTCCACGAGCTTCGGCTCGTCCTGGCCGGACCACTTCTCGGCGTCGCAGCCGATGCACTTGCGGTTGTCGTGGCGGTAGATCGTCTCGCCGGTGCGGTCCTGGATGCGGTCGATCAGGGTCGGGCGGATGCGCCGGCCGCCATTGTCGAGCATCGAGTAGGCCGTGACCATGCGCATGACCGTGGTCTCGCCGGCGCCGAGCGACATCGGCAGCACCGGGAGCAGGTCGTCGTAGACGCCGAAGCGGCGGGCGTACTCGGCGATCAGCGGCATGCCGATATCCTTGGCGAGCCGCACCGTCATCAGGTTCTTCGAGTGCTCGATCCCGTAGCGCAGGGTGTGCGGGCCGCCCGACTTGCCGTCGTAGTTCGAGGGCGTCCAGGCCTCCTGACCCGGACCGGCCTCGATGGTGATCGGGGTGTCGAGGACGATCGAGGACGGCGTGTAGCCGTTGTCCAGGGCCGCCGAGTAGACGATCGGCTTGAACGAGGAGCCCGGCTGGCGCTGGGCCTGGGTGGCGCGGTTGAACTCGCTCTCGTCGAAGGAGAAGCCGCCCACCATGGCGTGGACGCGGCCCGTATGCGGGTCCATGGCGACGATGGCGCCCGAGATCTCCGGCACCTGCCGCAGCCGGTAGGCGTTGCCGGCGCCGTCCATGCGCTCGACGTAGACGACGTCGCCGGGGCTCAGGGCCGCGGCCACGCTGCGGCCGGTCCAGCGCACGCCCTCCGGGCCGATGATCCCGGTCTCGCGGTCCTTCGAGACCTGGCCCGAACTCTCGCGCTTGGGCTGCAGGCCGATCTGCGCCCGCCCGCCGGCCGTGTCGAGGACGACGGCGAGCCGCCAGGGCTGGACGTCGCCCAGCGCCTGCACCTCCGCCACCGCCTGGCCCCAGTCGCGCCCGGCGAGGTCGAGGCGGGCCTGCGGGCCGCGCCAGCCCCGGGCCTGGTCGTAGCGCACGAGCCCGTCCACCAGGGCCTTGCGGGCCTGGGCCTGCATCTTCGGGTCGAGGGTCGTGCGCACCGACAGGCCGCCCTCGTAGAGCTTCTTCTCGCCGTAGCGCTCGGCGATCTCGCGGCGCACCTCCTCGGCGAAGTAGTTCGCGTTGGCGGTGTTGGGCGAGATGCTGCGCGGATTGACCCCGAGGGGCTGCTTGCGCTCGGCCTCGGCCTCCTCGCGGGTGATGTACCCGTTCTGGGCCATGAGGCCGATGATCTCGTTGCGCCGGGCCAGCGCCGCCTGGGTCTTGCGGAAGGGGTGGTAGTTGTTGGGCCCCTTGGGCAGCGCCGCCAGGTAGGCCGCCTCGTGGATCGTCAGCTCGTGCACCGACTTGCCGAAATAATCGAGGGCGGCGGCGGCGATCCCGTGCAGGTTGCGGCCCGGCACGATCGTGCCGAGGAAAATCTCGTTCAGGTAGAGTTCGAGGATCTTGTCCTTGGAATAGGTCGACTCGATGCGCAGCGCGATCAGCGCCTCGCGGACCTTGCGGTCGATCGTCTGCTCGCTGGAGAGCAGGAAGTTCTTGGCGACCTGCTGGGTGATGGTCGAGGCGCCCTGCTTCTTGCCGCTCTGGGCGTTGGTGAGCACGGCGCGGACGATGCCCTCGGGGTCGATGCCGTTGTGCTTGTAGAAGTTCTTGTCCTCGGCCGACAGGAAGGCCGCCACGACGATCTTGGGCATCGCCTGGATCGGCAGGTAGAGCCGCCGCTCGCGGGCATACTCGGCCAGCAGGCTGCCATCCGCCGCGTGGACGCGGGTCATCACCGGCGGCTCGTAATTGGCGAGCGCGGCGTGGTCGGGCAGGTCCTGAGAGTACTTCCAGTAGAAGTAGCCGCCTACCGCGGCGCCGGCGACGAAGACCATCGCGGCGATGCTGAACAGGAAGCCGAAGAAGCGAAGGACAAAGCGCATCCGAACCCGATCCGTCGATGATGAGCCGCAGGGGCTGCAGGCCGCGCCGCGGCCAGGATATCCCCATCGCGCCGCTTCGGCGAGAGGCGAGCGGCCGCGGCAGGCCCTGGGGAATCGAGACGCCGACGGGCGCCCATCGACACGGGATCTATGGTGAAACTGGGGCGGTGGTCAGCGCCGAGCTGCGGGCGACCACGGCCGGGACCGGGGCCGGGCGGGCGGCGAAGAAGGCCTCGATCGCCTCCGCCATGCGGGTCGTGACCTTGGCCCGCCACGCGTCCGAGAGCAGGAGGTCGAGGTCGTGCTTGCTCGACAGGTAGCCGAGTTCGACCAGCACCGAGGGCACGTCCGGCGAGCGCAGCACCCGGAATCCCGCCTCGCGGTGGGGCTTGCTGCTCATCTCCATCACCCGGTCGAGCTGGCCGAGCAGGCCTTGCGCGAAGCGCGCCGAGAAGCCGCGGGTCTCGCGCAGGGTGAGTTCCTGCAGGATGTCGGCGACGTCGCCCGGCCCCTCGGCGCTGTCGGCGCCGGCGGCTTGGTCGGCCTTGTTCTCGCGGTCGGCGAGGCGGGCCGATTCCGCGTCGGTCGCCTTCTCGGAGCCGGTGTAGATCGTGGCCCCGCGCACCTGCGGGGCGGCCGAGATCGAATCCGCGTGGATCGAGATGAAGAGATCCGCCCTCGCGTCGCGGGCGATGCGGACGCGCTCCCCGAGCGGCACGAAGACGTCGCTCTCGCGGGTCATGCGCACCCGCACCCGCCCGCCCTGCTCCAGGCGCCGCGCGAGGTCCCGGGCGACGCCGAAGACGATGTCCTTCTCGAAGGCGCCGTTCGCGGCGATCGCCCCCGGATCCGTGCCGCCGTGGCCGGCATCGATGATGACGAGGGGGCGGGTGTCGCCCGCGCTCGCCGGCACGGCCTTCGGGGCGGCGGGCGGCGCCGGGGCGACGGCGGCGCGCCGGAAGGCGTCGCGGTCGGCGCGCGCGAGGTCGATGGTGAGCAAGGTCGCCCCGTCGCGCTTGCGGGAGCTGGTCGCGACCCTGGCCACCGTGGCGGTCTGGGCGAGGTCGATGACGATGCGCGAGCGGCCGGGCGCGAACAGGCCGTAGCGGAAGGAGGCGACGAGGCCCTCCCGCCGCCGGCCGGTCTCCAGCGGGAGCTGGAAGTTCACCTCGGGCAGGTCGATGATGGCGCGGTCGGGCCGTTCCATCACGAAGGCCTTGGCCTCGACGGGGCGCGACAGCACGACGCTGAGCCGGGTGCCGCCCTCCGGCGCGGGCGAGAGCTCGGCCGCGATCGCGACCGCCGGCAGCGCGCCCGCCCAGGCCGCGGGCGCGAGGCCGAGCCAAGCCCCGACCAGGCAGGTCCCGACCAGGCAGGTCCCGAACAGGCAGATCCCGACCAGGCAGGCTCCCACGAGGCGGGCCGCCGCGAGGCCGAGACGCGTCGCCGCCCGGCGCGGGGCCGGCCGAAGGGCCGCCGCGGGCGTGGCGCAGGTCTCGAATCGGGCGGGCGGTCGCGGCATGGGCTGTGGCTGGGCTGTGGCTGGGCTGTGGCGAATCGCGAAGGTGATCCCGGTTACGCGATAAGCGCGCCATGGTTAACGCGCCGCTAAGCCTTCCGGTGCCAGCGCCGGATGCCTGTTGCCGTTAGGTTACAGCCGCGCTTCGACTGGGCGCTCCGCCGGCTCATACGCCATCCGGTTGATGGCTTCGCTCAGGCGCCGCGCGGGCTCGTGATCCGGGATCCGCTTTGATCAAGCGGATCCCGGATCACCTGGGCGCCAGCCCGCCGCGCGCCTTGAGGGCCGCGCAGGCCTCGAGCCCGGCCGCGAGGTCGCGGCGCAGCCGCCGCTCGTCGCCGAGTTCCGCGAGCCCGTAGCTGAGGCCCAGGATGTGCGCCGCCTCGTAGCCGAGGGGGAGGTCGCCGACGGTGCCGAGGCCGATCCGCGTCACCGGGAGCCGGTCCGCATGGTCGGCGAGGCGCGCCCGCAGGCGCTCGCCGTCCGCGCGCAGATGCGCCGGGGCCCGGCACCCGTGCGCCCGCATCGCCGCGACCGTGCCCTGCGCCAGGGAGAGGTGCACGGCCTCCCGGTCGGTCGGAAACAGGTAGACGAGGTAGTAGCCCCGCGTGGCGCTGGTGGTGACGGCGGGGTCGAAGACGGCGATCCAGGGCACCGCCGCCCAGTGCCGCCCGCGGCCGGGGCTGCCCTTCACCAGGAGGGCGGCGCCCGGCGGCAGGGCGGCCCGCACCTCGTCGGGGGCGCCGCGGCGGATCACGTGCGCCAGCGGGTGGCCGGGGAGCGGGTCGCAGCGCGCCGCCGGGTACTCGCGGACGATGCGGGCGAGCGCGTGGCCGAGGCTCACGGACGCGCCGTGACGCCGCCGGTCATCGGCGCGGGGGCGCCCGTCGTGGACGGGAAGGTGATCGGCAGGCCGCGGGCGGAGCGCGCCGCCAGGTAGGCGAAGGCCTGGGCCTCGAGATGCGAGGAGGACCAGCCGATCGCGTCGGCCGGCGTCACCTCGGCCCGCAGGTGGTGGCGCAGCAGCCGCAGCATCTCGGCATTGCGCGCCCCGCCCCCGGCCACGATCCAGTGCGGCGGCGGCTCCTCGGCGAAGTCGAGGGCGCGGGCGATCGCCCGGACCGTGAAGGCGGTGAGGGTCGCGGCCCCGTCCTCGGTCGGGAGCTGGCCGGCGACCCGGTGCGAGAACCAGTTCCGGTCGAGGGATTTGGGCGGGCGGCGGGTGAAGTAGGGGTGGACCAGGAGCCAGGCGAGCAGCGCCTCGTCCGGCCGCCCCGCCGCCGCGGCGCGGCCGCCGCGATCGAGGGGCGTTCCGGTGCGCTCGCGCATCCAGTCGTCGAGGAGCGCGTTGCCGGGCCCGGTGTCGAAGGCGAGGAGATCCCCCGCCCGGCTGATCAGCGTGACGTTGGCGACGCCGCCGATGTTGAGGATCGCGAGCGCCCCCTCGAAGCCCGAGGCCCGCGCCAGGGCCCGGTGGAAGACCGGCACGAGCGGGGCGCCCTGCCCGCCCGCCCGCACGTCCGCGTCGCGCAGGTCGTGGACGACCGGCAGGCCGAGGCGGCGGCTCAGGGCCTCGCCGTCCCCGATCTGCACGGTGAGCCCCGCGCCGGGCCGGTGGATCACGGTCTGGCCGTGGAAGCCGACGAGGTCGATGTCGCCGGGCGCGAGCCCGGTCTCGGCCAGGAAGGCCTCCACCGCCTCGGCGTGGCGCGCGGTCACGAGATCCTCCGCCTCGCGCAGGATTCCGGGCCGGTCGCCGCGCGCGCGGATCGCCTCCGCATCGGCGAGGGCCCGGCGCAGCAGCGCCCGATCCTCGTCCGAATAGGCGCGGTAGCCGGTGGGGCCGAGCGGCGCGAGGCCGCCGTTGCCGCCGCGCGTCACGCTCACCGCCTCGCCGTCGGTCTCGATCAGCGCGACGTCGACGCCGTCGAGCGAGGTGCCGCTCATCAGGCCGATCACCCGTCCCATGATGCCTGCCCGCGATCCCTGTCCGTGAACCTGGCCCGTGAACCCGGCCCGTGAACCCGGCCCGTGCCTTTCGCGCCGCGCGCTGCTATGAGCGCCGCGCATTCATCCGAGCTAGCACGGCGGCCGGGGCTTGTCCCGCCGCCACACGAGACCCGATGCCCATGGCCGCGCCCACCGACTTCGCGCCCCGCTCCGAGTTCCTGAAGGTCCTGATCGAGCGCGGCTACGTCCACCAATGCTCCGACTTCGCGGGCGTGGACGAGGCCGCCCGCGAGGGCCGGCTGACGGCCTATGTGGGCTACGATTGCACGGCGCCCTCGCTCCATATCGGGCACCTGCTCTCGATCATGATGCTGCACTGGCTGCAGGCGACCGGCGGCACGCCGGTGGCGCTGATGGGCGGCGGCACGACGCGGGTCGGGGACCCGTCCGGCCGCGACGAGACCCGCAGGATCCTCACGGTGGAGCAGATCGACGCCAACAAGGCGGAGATCGGCAAGACCTTCGCGCGCTTCCTGCGCTTCGGCGAGGCCGCAGGCCTCGCCCGCATGGCCGACAATGCCGAGTGGCTGACCCAGCTCAACTACATCGAGATGCTGCGCGAGGTCGGCCGTCACTTCTCGGTGAACCGGATGCTGTCGATGGACAGCGTGCGCCTGCGGCTGGAGCGCGACCAGGAACTGTCCTTCCTGGAATTCAACTACATGATCCTGCAGGCCTACGACTTCGTGGAGCTGAACCGGCGCTACGGAGTGACCCTGCAGATGGGCGGCTCCGACCAGTGGGGCAACATCGTCACGGGGATCGACCTCGGGCGCCGGCTCGGCACGCCGCAGCTCCACGCCCTGACCTGCCCGCTGATGACCACGGCCTCGGGCGCCAAGATGGGCAAGACCGCCTCGGGCGCGGTCTGGCTCAATCCCGACCTGCTCTCGCCCTGGGAGTATTGGCAGTTCTGGCGCAACACCGAGGACGCGGATGTCGGCCGCTTCCTGCGCCTGTTCACGCTGCTGCCGCTGCCCGAGACGGACCGCCTCGCCGCTCTGGGCGGGGCCGAGATCAACGAGGCCAAGAAGGTGCTCGCCACCGAGGCGACTGCGCTGCTGCACGGGCGCGAGGCGGCCGAGGCGGCGGCCGAGACGGCGCGGCGCACCTTCGAGGAGGGGGCGGCGCCCGAGACCCTGCCGACGGTCGAGATCCCGCGGGCGGCCCTGGCCGCGGGCCTCGGCGTGCTCGCCGCCTTCGGCCCCGACCACGCCAAGCTGCTGCCCTCGACCAGCGAGGCGCGCCGGCAGGTGCGCAGCGGCGGGCTCAAGGTCAACGACGCCGCGGTGAGCGACGAGCGGGCGGTGCTCGGCGAGGGCGACCTGACCGGGGACGGGGTGATCAAGCTGTCCTTCGGGCGCAAGAAGCACGTGCTGCTGCGGCCGGTGTGACGGCGGGGGCGGGGCGGAGCCCCGCCGCGGAGGCGCCCGGCCTCAATAGCCCGCGTGCGTCTCCTGGCGGGCGAGGCGCAGCAGGTACTGGCCGTAATTCGTCTTGGCGAAGAGGTCGCCGCGCGCCGCCACCTGCTCGCGGGAGATCCAGCCCTGCAGGTAGGCGATCTCCTCCAGGCAGGCCACCTGCATCCCCTGCCGGCTCTGGATCACCCGCACGAACTCCCCCGCCTCCAGCAGGCTGTCATGCGTTCCCGTGTCCAGCCACGCGTAGCCGCGCGACATGCATTCCACCTCGAGCTGCCCGCGCTCCAGGTAGGCCTGGTTCACGTCCGTGATCTCCAGCTCGCCCCGCGGCGAGGGTTTCACGGCCGCCGCGATGTCGAGCACTTGGTTGTCGTAGAAGTACAGGCCGGTCACCGCCCAGGTCGATTCCGGCAGTTTCGGCTTCTCGACCAGCTTGGTCGGGCGGCCCGAGCCGTCGAGGTTCACCACCCCGTAGGCCTCCGGGTGGTCGACGTGGTAGGCGAACACCGTCGCTCCCCGCGCCCGCGCCCGCGCCCGCTGCAGCAGGGCCCGCAGGCCCGCCCCGAAGAACAGGTTGTCGCCCAGGATCAGCGAGACTGGGTCCGCGCCGACGAAGTCCCGCCCGATCAGGAAGGCCTGCGCCAGCCCCTCCGGCCGCGGCTGCAGCGCGTACGAGAAGGTCACCCCGAACTGCTCGCCCGTCCCGAACAGCCGCTTGTAATTGTCCAGGTGCTCGGGGCTCGAGATGATCAGGATCTCGCGGATCCCGGCCAGCATCAGCACCGAGACCGGATAGTAGATCATCGGCTTGTCGTAGACCGGCAGCAGCTGCTTGTTGATCGCGAGCGTCGCCGGGTGGAGTCGGGTGCCGGAGCCGCCGGCGAGCACGATGCCCTTCATCATGGCCTCCTTCAGGCCGGCGTCACCGGGCCGATCAGCCGGTCCAGGATGTCGGCGAGCGCCGCCTCCCAGGGCCGCGGCACGATCCCGAAATCCCGGCTCAGCGTCGCGGTCGAGAGTTCGCTATTGGCCGGGCGCCGCGCCGGCGTCGGGTAGGACGAGGTCGCGATCGGCTCGACCGGGACCGCCCGCGCCCCGCGCGCCCGGGCGCCCGCCATGATCGCCCGCGCGAAGCCGCACCAGGTCGTCGCGCCGGCATTCACGCAATGGTAGGTGCCGCCCGGGGCCGCGGGATCCTCGGCGAGCCGCAGGGCGATCGCGGCGAGCGCCGCCGCGAGGTCGTCGGCGGAGGTCGGGCAGCCGCGCTGGTCGTCCACCACCCGCAGCGCGTCGCGCTCGCCCGCCAGCCGCAGCATCGTCTTGACGAAGTTGGCCCGGTGCGGGCTCACCACCCAGGCCGTGCGCACCACCGCGTGGCGCGGATTGGCCGTGCGCACCGCCATCTCGCCCCCCGCCTTGCTCGCCCCGTAGACGCTGGCCGGGTTCACGGGCGCGTCGGTCGGGTAGGCGCCCGCCAAGCTGCCGTCGAACACGTAGTCGGTCGAGACCTGCACCAGCGGGATCCCCGCCCGCGCCGTCGCGGCGGCGAGGATGGCGGGCGCCAGCGCGTTGAGGCGCCACGCCGCCGCGACCTCGCTCTCGGCCCGGTCGACCGCCGTGTAGGCGGCGGCGTTGATCACCGCCGCGTAGGCGCGCTCGGCGAGCGCCGCCGCCACGGCCGCCTCGTCGGTGACGTCGAGGGCCTCGCGCGACGGCGCGTGCAGCGCCACCCCCGCCGGCCAGGCGGCGTGCCGCAGCGCCGTGCCGACCTGGCCGCCCCCGCCGAGGATCAGGATCGCCCGCATCGCGCCCTCACGCCGCCGTCAGGCCGAGGCGCTCGCCCGCGTAGCGGCCCTCGCGGATCGGCTGCCACCACTCGCGGTGGTCGAGGTACCAGCGGACCGTCTCCTCCAGCGCCTGATCGAAACTCCGGGTCGGGCGCCAGCCGAGTTCGGCTTCGGCCTTGCTCGGGTCGATCGCGTAGCGCCGGTCGTGGCCGGGACGGTCGGTCACGAAGCTGATCAGCCGCTCGTGCGGGCCGGCCTCGGGCCGCAGCCGGTCGAAGATCGCGCAGAGCGTGCGCACCACCGAAAGGTTGCTGCGCACCGCGCGGCCGCCGAGCAGGTAGGTCTCGCCGATCCGGCCCCGCTCCAGCACCGCGACGAGGCCGCGCGCGTGGTCCTCGACGTGGATCCAGTCGCGCTCGTTCTGCCCGTCGCCGTAGACCGGCAGCGCCTTGCCCTCCAGCGCGTTGAGGATCATCAGCGGGATCAGCTTCTCGGGGAAGTGGCGCGGCCCGTAATTGTTCGAGCAGTTGGTGACGAGCACCGGCAGGCCGTAGGTCTCGTGCCAGGCCCGGGCGAGGTGGTCGGAGGCGGCTTTGGAGGCCGAGTAGGGCGAGCGGGGGTCGTAGCGGCTCTCCTCGGTGAAGAAGCCGCCCGGGGGCAGCGAGCCGTAGACCTCGTCGGTGGAGACGTGGAGGAAGCGGAAGCGCGCCTGCCCGTCCGCGGGCAGGCCGGCATGGTGGGCGCGGGCGGCCTCGAGCATGACCTGGGTGCCGACCACGTTGGTGCGGATGAAGGCGGCCGGTCCGGTGATCGAGCGGTCGACGTGGCTCTCGGCGGCGAGGTGCATCACCGCCTCGGGCCGGAACTCCGCGAAGAGCGCGGCGACGCGCTCGGGCTCGCAGATGTCGGCCTGAACGAGCCGGTGGCGGGGCTCGTCCCTGAGCGGCAGGAGCGAGATCGGGTTGGCCGCGTAGGTGAGGGCGTCGAGGGTGAGCACCTCGTGGCCGAGGTCGCGGACGAGGTGGAGGACGAGCGCCGAGCCGATGAAGCCGCAGCCGCCCGTGACGAGGATGCGCATGGGAGGGGATCTCCGTTCGGGGCGTCAGAAATGGGCGGGAAGGTCGGCGAGGCGCGGGGCGGCCTTGTCCTTGGCGGAGAGGATCGCGGCCTCGGGCGAGACCGGCCAGTCGATGCCGAGATCCGGGTCGTTCCAGAGGAGCGCGCCGTCATGGGCGGGGCTGTAGTAGCCGCCCGAGACCTTGTAGGCGATGGCGGTGTCGGGTTCGAGGGTGCAGAAGGCGTGGCCGAACCCGACCGGCACGTAGAGCTGGTGGCCGTTCTCGGCATCCAGGCGCACGGCGACGTGGCGGCCGTAGCTGGGCGAGGCGCGGCGCAGATCCACGGCGACGTCGAGGATCGCCCCGGAGACGACGCGGACGAGCTTGCCCTGCGCGTGGGGATGGGTCTGGAAGTGGATGCCCCGGACCGTGCCGACCTGGGCCGAGAAGGATTGGTTGTCCTGGATGAAGAGGTCCGTGATGCCGGCCTGCGCGAGGAGGTCGGCCCGGTAGGTCTCGGAGAACCAGCCGCGCGCGTCGCCGTGGCGCGCCGGGACGACGAGCTTCACGTCCGGGATGGACTGATCCACGATCCTCATGCGCGACGCTCTCCCTCCGCTCCCCGTCCTGGGCCCCGGCCGGGTCCGCCCGGCTGGGGCCGTACTGTCTCCCGGCAGCCGCGGCAAGCCCGAGCGGCCGCGGCGCCGCTCAGGCGGCAAGCCCCGCCCAGGCGGCGAGCCCGGCTCATGCGGCGGCGAGCGCCGCCTCGATCGCGGCGAGGGCGTCCTGCGCCGCCGCCCCGTCCGGGCCGCCGGCCTGGGCCATGTCGCGGCGCCCGCCGCCGCCCTTGCCGCCGAGGCGCTCGGAGCCCGCCCGCACCAGGGCGACCGCGTCGAAGCGGTCGGTCAGGTCGTCGGTGACGCCGACGACGAGGCCGGCCTTGCCGTCCGGCGCCACGCCGACGATCGCGACCACGCCCGAGCCGAGGCGCTTCTTGCCCTCGTCCGCGAGGCTCTTGAGGTCGCGCATCTCGACGCCCTCGACGGAACGGGCCATCAGCTTGACGCCCGCGACCTCGCGCACCGGCTCCTCGCCCGCCCCGCCGCCGCCCATGGCGAGCTTGCGGCGCGCCTCGGAGAGCTCCCGCTCCAGCCGGCGCCTGTCCTCGATCAGGGCGGCGAGGCGGTCGGCCGCCTCGGCCGGCGGGACCTTCAGCAGCCCCGCCACGGCGGCGAGGCGCCGGCTCTCCTCGGCGAGGTGGCGCCGCGCCGCGTCGCCGGTCATCGCCTCGATCCGGCGCACGCCGGAGGCGACCGCGCCCTCCCCCACCACGGTGATCAGCCCGATCTCGCCGGTGCGGCCCACATGGGTGCCGCCGCAGAGCTCGACCGAGAAGGTGCGCCGGCGCCCGTCCCCGCCCTGATCCTCGCCCATCGAGACGACCCGGACCTCGTCGCCGTACTTCTCGCCGAAGAGCGCGCGGGCCCCGGTCGCGATGGCGTCGTCGACGGCCATCAGCTTCGTCACCACCGGCCCGTTCTGCAGCAGCACGCGGTTCGCCATCTCCTCGACCGCCGCGACCTCGTCGTCGTTCATCGGCTTGGGGTGGCTGAAATCGAAGCGCAGGCGCTCGGGCGAGACCAGGGAGCCCTTCTGGGCGACGTGGTCGCCGAGCACCTGGCGCAGCGCCTCGTGCAGCAGGTGGGTGGCCGAGTGGTGGGCGCGGATCGCCGCGCGGCGGGCGTGGTCGACCCTCAGCTCCACCGCCTGCCCGACCGTGAGCCGGCCCTCCTCGACCGCGACGTGGTGCACGAAGAGGTCGCCGAGCTTCTTCTCGGTGTCGGTGACCCGCGCCCGCAGCCCCGCCGCCGCGACCGTGCCGGTATCGCCGACCTGGCCGCCGGACTCGCCGTAGAAGGGCGTCTGGCTCACCACCAGCAGGCCCTCCTCGCCGGACGCCAGCGCCTCGACCTCGACGCCGCCCCGGACCAGGGCGGTGACCACGCCCTCCGCGGTCTCGGCCTCGTAGCCGAGGAACTCGGTGGCGCCGACGCGCTCGCGCAGGGCGTACCACAGGGTCTCGGTCGCCGCCTCGCCGGAGCCCGCCCAGGCGGCGCGGGCCGCCGCGCGCTGGCGCTCCATCGCGGCCTTGAAGGCGTCGGTGTCGACGCCGATGCCGCGCGACTTGAGCGCGTCCTGCGTCAGGTCGAGGGGGAACCCGTACGTGTCGTAGAGCGTGAAGGCGGTCTCGCCCGAGAGGTTCTGGCCCTCGGAGAGGTCGCGGGTCTCCGCGTCCAGGATCGACAGGCCGCGCTCCAGGGTGCGGCGGAAGCGGGTCTCCTCCAGGCGCAGGGTCTCGGAGATCAGCGACTCGGCCCGCACCAGCTCGGGATAGGCCTGCCCCATCTCGCGCACCAGGGTGGGCACGAGGCGGTACATCATCGGGTCGCGGGCGCCGAGGAGCTGGGCGTGGCGCATGGCCCGCCGCATGATCCGGCGCAGCACGTAGCCGCGCCCCTCGTTGCCCGGCAGCACCCCGTCGGCGACCAGGAAGGAGGCGGCCCGCAGGTGATCGGCGATCACCCGGTAGGAGGCGGTCTGCGCGCCCTCCGGCGGCCGGCCGACCTGGTGGGCCACCGCGTCGATCAGGCTCCGGAACAGGTCGGTGTCGTAGTTGCTCTTCACCCCCTGGAGGATCGCCGCCATGCGCTCCAGGCCCATGCCGGTGTCGATGGAGGGCCGCGGCAGGCCGACCCGGTTGCCCGGCTCGATCTGCTCGTACTGCATGAAGACGAGGTTCCAGAATTCGAGGAAGCGGTCGCCGTCCTCCTCCGGGCTGCCGGGCGGGCCGCCCCACAGCTCCGGACCCTGGTCGATGAAGATCTCCGAGCACGGCCCGCACGGGCCGGTATCGCCCATCTGCCAGAAATTGTCGGAGGTGCCGATGCGGATGATGCGCTCCTCCGGGAAGCCGGCGATCTTGCGCCACAGCGTCGCCGCGTCGTCGTCGTCGGCGTAGACCGTGACCAGCAGCTTGCTCCTGTCGAGGCCGAACTCCTTCGTCACGAGGTTCCAGGCCAACTCGATCGCCAGCGGCTTGAAGTAGTCGCCGAACGAGAAATTGCCGAGCATCTCGAAGAAGGTGTGGTGGCGCGCCGTGTACCCGACGTTGTCGAGGTCGTTGTGCTTGCCGCCGGCGCGGACGCACTTCTGGGCGGTGGCGGCGCGGTGGTAGGGCCGCTTCTCGACTCCGGTGAAGACGTTCTTGAACTGCACCATGCCGGCGTTCGTGAACATCAGCGTGGGGTCGTTGCGCGGTACGAGCGGCGAGGAGGGGACGACCTCGTGCCCGTGCTTGGCGAAGTAGTCGAGGAAGGTCGACCGGATCTCGTTGACACCGCTCATCGGGCGAAAACTCGTGGGTTGAGGTGGGGGCGAGAACATCCCGGCCCGGGAGTGCCGCTCACGGAACGCCCGCTGGGCGGACGGCGGGCGTTTCGTGAGGAGCACCAAGGGCTCGCGCCCGTTCTCTTAGTCATGCCATCCCCCCGTGTCGAGGCGAGCCCCGCGCGCCCGCCGCCCCCGCGCCGGTGCGGCGCGCGGCGCCGCGGGCACCCCGCGGGTGTTGACGCGCGGCTCAGTCTGGAATTAGAGCAATTCTAAATTCATGCACCGGAGAGCCGCGCATGCCGCTGTTCACGCAGGGCCCGCAGGTTGCCCTGTCCGACCTCACCGACCGGGAAGTTCTCGCTCTCGCCATCCAGGCGGAGGAGGAGGACGGGCGCATCTACCGCGAGATCGCCGAGCGCCTGCGGGAGCATTACCCGGCCTCCGCGCAGGTGTTCCGGGAGATGGCGAGCGCCGAGAGCGACCATCGCCGCCAGCTCCTCGACCTCTTCGAGGAGCGCTACGGCGACCACATCCCGCTGATCCGCCGCGAGGACGTGAAGGGCTTCGTGCGCCGCAAGCCGGTCTGGATGCAGGCGCGCTTCGACATCGCGGCGGTGCGCCACCGCGCCGAGACGATGGAGGCCGAGACCCAGCGCTTCTACCGGGAGGCGGCCGCCCGCTGCAGCGACCCGAAGGTGCGCAAGCTCCTGGGCGACCTCGCGGACGTGGAGGCCGGGCACGAGGCGATGGCCTCGCAGCTGGAGGCGCGCGCCGAGACCCGGGCCGGCGAGGAGGAGAAGGAGACCGCCCGCCGCCTGTTCGTGCTGCAGGTGATCCAGCCGGGCCTCGCGGGCCTGATGGACGGCTCGGTCTCGACGCTCGCCCCGGTCTTCGCCGCGGCCTTCGCGACGCAGAACAGCTGGGACGCCTTCCTGGTCGGGCTCGCGGCCTCGCTGGGAGCCGGCATCTCGATGGGCTTCGCCGAGGCGCTCTCGGACGACGGCTCGATGACCGGGCGCGGCCGGCCCTGGATCCGCGGCCTCGTCTGCGGGCTGATGACGACGGCGGGCGGGATCGGCCACACCCTGCCCTACCTGATCCACGATTTCCGGCTCGCGACGGGCCTCGCGGTGGCGGTGGTGCTGCTCGAACTCTGGGCGATCTCCTGGATCCGCGCCCGCTACATGGACACGCCCTTCCTGCAGGCGGCGTTCCAGGTCGTGGTCGGGGGGCTCCTGGTCTTCGCGACCGGCATCCTGATCGGCAGCGCCTGATCCGAGATCCGACGGATTGCGTCGCCATCTCCCATTTCGGCCATGCGGATGTCGGCGTCGCTCAGGCGCCGCGCGGGCGTGTCATCCCAAATCCGCTTGATCCCTTCGGGATGGCGGCTTTGGGCTTCGCTCAAGCGCCGCGCGGGCTCAGGCGCTGTCCGGACGTGATCGTCCGGACAGCGCCTGAGCGGGCGGCCGGTCCTTCCGGTCGCAGCCGGCAACATCGGGCCGGCTCCCGACGTTTGGCCTGCGCGTTCATGCAGACCGGACGGAGCGACGATGATGCGACACCTCTCCCTGGCCCGCGGCGGCCTCGCCGGGCTCCTGCTGGCGGGCCTCGCCGGGGCGGCCCTCGCGGCGAACGACCTGCCCCCGCCCAAGGCCGGGGGCGACGCGATGCCGCCGGTCCAGCTCACCATCACGAGCGAGAACGGCGCCGCCAAGTGCGAGCCGGCGGAGCTGCGCCTGCCGGCCAACAGCAACGTGGCGCTCGAAGTCACCAACCGGTCGAGCGCGCGCGTGACGCTCACGGCGCCGCAGATCTTCCAGAACAAGAACGTGCTCCACCACGACGGCGACGTGGTCCACGTGGCGAGCAACGACGCCTACCTGGTCAAGGAGAACGGCACCGGCGAGATCCGCCTGCGCACGATCGGGCCGGGTGAGTACACGTTCGGCTGCACGAGCGTCACGGCGCAGAGCAAGCCGTTCGAGGGCAAGCTGACGCTGGTCGATCCGACCCCGCGCTGAGCCGCGCAAGCCGCGCCCGGTCCCGGACCGGACGCGCCCCTCCCCTGCGGCGGCGCGCCGGCGGGGAGCCGGCCCGCACCGGCCACCGGCAAGCCCCTCAGGCCACATCGGCTTGATTCCTTCGGGATGGCGGATTGGGGCTTCGCTCACGCGCCGCGCGGGCGCGCGATCCGGAGATCCGCTGTGATCAATCCGATCCCGGATCAGCCCGCCGCGCCCTCGCCCTCGAACTCCCGCACCAGGTCCCGGAGCCAGCCGCGCGCCTTCTCGACCTCGGCCCAGGGCACGGTGCCCAAGGGGAAATGCGCCCCGAACACCACCGCCACCACCGCGTTCAGCCGCGAGAGGGTCTCGCGCCGGTCCCGCGACGGCGGGTCCTCGCGCTGGATCGCGATCACCTCGTCGCGGAAGCGCGTCAGGCACTGCATCGCGTGGGTCAGGCCGTGATCGTCCTTGCGCGGCCGCTCGGCCAGCACCGCGTCGAGGGCGGAGAGCGCCGCGTGGCCGTATTCATGCGGGGCCACGGCGCGCCTCCCGCTTGAGCTGCGTCAGGCGCCCCGGCCGCAGGTTGCAGGTCAGCGCCTTGGTCGTGTGGATGCTGGTGTTCGGGTCGCCCGTGATCGCCAGGAGCACGTTCGCCACCGCGCCGCGCGCGTAGCCCTCGCGGCCGAACACCCAGGGCATCGCCACCTCGTGCACCGTCCGCCCGTCGATCCGGAAGGGCCGGATCCGCTCGGTCACCATCGCCCGCACCTCGATCTCGCCGCGCAGGGTCGACAGCACGGTCCAGCCGAGATGGCGGAGGCCGAGTTCGCCCGCGAGCTCCGGCGAGACCTCCACGAAGGCCTCGGGCTGCAATTCCGCCGTGTGCGGCATCACCCGGGTCGGCACGCCCCCGCAATGGAGTTCGGTCAACCGGAAGGTGGTGAACACGTAGGGGAAGCGCGGGTCCTGGGGGGCGTGCAGCGCGTTGCCGGGCCGCCCCCAGAGCTTCGCGGCCGGGTTCATCTGCTGGCCGTAGAGGGGGTTGCGCACCGGGCTCTCGACCGGCTCGTAATGGGTCGGCAGCGGCCCGTCCTTCAGGCCGGTCGGCACGAAGACCTGGCACTTGCCGTCCGCCTCCATGATGAAGGGATCGTCCCCGCCGAGCGCGTCCATGCCGCGCGGGTGCTTCGACCAGTCCGGACGCTCGTCCGGCCGCTTCGTCTCGACGAAGTCGGGCACGTCGAGGCCGGTCCATCGTCCCTGCGCCTCGTCCCACCAGACCATCTTCTTGGCCTCCGACCAGGGCCGGCCCTCCGGGTCGGCCGAGGCGCGGTTGTAGAGGGTGCGCCGGTTCGACGGCCAGGAGAAGGCCCAGCCGAGATGCGAGCCCGGCCCGTCCGGCCCGTCCGGCCGGCGCGCCCGGGCGAGGTTGCGCCCCTCCTCCGGCATGATCCCGCAATACATCCAGCCGCCGCAGGCGGTGGAGCCGTCGTCCTTGAGCGCCTTGTAGCTCGCCACCGGCTTGCCGTCGGCGACCGTGTAGCCGTTGATCTCGGCCAGGATCGCCTCCGCCCGCGGCTCGGCGACCGCGCCCTCGACCGGGTAGTCCCAGGTGAGCGCCTGGATCGCCCCGTCGCGGGTCTCGGTGCTGTCGGCGTAGAGCGCCTTCAGGCGCCGGCCGAGATGGTAGATGAACCAGAGGTCCGAGCGGCTGTCGCCCGGCGCCTCGCAGACCTTGTCGTGCCACTGCACGAGGCGGCTCGTGTTGGTGACGCTGCCCTCCTTCTCGCCCGGCATGGCGGCGGGCAGGAAGAACACCTCGGTCTCGATCTCCTCCGGGCTGAGGTCCCCGCGCTCGACCAGCCGGCCCTTCTGCCAGAAATTCGCCGTCTCGGTCATGGCGAAGTCCCGCACCACCATCCAGCGCAGCTTCGACAAGCCGCGCTCGACGAGGTCCGCGTTGACGGCGCCGACCAGGGGGTTCTGGCCGAGGATGAACTGGCCGCGCATCATGCCGTCGACCATCGAGAGCGTCATCGGCTCCTGGGAGGCGTCGCCCGTGAGCTTGGGCAGGAACTGGTAGCCGTAGTCGCTCGCCGGCGTGGCGGCCTCGCCGTACCACGCCTTCAGCAGGCTGATCACGTATTTGGGCATGTTCGCCCACCAGCCCGTGGTCGGGGTCTCGACCCGCAGGTAGTCGGCCAGCGTCGCGTGCTCGTGGAAGACGTTGGGCTGCGGCAGGTAGGTCGGCAGCATGTTGTAGAGGGTCGGGATGTCGGTCGAGCCCTGGATGCTGACGTGGCCGCGCAGCGCCATGATGCCCCCGCCCGGGCGCCCGATATTGCCGAGCAGCATCTGGACGATCGAGGCGGCGCGGATGATCTGCACGCCGGTGGTGTGGTGGGTCCAGCCGACCGCGTACGTGAAGGCGCCGGTGCGCTCGCGCCCGGAATTGCGCGCGAAGGTCTCGACCACCCGCACGAACGTCTCCCGCGGGCAGCCGGTCACCCGCTCGACCATCTCGGGCGTGTAGCGGGCGTAGTGCCGCTTCAGGATCTGGTAGACGCAGTTTGGGTGCTGCAGCGTCGGGTCCCGCGGCGGCGGCCCCTCGGTCATGCTCTCGTAGGGGCTGCCCTCCCCCGGGTCGCCCTCCTTCGTCTGCACCCGGTGCTCGGCCACCGAGGAGGGCACCCGCTTGCCCGCGTATTGCCAGGTCCCGTCCTCGTAGGCGGCGGAGCTGCGGTCGAAGCCCGAGAACAGGCCGTCGAGGGTCTCCGGGTCCTGGTAGCCGTCCTCGATGATGTGGGCGAGGTTCGTGTAGGCGAGCGCGAAGTCCCGGAACCACAGGTCGTGCTCCAGGATGTAGCGGATCATCCCGCCCAGGAAGGCGATGTCGCTGCCCGAGCGCAGCGGCGCGTAGATGTCCGCGAGCGCGCTGGTGCGGGTGTAGCGCGGATCGACGTGGATGATGGTCGCGCCCTTGCGCTGCGCCTCGGTGACGAAGCGGAAGGCGATCGGGTGGTTCTCCGCGATGTTGGACCCCATCTCGATGATGCAGTCCGCGTTCGCGAGGTCCCACAGCGCCATCGTGGCGGCGCCGCGTCCGAAGGAGGTACCCAGACTGGGCACCGAGGCGGAGTGTCAGATCCTGGCTTGGTTCTCGATGTTGACGATGCCGAGCCCGCCGCCGAAGAGCTTCTTGATCAGGTAGTTCTCTTCATTGTCCATGGTCGCGCCGCCGAGCGACCCGATGCCGAGCGTGTGGTTGACGACGCGCCCGTCCGGCAGCCGCTCGGCGAAGGTCTCGTCGCGGGCCTGCTTGGTGAGCTGCGCGATGCGCTCCATCGCCCAGTCCAGCGGCTTGACCTCCCAGTGCCGCGCGCGCGGCGCCCGGTAGAGGACGCGGCTGATCCGCTCGGGCGAGAGCAGCATGCCGAGCGTGCCGGCGCCCTTGGGGCACAGCGTCCCGGCATTGATCGGCGAGCGCGGGTCGCCCTCGACGTGGATCGGGCGGCCGTTCCTGGCGTAGATGAGCTGGCCGCAGCCGACGGCGCAGAACGGGCAGATGCTGGTGCCGACCCGGTCGGCCTCCTCCAGGCGCGGCCGCAGGCGCTCCGACATCGTGCTGCGGGCGGCGCGCCCCATCACGCTCTCGCCCGCGAGCTGCCGCGGGATCGACCAGTCGCGCAGGAAGCCGGTGACCCGCTCGCCGATCCCCTTGCCAATGCCCTTGCCGATCCCCTTGCCGATCCGCCGCGCCATGGCCGCCACTCCCGTCCAGGGGGCCGATCGCGACCCGTCCCAGCGCTCCAATCCCGACCATGCGTCATGGTTCCGGCGGCGCGGCGCGCGCCGGCGGCCCGGCGCCCGGCTTCGTACGCTGCCGGACCGAGCGCGGCCGGCCCGGCGCCTGGAGGCGCCGCCCGGGGGCGTTATGTGACCGCGGGAGCAGCCGGCCGGGACGCAGCCGAGGGACGCCGCTGAACCAACCCGGTCCCCCGGCGTTGGCGGCGCGGAAGCGGCGCGAGCGGGCGCTCTGCGCGGACGAGGGATCCCATGCCGTCGATGCGAGGCGTCGTCACCATCGCGCAGGAGACCCGGTTCCAGCTCGTCGACGACGAGGGGATCGCGCACCTCTTCGTGCTGGGGCCGATGGCGGGGGCGGAGCCCGACGACCTCGCCCGGCTCCAGGCCGAGCAGGCCCGGGTGCGGGTGCGCTACGCGCGGACCCGCAACCTGATCGCCCACCGCGCCGAGCGGCTGGAGCGGATCTGAGGGCCGGCCGATGGGCATCCAGCACCTGCATCCCCGCGCGGCCGAGATCGCGGAGTCGCGCCTCGACCGGATGATCCCGGACGAGGCCGAGATCACCGCCGGCACCCGCATCGAGCCGGGCCGATCCTACGGCTTCTTCACCGACACCACGGTCTGCATCGGCTGCAAGGCCTGCGAGGTCGCCTGCAAGGAGTGGAACAACCTGCCGGCCGACAATCTCGGGCTCTCCGGCCACAGCTTCGACAATACCGGCGCCCTCTCGGCCAACACGTGGCGCCACGTCAGCTTCGTGGAGAAGTCCGGCCCCGGCGGGGTGCGCGACAGCCTCCAGACGCCATTCCAGAGCGGCTGGCTGATGATGAGCGACGTGTGCAAGCACTGCCACAACGCGCCCTGCCTGGAAGCCTGCCCGACCGGCGCCCTGTTCAAGACCGAGTTCGACACCGTCGTGGTGCAGCAGGACATTTGCAACGGCTGCGGCTATTGCGTGCCGGCCTGCCCGTTCGGGGTGGTCGACGTCAGCACCGTCGACGGCAAGGCGCACAAGTGCACCCTCTGCTACGATCGCCTGAAGGGCGGGCTGGAGCCGGCCTGCGCCAAGTCCTGCCCGACCGACTCGATCCAGTTCGGGGAACTCGGCGACCTGCACGAGAAGGCGCGCGCGCGGGTCGAGACCCTGCACGGGCGCGGCGTGCCCGGCGCCTACCTGTACGGCGTGCCCGGCAGCCCGGGCGCCACCGGCGATCTCGGGCACCTCAACGCCTTCTTCCTGCTCACCGACCGGCCGGAGGTCTACAACCTGCCGGCCGCGCCGACCCGGCCCGCCAACCGGGTCGCCCCGAGCCTCGCGACCGGGCTCACCGCGGTGGCGGGCCTCGCCCTCGCGGCGGCGCTCCTGCTCGGCGGGGCCGGATCCCGGGGCGGCCGGCGCGGTCCCGATCAGCGCGGTGCCGGCCGCCAGGAGCGCGCCTGATGGCCGAATATCCCGTCGTCGCGCGCGGCCCCGAGGCCCCGCTCCCCCGCCCGGACCGCGCCTCGGGCGCGCGCCGGCCGGAACCCGGGGAGGCCTGGGCGGGGCCGACCTATTACGGCCGCGCGCAGCTCAAGCCGGCGCCGTTCGAGAACGCGGTGGTGGGCGGCTACATCTTCCTCGCCGGCCTCTCGGGCTCCTCGGCGATCCTGGCGGCCCTCGCCGAGGCGACCCGGGGCGTCGAGGCCGGCCCGATGATCCGCCGCGCCCGCTACACGGCCCTGCTCGCGCCGACCCTCGGCAGCGCGCTCCTGATCTACGACCTGCACACCCCGAGCCGCTTCTACAACATGCTGCGGGTGGCCAAGGCCACCTCGCCGATGTCGATCGGGACCTGGATCCTGATGGGCTTCTCCGCCTGCGCGGGCGTGAGCGCCGCGGCGCAGGTCGCCGCCGATCTCGGGATCGCCCCGAGGACCATGCGGGGGGCCGCCCGCGCGGCGGGCGTGCCGGCGGCCCTGCTCGGGGCGGGGTTGTCGACCTACACGGCCGCCCTCCTCTCGGCGACCTCGACGCCGCTCTGGGCGGCGGCACCCCGCGCGCTGGCAGTGCGCTTCGGCGCTTCCTCGGTGGCGTCGGGGGCGGCGGCCCTGGCGATGGCCGAGCCCGCCGGGCCGCAGCGGGACGCGCTGCACGGCATCGCGGCCGCGGCGCTCGCGGTCGAGCTCGCCGGGGACGCGGCCGCGGCGCTCGCCTATCGGCGGACGGGGGTCGAGCCCGCCACGCGCGGGCGGGCCGGGACGGCCGAGAAGGTCGGCGCCGTCGGCCTGGGCGTGCTGCTGCCGCTCGGGCTCTACGCGGCCGAGCGCGCGATGCGCGCCCGCGGGCGGCGGCCGCCCGCGGAGCTGTCCGTGGCGGCGGGCCTCGCGGTGCTGGCCGGCAGCGCGCTGCTGCGCATCTCCGTGATGGGAGCGGGCGACAAATCCGCGGCGCGGCCGGATGTCAGCTTCCGCTTCGCGCAGCCCGAGAATTTGCCCGAGAGTTCGCCCGAGAATTTGCCCGAGACCTCGCCCGAGAGCTCCCCCGAACATGGCCCGCCGCCGCGCACCGGCCGCCTCCGCGCCGCTCACCGGTCCGTCCCGCTCCGACGCTCCGCCTGACCGTGCAGATCTTCCGTCCCGGCGCCGACACGATCATCCGCCTGGTGATGGCCGGGATGGCCGCGGCCCCGGTGCTGGCGGTCGGGCTGACCTACCGGCTCTGGGCCGCGCCCTACGCCACCGGGCAGAACGTGGTCCGCGCGCAGCCGGTGCCCTTCAGCCACCAGCACCATGTCGGCGGGCTCGGGATCGCCTGCCGCTACTGCCACACCTCCGTGGAGAAGGCCCGCTTCGCCGGCCTCCCCCCGACCCACACCTGCATGTCCTGCCACTCGCAGATCTGGACCAATGCCGAGATGCTGGCGCCGGTGCGGGCGAGCCTCGCCACCGGCACGCCGATCCGCTGGCGGCGCGTCCACACCCTGCCGGACTACGTCTACTTCGACCACAGCGTGCACGTCGCCAAGGGCGTCGGCTGCTCGACCTGCCACGGCGCCGTCCAGGGCATGCCGCTGATGCGCCAGGCCGCCCCGCTCACGATGAGCTGGTGCCTCGACTGCCACCGCAACCCCGAGCCGAATCTCCGCCCCCGCGAGGAGGTCTACGACATGGCCTGGACCCCTCCCCCCGACCAGGAGACCCGCGGCAGGGCGCTGAGGGCGGCCTACCACATCCGGTCCGCCGACCGCCTCAGCGAGTGCTCGATATGCCACCGCTGAGCGGGCCCCGGACGGTCTCGCGCCGCGAGGCGCTGCGGGCCTTCGCGGCCGGCATCACGCTGGCGGCCGGCGCCTGCGCCAAGCCGGACGAGGAGATCGTCCCCTACGTGGTCCAGCCCGAGCGGGTCACCGGGGGCGTGCCGCTCGTCTTCGCCAGCACCCTGCCGCTCGCCGGCTACGGCCGCGGCTGCCGGGTGCGCTCCGTGGACGGTCGCCCGATCAAGGTCGAGGGCAACCCGCGCCACCCGGGGAGCCTCGGGGCGACGGACGTCTTCGCCGAGGCGGCGGTGCTGTCCCTCTACGATCCCGACCGCTCGAAGACCCTGCGCCAGGGCGGCGACATCGGCACCTGGAGCGCGCTGCAGCGGGCGCTCGTCGCCAAGGTCGCGGCCTGGCGGGAGACGCGCGGCGAGGGGATGCGGCTGCTCACCGGCCGGGTGACCTCGCCGACGCTCCAGCGCCAGATCGCCCGCCTGCTCGACGCCTATCCGCGGGCGGCCTGGCACGCGCACGAGCCGACCGAGGACGCCTCCGCCCGGGCCGGCGCCGCCCTCGCCTTCGGCCGCCCGCTCTGGCCCGTGCCGCATCTCGACCGCGCCGCCGTGATCGTCAGCCTCGACGCCGACCCGCTCGGCCCGGGTCCCGACCAGATCCGCAACGGCCGCGGCTTCGGCAGCCGCCGCGTCCCGGCGGCGGGCGAGGGCTTCTCGCGGCTCTACGCGGTCGAGGCGGCGCCGACCCTGACCGGCGCCAAGGCCGACCACCGCCTCGCCCTGCCGCCGCACCGGATCGGTGAGGTGGCGGTGGCGCTGGCCCGCGCCCTCGGGGCGGACCTGCGCGCGCCGACCCTGCCGGAGGAGGCCGCCCGCCTCGCGGCGCGGGCCGCGCAGGACCTGCGCGCGCGCCGCGGCGCCGCCCTCGTCCTCGCCGGGCCGACCCTGCCGCCCGAGATCCACGCCCTCGCGCACTGGATCAACGGCGTGCTCGGCGCGCCCCTCGACTGGATCGAGCCGCCGGACCTGATCGGCGGCCGGGCGCCCGGCACGCTCTCCGACCTCGCCCGCGACCTCGCGGCGGGCGGCGTGCAGGACCTCGTGATGCTCGGGGTCAACCCGGTCTACGACGCGCCCGCCGACCTCGCCCTCGCGGAGAGGCTGGGCCGGGCCCCGTTCCGGCTCCATCTCGGCCCCGCCGTGGACGAGACGGCCGTGCTCGCCACCTGGCACGTGCCCGAGACCCACCCGCTCGAGGCCTGGGGCGACCTGCGGGCCGTCGACGGCACCGCCTCGCTGGTGCAGCCCCTGATCCGCCCCCTCTACGCCACCCGCACGGCCGAGGAGGTCGTCTGCGCCCTCCTCGGCGAGGGCGACGCCGCGTCCTACGACCTCGTGCGCGAGACCTGGAGGCCGGGGCGCGAGGCCGGGTTCGAGGAATGGTGGCGGCGCGCCCTGCACGAGGGCGTGGTGCAGGACAGCGCCGCCGCGCCGGTGGCGACCGGCAGCCCGCGCCTGCCCGATCCCGGGCCGCCCGCCGCCGCGCAGGACCTCACCCTGGTGCTGCGGCCCGATCCCGGGACCTGGGACGGGCGCATGGCCAACAATGCCTGGCTGCAGGAATGCCCGGCGCCCCTGACCAAGCAGGTCTGGGGCAACGCCCTCGCCCTCGCCCCCGACGAGGCGGCCCGGCGCGGCCTCGCCCAGGGCGACCTCGTCCGCGTCGCCGCCGGCGGGCGCAGCATCGAGGTGCCGGTCGCGACCGTGCCGGGCCACGCGGCGGGCGTGGCGAGCCTGACCCTCGGCCACGGCCGCTCCCGGGCCGGCGCCATCGGCAACGGCATCGGCGCCAGCGCCTACGCGCTGCGCCGCGAGGACGCCCTCTGGCGCGTCGACGGCGTCGCCCTCGCCCCGACCGGGCAGCATCCCGGGATCCTGACGACCCAGCGCGTGGTGCGCGAGCGGGAGGCGCGGGAGAACTACCCGCTCCTGACGCTCGCCGCCCTGGCCGAGGGCCGAACCGCCATCGGCGAGGCGCCCGGGACCGATCCCGGCCCCCATCCGAGCCTGATCGCGCCCTGGACGGGCGACGCGGACGGCCACGCCTGGGCCATGGTGATCGACGCCTCGCTCTGCATCGGCTGCAACGCCTGCGTGGTCGCCTGCCAGACCGAGAACAACGTGCCGGTGGTGGGGCCGGAGGAGGTCGCGCGCGGGCGGCTGATGCACTGGCTGCGCGTCGACACCTACGATCGCGGCGGGCCGGACCATCCCCGTCCGGGCTTCCAGCCCGTGCCCTGCATGCATTGCGAGCACGCGCCCTGCGAGCCGGTCTGCCCGGTCGCGGCCTCGGTCCACGACGGCGAGGGCCTGAACCTCCAGGTCTACAACCGCTGCATCGGCACCCGCTTCTGCGAGGCCAACTGCCCCTACAAGGTGCGCCGCTTCAACTTCCTCGGCTACGCGGACGGCCAGGAATACGCCAATCTCGGCCTCGATCCGCTGCCGGCCCAGCGCAACCCGGAGGTGACGGTCCGCCAGCGCGGCGTGATGGAGAAGTGCACCTACTGCATCCAGCGGATCAGCGGCGCGCGCCGCGCCGCGGAGCGGGACGGGCGCCCGCTCGGGCCGGGCGAGGTCACCACCGCCTGCCAGGATGCCTGCCCGAGCCGGGCGATCGCCTTCGGCGACCTCGCCGAGGCGGGGTCCGACGTCGCCCGCCTGAGGGCGGAGCCGCGCCACTACGCGCTGCTCGGCCATCTCGGGACGCGCCCGCGCACCACCTACCTGGCGGACCTGCGCAACCCCGCCCCCGACCTGCCGGGAGACGGCTCGTGAGCGCGGAGCCCCGGCCGGCCCATCGCTGGATCGCCGCCGCGCGCGAGAGCGACGCGGCCATCACGGACGCGGTGGTCGCCCCGATCCTGGTCGGGGTCGGCCGGGGCTGGTGGATCGCCCTCGCGCTCACCCTGCCCTTCGTGCTCCTGACGCTCGTCGCCGTCGCGTGGCTGTTCTGGCGGGGCGTCGGCGTCTGGGGCATCAACACCACGGTGGTGTGGGGCTTCGCCATCGCCAACTACGTCTGGTGGATCGGCATCGGCAATGCCGGCACGCTGATCTCCTCGATGCTGCTCCTGACCCGGCAGCACTGGCGGGCCTCGATCAACCGCTTCGCCGAGGCGATGACCCTGTTCGCGGTCTCGATCGCCGGGCTGTTCCCGATCCTCCACCTCGGGCGGCCGATCTACGCCTACTGGCTCGCCCCCTACCCGAACACGATGGGGCTGTGGCCGCAATGGCGCAGCGCCCTGGTGTGGGATTTCTGGGCCATCGTCAGCTACCTGCTGTTCTCGCTGCTGTTCTGGTACGTCGGGCTGATCCCCGACCTCGCGACGATGCGCGACCGGGCGGATTCGCGGGGCGCCCGGCTCTTCTACGGCAGCCTGGCGCTCGGCTGGCGCGGCTCGGCCCGGCACTGGCGCCGCCTCGGGACCCTGCACACGACGCTGGCGGCGCTCGCCGTGCCCCTGGTCTGCTCGGTCCACTCGATCGTCGGCCTCGACTTCGCGGCGAGCCTGATGCCGGGCTGGCAGGAGAGCCTCTTCCCGCCCTATTTCGTGGTCGGCGCGATGTATTCGGGCTTCGCCATGGTGGTGGTGCTGGCGGCCCTGGTGCGCTGGGGCCTGCGGCTCCAGGCCCTGATCACCGTCAACCACTTCGAGGTGATGGGGCGGGTGATGCTGATGGCCTCGCTGGTCATGGGCCTGTCCTACGCCACCGAATGGTTCATGGCCTGGTACGGCGGCAAGCCCGACGAGCGCCGCCTCGTCGCCTACGAGTTCCTGGGCGACTACGCGCTCCTCTACTGGGCGATGCTCGCCTGCAACGTGGTGGTGCCGCAGGCCCTCTGGCTGGGCCGCCTGCGGCGCAGCATCCCGGCCATGCTGGCGATCTCGCTCGTCATCAATGTCGGGATGTGGCTGGAGCGCATCCTGATCACCTGGACGACGCTGTCGCACGGCTATGCCGCGAGCCTGTGGCGGGTGTTCCGCCCGACCTTCTGGGACTGGTCCTTCCTGATCGGTCCGCTCGGATTGTTCGCCTTCTTCTTCCTTCTGTTCGTGCGCGTGGTGCCGGCGGTGTCGATGCACGAGCTGCGCGAACTCGCCCACCGGGAGGGGGCCGCCTGATGGGAGAGATGCTGGCCTGCTTCGCGGATCCCCACAGCCTGGTCCGGGCGGCCCGCACGTTGCGCGCGCGGGGCCACCGGCCCCTCGACACTTTCACGCCCTACCCGGTGGAGGCGGTCGAGGGCGTGCTGGACCCGCGCCCGAGCCGCCTGCGCTGGGCGATGCTGGCCGGGGGCGTCGGCGCGGCGGCCTTCGCGTATCTCCTGCAATGGTACGCCGCGGTGATCGACTACCCGCTCAATTCCGGCGGGCGCCCGCTGCACAGCTGGCCGGTCTTCCTGCTGGTGCCGTTCGAGGTGGGGGTGTTCGCGGCGGCGCTGGCGGGGCTCCTCGCCTTCCTGTGGGGCACCGGCCTGCCGCGCCTGCACCACCCGCTCTTCGCGGTCCCGGGCTTCGAGCGGGCGAGCCAGGACCGGTTCTTCCTGCTCGCCGCCGCGGCGGCGCCGGGCGACGGCACCGCCCTGCGCCACCTCCTGGAGGAGACCGGGGCCCTCGTGGTGTTCGAGGTGCGGCCATGAGGAGGGCGCGCCCGTCATCCCCGCCCGCCCCCCTCCGTCGGGGGCGCCCGGCGCCGCGGCGCGCCCGCCCGGTCCTCCTCCTCGCCGGCCTGCTGGTGGCCGGCTGCCAGGACCAGAACCTCTTCCAGCAGAAGCGCTTAGACACCTACGCGGCCTCCCGGATCTGGCCGGACGGCACCTCGGCCCGGCCGCTGCCGGAGGGCGCGGTCGCGCAGGGCGACCTCGCCCGCGACGCCGCCCTCGCCGCCCCGCCGGAGGTGACGCCCGCCCTCCTCGGGCTCGGCCGCGACCGCTACGACGTGTTCTGCTCGCCCTGCCACGGCTACGACGGCGACGGGCACGGGATGATCGTGCAGCGCGGCTTCCCGCCGCCGCCCTCCTACCATTCCGAGCGCCTGCGCGCGGCCCCGGCCTCCCACTTCGTCGACGTCATCACGCACGGCTACGGCGTGATGTACGCCTACGCGGCCCGCGTCCCGCCCGCCGAGCGCTGGGCCGTGGCCGCGTATATCCGGGCCCTGCAGCTCTCGCACCACGCCACCCTGGCCGAGGCGCCCGAAGCCGCCGGGAGGCTGCGGTGATCGCGCAGGCCGCCCGCGGCTGGCTCGCCGCCTACGCCGCCTGGAGCGGCATCCCGATCGGCAGCCTCGCGCTGCTCCTGATCCACGGCCTCACCGGCGGGCGCTGGGGCGAGGCGCTCGCCCCCGTGCTGCGCCCGGCCGCCTCGCTCACCCCGCTCGCGGCCCTGGCCTTCCTGCCGATCGCGCTCGGCCTCGCGGCGATCTATCCGTGGGCGGCCGATCCGGCGCAGGCCCCGCCGCAGGTCGCTCCCCTCTACCTGCACCCGACCTTCTTCCTCGCCCGCTCGGTCCTCGCCCTGGTGATCTGGTCGGTGATCGGCCTCGTGGTCGCGGCGGGACGGGGCGGCGGCCTGTTCGCGGCCGTGGCGCTCCTGCTGCACGCGGTCCTGATCAGCGTGATCGCGGTCGATTGGGTGCTCTCCGTCGAGCCCGGCTTCACCTCCTCGGCCTTCGCAGCGGGCTTCGCCATCGAGCAGATGCTCTCCGCCCTCGCCTTCGCGGCCCTGCTGGCGCCGCCGGACCTCGCGGGGCGCGACGCCAGCGACCTCGCCGGCCTGCTCCTCGCCACCCTGACCGGCACCGTCTACATCGCGCTGATGTCCTTCATCGTGGCGTGGTACGGCGACCTGCCCGACAAGGCCGCCTGGTACCTGCGCCGCGGCCAGCACGGTCTCGTCTGGCTCATCGTCGCCGCCGTCGCGGCCGGCGCGGTCCTCCCCTTCGGGCTGCTGCTGAACGGGCACCTGCGGCGCAGCCGCGCCGCCCTGCGCCTGGTGGGCGGGCTCGTGCTCCTCGGGATCGGCCTGCACCGGCTCTGGCTCGTCGCGCCGGCCTACGACCCGCCCGGCCCGCCCCTCCTCCTGGGCGCGCTCGGCCTCCTCGCCGCCGTCGCGGTCACGGTCGGCCTCGTGCGCCTCTCGGGGCGCCTCCTGGCCCGCCTGTTCCCGGCGCGCCGCCTGCCCGGAGGGCTCGGCCATGCCGGCTGACGCCTCCCCGGAGATCCCCGCCCCCCCGGAGGCCCCGGGCGTCCCGGTCCGGACGGTGCTCGCCGCCGTCGCGGGCTTCGCGCTCTTCGTCGCCGCCGCCATGGGCGGGCTCAAGCTCTCCTACGACCGCGGCGCCCCGCGGCGCGAGCGGCCGCCGCCGCGGGCGATGCCGCAGCCCGGCCTGCAGATCGACCCGGCCGGCGACCTCAAGCGCCTCCTCGACGCGCAGGGCGAGGCCCTGTCCGGCTATGCCTGGGTCGACCGGGAGCGCGGCATCGTCCGGATCCCGGTCGCGCGCGCCATGGAGATCCTCGCGGGCCGGGGCGCCGCGGCCCTCGACCCGGTCGGCGCCCCGGCGGCGGCGCCCGGCCCGATCAAGGAGAGCCGGCGGCCGTGACGCGCCTCCTCCTCGCCCTGCTGATCGCGCTCGCGCCCTGCGCCGCCCGGGCGGGCCTCGCCGCCTCCGAGCTCGCGGCGGCGGGCCTCGCGCCGCCGGCCGGCGCCCGCCTGCCCCTCGGCGCCCGCGTCACGGACGAGAGCGGCCGCTCCCTCGCCCTCGGGGAGGCGCTCGGGGGCCGCCCGGCGCTCCTCGTCCCGGTCGACTTCACCTGCCGCACCCTGTGCGGGCCGGCCTTGGCCGTGGTGGCGGGCGCGCTCGGCGAGACGGGGCTGCGGCCGGGCGCCGATTACCGGCTGATCGTGCTCGGCCTCGACCCGAAGGACGGCCTCGCCGAGGGCCGGGCGCTCCTCGGCGCGCAGGTGGCCGATCCGGCCCTGCGCGCGGCGACGGTGCTCCTGCGCGCCGACCCGGCCGCCCTCGCGGACCTCACCCGCTCGCTGGGCTACCGCACCGCCTACGATGCCGAGCACGACCAGTACGCCCACCCGTCCGCCGCCCTCGCCCTGACGCTGGACGGACACCTCGCCCGCGCCCTCTCGACCCTCGCCCTCGACGGGCCGAGCCTGCGCCTCGCGCTGCTGGAGGCCGGGCGCGGGGCGATCGGGGGCGTCGCGGGGCGGCTCGCGGTGCTGTGCTACGGCTTCGACGCGGCGCGGGGGATCTACACGCCCGCGATCTCGCGGCTCCTCACGCTCGCCGGAGCGCTGACGGTGGCCGGGCTGGGTCTGGCCCTGTGGCGGCTCGGCCGCGGCGGCGGGCCGGCCCGGAGGGTTCCGTGATGGCCTTCTGGCCCGAGACCGCCTCGACCCTCGCGCAGCGCATCGACGCGATCTTCGCCGGCCTGCTCGTCCTGTCGGGCGCGATCCTGCTCCTCGTCGTCTGCCTGCTCCTCGGCTTCTCGGTCCGCTACCGGCGCGGCTCCGCCGCCCCGCGCGGGCCGATGCCCGAGGTGGTGAGCCGCGAATTCGAGATCGGCTGGACCAGCGCGACCCTGTTCCTGTTCGTCTTCCTGTTCTGGTGGGGCACCTCGATCGAGATCAGGTCCTTCACGCCGCCCGGGGACGCGATCGAGGTGCAGGTCGTCGCCAAGCAGTGGATGTGGAAGGCGCTGCACGCCAACGGCGCCCGCGAGATCGACGCGCTGCACGTGCCGATCGGCGTGCCGGTGCGCCTCGAGATGCGCTCGCAGGACGTGATCCACTCCTTCTTCGTGCCGGCCTTCCGGCTCAAGCAGGACGTGGTGCCGGGCCAGACCCACGTGGCGTGGTTCGAGGCCACCAAGCTCGGGGTGTTCCACCTCCTCTGCGCCGAGTATTGCGGCACCGACCATTCCCGCATGCGCGGCAAGATCGTGGTGATGCGGCCGGACGCCTACGCGGCGTGGCTCGCCGCCCAGCCGGAGGGCGACGACCTCGCCAAGGCGGGCGCGGCGCTGTTCGTGGAGCGCGGCTGCTCGGGCTGCCACGCCGCCTCCGCCCGGGTGCACGCGCCGAGCCTCGCCGGCCTCTACGGCCGCACCGTGGCGCTGGCGGACGGGCGCGTGGTCGCGGCCGACGAGGCCTATCTGCGCGACTCGATCCTGCAGCCGAACAAGGACGTGGTGGCCGGCTTCGCGCCGATCATGCCGAGCTTCGCCGGCCGGCTCTCGGAGGGGGAGATCCAGAGCCTCGTCGCCTACATCCGCTCCCTCGCGAAGGAGGACCGGTCATGAGCGAGTCCGCGGCGCTCGGCGAATTGCCGCTGCCGACCGAGCCGGACTACCTGCGGTTCAGCCGCTCGGTCGGGTCCTGGCTCACCACCACCGACCACAAGCGCCTCGCGATCCTGTTCGCGGTCGTGATCACCGTGTTCTTCTTCATGGGCGGCGCGGCGATCACCCTGGTGCGCCTCGAACTCGTCTCGCCGGAGGGCCACCTCCTCACCTCGGACACCTACAACAAGCTGTTCTCGTTCCACGGCATCGTGATGGTGTGGTTCTTCCTGGTGCCCTCCATCCCCAACACGCTCGGCCTCTTCCTGGTGCCGCTGATGATCGGGGCGTCGGACCTCGCCTTCCCGCGGCTCAACCTGTTCAGCTGGTACCTCACGGTGGCGGCCGGGGCCTGCACGGTCTACGCGCTGATCGCCGGCGGGGTCGATACCGGCTGGACCTTCTACACGCCCTTCTCGACGATGTTCTCGAACACGCACGTCTTCGCGGCGGCGCTCGGCGTGTTCCTGGTCGGCTTCTCCACCATCGCCACCGGCGTCAACATCATCGCCAGCGTGCACATGCTGCGCTGTCCCGGCATGACGTGGTTCCGCCTGCCGCTCTTCGTCTGGTCGATCTACGCCACCAGCATCGTGATCGTGCTGGCGACGCCGGTCCTGGCGATCTCGCTGCTCCTCGTCATGGCCGAGCGCTGGCTCGGCCTGCCGATCTTCGACCCGAACCGCGGCGGCGACCCGATCCTGTTCCAGCACCTGTTCTGGTTCTACTCGCACCCGGCCGTCTACATCATGGTGCTGCCGGCGATGGGGGTGGTCTCGGAGATCATTCCGGCCTTCGCGCGCCGCCGCATCTTCGGCTACACGTTCATGGTCTACGCCATCCTGGCGATCGCCGGGATCGGCTTCTTCGTCTGGGGTCACCACATGTTCGTGTCGGGCATGTCGCCCTACGCGGCCCTGATCTTCTCGTTCTTGTCCTTCATCATCGCGGTGCCGTCCGCCATCAAGGTCTTCAACTGGATCTTCTCGCTCTACCGCGGGCAGATCGGGTTCGGCGCGCCGATGCTCTACGCGCTCGGCTTCGTCGGGCTGTTCACGACCGGCGGCCTGTCGGGGCTCTTCCTCGCCGCCATCCCGGTCGACGTCCACGTCACGGACACCTACTTCGTGGTCGCGCACTTCCACTACATCATGGTGGGCGGCTCGGTCTCGGCCTTCTTCGGCGGTCTGCACTTCTGGTGGCCGAAGGTGACGGGAAAGATGTACCCGGAATCCTGGGCCCGGTTCGCCGCCATCCTGATGTATTTCGGGTTCAACCTGACCTTCGCGCCGCAATTCATCGCCGGCTATCTCGGGATGCCGCGGCGCTACCACACCTATCCGCCGGAATTCCAGATCTACAACGTGATGTCGTCGTCGGGCGCGGCGATCCTGGCGGCGGCCTACCTGCTGCCGCTCGCCTACCTGACCTGGTCGCTGGTCTACGGGGCGCGGGCGTCGAGCAACCCCTGGGACGCGACCGGCCTCGAATGGAGCACGACCTCGCCGCCGCCGCACAAGAACTTCGTCCGGCAGCCGCGGGTGGTGCGCGCGCCCTACGACTACCATCCGGAGGGCCACTCGGCGACGATCGGCCCGCCGAGCTACCAGCGCGAGCAGGAGCTCCTGCCGTGAGCGGCGCGGCCGAGGGGGGCGTCGCCGGGGGCGAGCCGGCCGCGCGGCTGATCCGCGAGCCCTGGTCCGATCTCGGGCGCCAGCGGCGCGGGGCGACCTTCGGGATCTGGCTCTTCCTGGCGAGCGAGACGCTGTTCTTCGGGGCGCTGCTCCTCACCTACGCGGTGATGCGGATCGCCCACCCGGAGGCCTTCGCGGCGGCGGGCCGCGAGACCAACCTCGCCCTCGGCACCGCCAACACGGCGATCCTGCTCACCAGCAGCCTGACCATGGCGGTGGCCTCCCAGGCCGCCAAGGCCGAGGAGGACCTGCGCCGCCTCGTGGTCGCCTGCCTCGCCGTGACGGCCGCGCTCGGCCTCGCCTTCGTGGCGGTGAAGGGGGTCGAGTACCGCGAGGACATCGAGAAGAGCCTGGTGCCCGGGCCGCACTTCCCGCTCGCGGCGGCGCCGGCCCAGATCTTCTTCGCCCTCTACTGGCTGATGACGGGGGTGCACGCTTTGCACCTGTCGGTCGGGATCGCGCTGGTCGGGCGGCTCGCGCTCCTCGGCTGGCGCGGCCGGCTGGAGCTGCGCGGCAGCCCCGAGGTCGAGGTGACGGCCCTCTACTGGCACCTCGTCGACGTCGTCTGGATCGTCCTCTACCCGGTCTTCTACCTGCCGGGGCGGTCCGGATGAGCGCGACGGTCCGCTCCCTCTGGCTGCGCAACCTCGCGATCTGGGCGGCCCTGCTCGGCCTCCTGGCGCTGACCTGCGCGGCGGCCTTCTGGAAGCTCGGGGCGGCGACGGCGGCGATCGGCTTCGCCATCGCGGCCGCGAAGGCGCTCCTGGTGCTGGTCTTCTACATGGAATTGCGGGAGGCGCGCGGCCTCGTGCGCCTCGCCGCCCTGGCCGGGTTCCTGTGGGCGGGGGTGCTGTTCGCGCTGACGCTCAGCGACGTGCTGACCCGGCCGTGAGGGGAGCGCTCCGCGGCCCCGCCGCTCCTCCCGCGCGCGCAGCCGGGCCTCCTCCCGGGCGACGTAGTCCCGCGTGAGCGGCACCACGTCGTTGCGCCGCGCGAGCTGGATCTGGAACACCACCAGGTCCTCGTACCGGAAGGCCGCCTCGGAGGCCGCGAGGTACCAGTCCCACATCCGGCAGAAGCGCTCGTCGTAGAGCGCGCGCGCCGCCTCCCGCCTCGCGGCGAAGCGGGCGCGCCACGCGGCCAGCGTGCGGGCGTAGTGCAGGCGCAGCACCTCCACGTCCGTGACGATCAGGCCCGAGCGCTCGATCGCCGGCGTGATCTGGGACAGGGTCGGCAGGTGGCCGCCCGGGAAGATGTAGCGGGTGATCCAGGCATTCGTCGGGTAGGGCGCCCCCGTGCGCCCGATCGTGTGCAGGAGCATCACCCCGTCCGGCGCCAGGCGCTCCCGGACGAGGCGGAAGAAGCCGGGGTAATCGGCCGGCCCGACATGTTCGAACATGCCGACCGAGACGATCCGGTCGAAGCTGCCCGACGCCCGGCGGAAATCCTCCAGGGCGAAGTGCGCGCGGGCGGAGAGGCCGCGCGCCTGCGCCTGCGCCCGCGCCCGGGCGAGCTGCCCCTCCGCCAGCGTGATGCCCCGCACCTCCGCGCAGCCCGCGACCCCGGCGAGGTAGAGCGCGAGGCCGCCCCAGCCGCAGCCGATGTCGAGGACCCGCTGCCCGGGCCCGGCCAGGAGCTTGGCGGCGATGTGGCGCATCTTGGCCCGCTGCGCGGCCGCGAGGTCGTCCTCCTCCGCCGTGAAGTAGGCGCAGGAATACTGCCACGTCGGGTCGAGGAAGAGCCCGTAGAGGCGCTCGTCGAGCGCGTAATGGTGGGCGACGTTGCGGCGGGCCCGCCGCGGCGTGTTGCGCCGGCCGAGCCGCCGGCCGAGGCGGCGCAGCAGCGCCATCGCGGTCGCGGAGGGCAGCGGCACCTCGCCGCGGCTGCGGGCGAGGAGCACGCGCATCAGGTCGGGCAGCGTCCCCTCCTCGAGAACGAGGCCGCCCTCCACGTAGAGTTCGCCGAAGGCGAGGTCGGGATCGAGGAGGAGGCGGCGCGCCGCCGACGGGTCGCGGAGCCGCACGCGGACCGGCGGACCGTCCCGGGGCCCGGCCGTGAGGCGCCGCCCGTCCGTGCCCAGCACCGTCAGCGGCCCGGCCAGCGGCAGAGCCGCCAGCACGCGGCCGAGCACCCGTTCCATCAGCGTCGTCATCCGACGGCTCCGCCGTCAGCCCGGCCCGAACCGCCGGAAGCCGGCGCCGGACCGGGTTCGATGCGTCTCGTCGGACAAGAACGCCGTTCAGCCGCCCGCGCTCCCGGGCGAGCCCTGCAGCGGATGCCTGCGGGTCATGCCCGCCGCGCATCCTCGGCGAAGAGGCCGCGCACGACGCCGAAACTCTCCCGGTCGCCGAGCAGGCGCCGGGCCGACATGATCAGCTGGAGCTCCTCGCGGTCGTTCATGCGCTGCCGCGACAGGCTCTCCAGCTGCCGCAGCCGCTGCACCATGCGCCGCCGCTCGACGTCGCCCCGCCCGCCGAGAACGAGATCCTCGATCTCCGCCACGGTGCCGCGATCCAGAAGATCGTGCTGCCTGTTGGTCATGCAACCCTCGGAGGATGGACCCCTCATCGCAACGGCCCAGGACGCTGGCGCACCGGGCCTCCAACCCCCTCGAATCCTCGGCGCGAGCCGGTGGCTCGACGAGGCTTCGAGAACGGACCCGGCGGTCATCGGACACGCCCGCTGGGATCGTCCCAGGGTAGCGAACGGCGCCCGGTCCCGCGGCAACCCACGTTAAGATCGGGGCCCACCGCGCGGCGGGGCCGCCGCGGCCGCTCAGCCGCCGCGCCCGCGCACGAGGTAGGGGCGCCGCTCGGCCTCGGCGCGGATCACCGCGGCGCGCACGCGCAGCAGGTCCTTGCGGGAGACGAGGCCGACGAGGGCGCCCGTCCGCGGATCGGTCACCGGGATGCGGCCCTGGTCGCTCTCCATCATGACGTCGATGGCCCGCGCCACCACGTCCCGCGGATGCACCACCGCCAGGGAGGCGTCGGAGACCCGCTCCTCCAGGCGTTCCCCCGGATGCGCTGCGCCCCGCCCCTCCTCCACCGCCCAGCGCAGGGCATCGGCGCGGGTCACGAGCCCGACCGGGCGCCGGGCGGCGTCGACGACCGGGTAGGCCCGGTGGCGCCCCGCCTCGATCGCCGCCAGCGCCTCGGCCACCGGCAGGTCCGCCGGCAGCACGTCCACCTCGCGCACCATCACCTCGGCGACGCGGGTCAGTTCGTAGGGATCGACGCCGTACTCGCGGGTGACGTGCTGCCCGCGCCGCGCGATCTTCTCGGTGAGGATCGAGCGCTTCAGCAGCAGCACCGTCACCGCGTAGGCCGCCACCGTGGCGGCGAGCAGCGGCGCGAGGGCGCGCACCTCGCCGGTCAGTTCCACGGCGAAGAGCGCCCCCGTGAGCGGGGCCCGCATGGTGCCGCCCAGCATCGCCGCCATGCCGAGGAGCGCCCAGAATCCCGCCTCCCCCGGCAGGCCGGCGGCGTGGCCGAGGAGCCAGCCCATCGCCCCGCCGAGGATCAGGAGCGGGGCGAGCACGCCGCCGGAGGTCCCCGAGGACAGGGCGACGAGCCAGATCAGCGCCTTGACGGCGAGGAGGGTGAGGACGGCCCCCGCCCCCGGGCGGCCGCCGAGCAGGTCGGCGATGACGTCGTAGCCGATTCCGAGGGCGCGGGGCTCGACGAGGCCGCCCGCCCCGACGACGAGGCCCCCGAGGGCCGGCCACCACATCCAGTGGACCGGCAGGCGCTCGAAGGCGTCCTCCAGGCCGTAGAGCAGCTTGGTGAGCAGGCCGGAGAGCAGGCCCGCCGCGACCCCGAGCCCGGCGCAGGAGAGCAGCCCCCAGCCGGGCAGGTCCGGCACCGCCGCGAAGGGGAAGAGCGGCCCCGCGCCGAACAGCAGGGGCCGCCAGCCGGTCGCCACCGCGGCGGCCGCCGCGACCGGGATGAAGCTGCGCGGGCGCCACTCGAACAGCAGCAGCTCCACCGCGAGGAGCAGGGCGGCGACCGGCGTGCCGAAGATCGCCGTCATGCCGGCGGCGGCGCCGGAGACGAGCAGCGTCTTGCGCTCGGCCGCGCTCAGGTGGAACAGCTGCGCGAAGAGCGAGCCGATCGCCCCGCCCGTCATGATGATCGGTCCCTCGGCGCCGAAGGGGCCGCCGGTGCCGATCGAGATGGCCGAGGAGAGCGGCTTCAGCAGCGCCACCTTGGCGGACATCCGGCTGCCGCCGATCAGGATCGCCTCGATCGCCTCCGGGATGCCGTGGCCGCGGATCTTCTCCGAGCCGAACCGGGCCATCAGCCCGATCACGAGGCCGCCCAGCGCCGGCGCCAGCACCATCCAGGCGCCGCGGGGCGCGCCCGCGAGGCCGGCGGGCTCCGCGTCGAGGCGCCCGAACCACGCGAGGTTCGTGACGAGGCCGATCAGCTTGACCAGCGCCAGGGCCGCGAAGGCCCCGCCCGTCCCCACCACGAGCGCCATGGCGAGCAGGATCACGACCCGATGGTCGGCGCTGAAATCCGCGAGCGGACGCCGGGCCCGGACGGGTATGGCGTGCCGCCCGGCGGACTGGGCCGGCCTGCCGTCGGCTTGGGCCGGCCTCCCGGCGGACTGGGCCGGCCTGCCGGCGGCTTGGGCCGGCCTGCCGGCGGCCTGGGCCGGAGCCCTCTGCTGATCCATGTTCCCTCCGCGTCGCGGGGCGGAAATATATCGTGTCACGATATATTTCCAGCGCGCGGACCGACGAGGAGGCATGCCTTGGCCGAAGAGCCGATTGCGCCGGAGGGCCTGTCGCGCGCGGAATACGCGGCGCTGGCGGCGTTCCGGTTCCGCCTGAGGCAGTTCCTGGCCTTCAGCGAGGCGGCGGCGCTCGCCGAGGGGCTGCCGCCCCAGCAGCACCAGGCGCTGCTCGCCGTGGCGGGTCACGCGGGGGAGCGGCCGCCGACGGTCGGGCTGCTGGCCGAGCAGCTGCTGATCGCGCCCCACAGCGCCGCGGAGCTGGTGGCGCGGATGGTCGAGGGCGGGTTGCTGGCCAAGACCCGCGGGCGCGCGGACCGGCGGCGGATGGAACTCGCCCTGACGCCGCGGGCCGAGGCGCTGCTGGCGCGGCTCACGGCGGCGCATCTGCGGGAGCTGAGGAGCCTCGAACCGGCGCTGGTCCGGGCGCTGGGACGCCTCGCCCGGCCGCAGGCCGGCCCGCAGGCCGGCCCGCAGGCCGGCGGCTGACCGGGAACAGGCCCGGCGCGAAGGCGCGGGGCTGGAACGCCGGGACACCGCGTCGCGCCCCAGGGGCGGACGAGCCGTTCCCGGCCCCCGATCCTGCCGCCCGGGGCGGTCGCGGGCGCGGGGCTGAGCGGAGTTGCGCCGGGCAACTCTGCCTAGCTCTTGTTCTCGCATCAATTTCCGCTGACGCGGTCCTTCGGGCCGCCGCCGAAAAGGTGACCCCTTCGGCGAATGATGCTTAGCGCCGGCCCGCCTGGCGGAGCAGCAGGTTCATCACCAGGGCGGTCCAGCCGGTCTGGTGCGAGGCGCCGAGGCCGCGGCCGCTGTCCCCGTCGAAGAACTCGTGGAACAGGAGCGGCTCCCCGTCGCCGAAGACCGGCGGCGGGCGGGCGCCGAAGGCGGGCCGGCGGCCCTCCGCGTCCTTCGTGAACAGGGCGATGAGCCGGTCCTCCAGCGCGTCCGCGATGGCGCTCAGCGTGCGCAGGTCCCCGGAGCCGGTCGGGTACTCGACCAGGAAATCGTCGCCGTAATAGGCGTGGAAGCGGCGCAGGGATTCGACGATCAGGTAGTTCATCGGCATCCAGACCGGCCCGCGCCAGTTCGAGTTGCCGCCGAACATGTTGGAGGTCGAGTCGGCCGGGTCGTACCGGACCGTGAAGGAGGCCCCGAAGGCGTCGAGGGCGTAGGGCTGCGCCTCGTGCACCTTCGAGAGGGAGCGCACGCCGAAGGGCGACAGGAACTCGCTCTCGTCGAGCATGCGCCGCAGCAGCGCCTTCATGCGGTGGCCGCGCAGCAGCGAGAGCAGCTTGCGGTCGCCGACGCCGCCTTCCGTCCAGCGCGAGACGAGCCGCGCGAGGTGGGGCCGGTGCTCCAGCACCCAGTTGAGGCGCCGGGCGAAGTCCGGCAGGCGCTGGAGCATGCCGGGCTCGATCACCTCGACGGCGAAGAGCGGCACCAGCCCGACCATCGAGCGCACCCGCAGCGGGATCATGCCGCCGTCCGGCATGTCGACCTCGTCGTAGTAGAACTGATCCTCCTCGTCCCAGAGCCCGAATCCCTCGCCGCCCATGTCGGTCATCGCCTCGGCGATGAGCAGGAAATGCTCGAAGAACTTCGAGGCCGTGCTCTCGTAGACGTCGTTGTGGAGCGCCAGTTCGAGGGCGATGCGCATCATGTTGAGGGCGTACATCGCCATCCAGGCGGTGCCGTCGGCCTGGTGAACGATGCCGAAGCCCGGGGGCGGCCGGGAGCGGTCGAAGACGCCGACGTTGTCGAGCCCGAGGAAGCCGCCCTGGAAGACGTTGCGGCCGGTGGCGTCCTTGCGGTTCACCCACCAGGTGAAGTTGATCAGGAGCTTGTGGAACACGCCCTCCAGGAAGGCGAGGTCGCCGCGCCCGCCCCGGCGCTCCCGGTCGATCTCGAAGACCCGGAAGGTCGCCCAGGCATGGACCGGCGGGTTGGTGTCGCCGAACTCCCACTCGTAGGCCGGCAGCTGCCCGTTCGGGTGCATGTACCATTCGCGGGTGAGCAGCAGCAGCTGGCCCTTGGCGAAGCCCGGATCGAGGAGGGCGAGGGGCAGGCAGTGGAAGGCGAGGTCCCAGGCCGCGAACCAGGGATATTCCCACTTGTCCGGCATCGAGAGCACGTCGGCGGCGGCGAGGTGGCGCCAGGCGGCGTTGCGGCCGCAGGCCCGCTCCCGCGGCGGCTCGGGCTGGAGCGGGTCGCCGGCGAGCCAGCGGCGGACGTCGTAGCGGTAGAGCTGCTTCGTCCAGATCAGGCCCGCGGCGGCCTGCCGGAAGATCGCCCGCCGGTCGGGATCCTCGATCCCGTCCTGGAGATCCTCGTAGAAGGCGTCGGCCTCCGCGACGCGCTGGGCGAGCACGGCATCCTCCCGGTCGACGGGGCGCGGGCGCGGGCCTGCCGCGAGGCGCAGGCGGACCGTCGCGCGCTCGCCGGGGCGCAGGCGGAACCGGTAGTGCAGGCCGAGCTTGGTGCCGCCCTCCTCCGACACGGCGGCGCGGTCGCCCTCGATCAGGGCCGCGTGGATGCCGTCCTTGAACGGCCCGGGCGCGTCGGGCCGGCCGGCGTGGCGGCGCAGGTTGGTGTCGTTCTCGCAGAACAGCAGGCGCGGCGCGCCCTCGTAGCTGAGCCGGTAGGCGCCGAGCCGCGGATGCGCGCAGGCGACGGAGCCGTCCGGCAGCGCCGCGAGGCGCGGCCTCGCCTCGGATCCCTGCGCCTCCCAGGACCAGGTGTTGCGGTACCAGACCTGCGGCACGAGGTGGAGGTCGGCCGGGTCCGGCCCGCGATTGACCGCGGTGACGCGCAGGTGGATGTCGGCGATGTCGGCCTTGGCGTACTCGACGGCGACGTCGAAGAAGCGGTCATCCGCGAAGAGGCCGGTCTCCTCGATCTCGAATTCGGGCCGGTCGCGCCCGCGCCGCAGGCTCTCGGCGAGGAGGGCCTCGTAGGGGTACGGATCCTGCGGGTAGCGGTAGAGGAACTTGAGGTAGGCGTGGCTCGGCACGGCGTCGAGGTAGTGGTAGATCTCCTTGACATCCTCGCCGTGATTGCCCTCCTGGTTGGTCAGGCCGAACAGGCGCTCCTTGAGGATGCGGTCGCGGCCGTTCCAGAGGGCGAGCGCGACGCAGAGGAAGCCGCGGTCGTCGCAGATCCCGGCGAGGCCGTCCTCGCCCCAGCGATAGGCGCGCGAGCGCGCCTCCTCGTGGGTGAGGGCGCGCCACGCATCGCCGTCGCGGCTGTAATCCTCGCGGACGGTGCCCCACTGCCTCTCGCTGAGATACGGTCCCCAGAGGGACCACGCCCGCTCGCCCCGGCCCTGCTCGGCGATGCGCCGCCGCTCGGCCCAACGATCCACCCCGTCCACGGCGCTCCATCCGGCTTGCGGGACGGGGCGCGGGCCTCCGGCGCCCGCCCCTCCCGGGCCGCCGCCGATGCATTTTCAACGCCAAGGCTTCCGGAGCGCCAAGGCTTCCGGAGCGCCAAGGCTTCCGGAGCGCCAAGGCTTCTGGAGCGCCAAGGCTTCTGGAGCGCCAAGGCTTCTGGAGCGCCAAGGCTTCTTCGCCGCCAAGGCTCCGGGGTGGAGGCGCCCGCGCCCGGCGAACGAGGCTCAGCGGGCCGCCTGCCGGTGGTGGCGGACGGCGTGGCGGCGGGCCGGCGGCGCGGCGGCGCGCATGCGGCGCGGGCGCAGCGCCGGGGCCTCGGTCCCGGGCGTCACGCCGGCCTGGACGCCCTCGTAGACGCCCCGGCCCGTGCGCGCCCGGTAGGCGGCGCCCGCGTAGTCGCCGGGGGTCGGCGGGGTGCCGGGCTGCGAGAAGCTGGTCTCGGGCCGGTAGGCCGGCCCCCAGCCGATCTCGTCGCCGCCCGCCGGATCGGGGCCGGGAATGCCCGTGACGTAGCCGACGCTCTGGGCCGAGGCCGGACCCGCCAACCCGCCGAGGGCGAGGGCGGCGGCGAGGACGAGGATGGGACGCAGCATGGCGGGATCCTGACGCTCAGTAAGGCACGCTGCCGAGGACGTAGGCGGCCGGGCGGGGCCGGCGGTTGAGCGGCCCCTCGCTGATCTGGTCGTCGTAGTAGCCGAACCCGGTCGGCCCGAAGGCGCCGCCGTTCTGGACATGCGCGACCGGAACCGCCCGCACCGCCACCAGCGGCGCGCCGCTCGGGACGGCGAAGGGGTCGACGCGCAGCACCACGGGACCGCGCGCCGCCGCGCGGGCGTAGACGTCCTGGCGCGCGGCCGCCTCGGGCCGCACGCGCAGGGTCAGCGGAGCCTCCCGGGCCGTCTGGGCCGCGGCGGGGCCGGCGAGGCCGGCGGCGACGAGGAGGAGAAGGGGGCGAGGCACGGGCCGGTCCTTGACGCGAGGGGGGGCCAACTCCTCAACGCGCCGGAACCGCAAGGGTTGCCGGGACGTGTTGCCGGGACGTGTTGCCGGGACGTGTTGCCGGGAGAGCGCGCCGGGGGACGCGCCGCCGGGGCCGATCAGCCCTTGCTGCGGACCACCACCGCCTGCTCGCGCAGGGCCGGCTCGCAATCGGTCCAGAAGCCGTTCAGCACGGTCGGCCGGGAATGGCAGCGATAGGCCTCCTCCGGCCCCGGGGCCGGCACCGGATCGCGGGCGACGATCGGGTTCGGCGCGCAGGCGGCCGGCGCGAGGGCCGCGAGGACCAGGCCGGCGAGGGTCAGCGAACGACGCATGGAAGAACCCGGGGGGTTGAGGAACGGCAGCGTGGCCGCAACCCTGCCGCTCCGCCCCGCTCCGATCAAGGCGCGCCCGGGACCGGCGCGGCCCGAGCCGGGCTTTCACCCCGCCCTGTCACCGCGCGGCCACAAGGCCCCGCCCGGCTCATCCGCCATCCGGTTGCTTGCGTCGCCATCTCCCATTGCGGCCATGCGGATGTCGGCTTCGCTCAGGCGCCGCGCAGGCTTGGGATCCGGGATCCGCTTCGATCAAGCGGATCCCGGCTCAGACCGCCTTCTGCAGGGGGACCACGTTGTGCAGGGTGCGCTCCGCCCCCTCGAAGAAGCGGCGGATGTTGCGGGCGGCCTGGCGGATGCGCTGCTCGTTCTCGACCAGGGCGATGCGCACGAACTCGTCCCCGTGCTCCCCGAAGCCGATGCCCGGCGCCACCGCCACGTCCGCCTTCTCGACCAGCAGCTTGGAGAATTCGAGGCTGCCGAGGCCGCGGAACTTCTCCGGGATCGGCACCCAGGCGAACATCGAGGCGGAGGGGGCGGGAATCGCCCAGCCGCATTTCTGGAACGAATCGACCAGCGCGTCGCGCCGCCGCCGGTAGGTGGCGCGCATCTCGTGGATGCAGGCGTCCGGCCCGTTCAGGGCGGCGGTCGCGGCGACCTGGATCGGCGTGAAGGCGCCGTAATCGAGGTAGGACTTCACGCGCGTCAGGGCCGCGAGCAGCCGCTCGTTGCCGACCGCGAAGCCCATCCGCCAGCCCGCCATCGAGAAGGTCTTCGACAGGGAGGTGAACTCCACCGTCACGTCGATGGCGCCCGGCACCTGCAGCACGGAGGGCGGCGGGTTGGCGTCGTCGAAATAGACCTCCGCGTAGGCGAGGTCGGAGAGCAGGATCAGGTCGTGCTTCTTGGCGAAGGCGACGAGGTCCCGGTAGAAGTCGAGGGAGGCGACGTAGGCGGTCGGGTTCGAGGGGTAGCAGACCACCAGCGCCACCGGCTTGGGGATCGAGTGCTGCACCGCCCGCTCGACGGCCGGGAAGAAGGCCGGCGTCGGCTCCGCCGGGACCGAGCGGATCACGCCCCCCGCCATCAGGAAGCCGAAGGCGTGGATCGGGTAGCTCGGATTGGGCACCAGCACCACGTCGCCCGGCGCCGTGATGGCCTGGGCCATGTTGGCGAAGCCCTCCTTCGAGCCGAGGGTCGCCACGACCTGGGTCTCGGGGTTCAGGCTCACGCCGAAGCGGCGCTGGTAGTAGCCGGCCTGGGCCCGGCGCAGGCCGGCGATGCCCTTCGAGGCCGAGTAGCGGTCGGTGCGCGGCTTGCCGGCGGTCTCGATCAGCTTCTCGATCACGTGGCGCGGCGCGTCGAGGTCCGGATTGCCCATGCCGAGATCGATGATGTCGGCGCCGTTGGCGCGGGCGGCGGCCTTGATCCGGTTGACCTGCTCGAAGACGTAGGGGGGCAGTCGCTTGATGCGGTGAAAATCGGTCATCGGCCGGATCCTGATCGGCGCCGCCTCCCGGGGCGCCCGTCGCGGGGTCGTTCGTCCGGCGGGTGCAGCGCCGCCGGAGCCGTCCTGATTAGCGGTGTTCCGGCCGCGGCGGAACTGTCATTCCCTCCGACCGAGGTCGAATTCCGCGCGGGTGTGGTTCGCGGACCTGTCGCAGATCTCTGCCAGAAGGCCGGCAAGACACCCGCAGGAGCCGCCAAGCGACCCGGACGCCCCGCGCCTCCCGGCCTCACGGGGCCGGCTTCGCCGCCGCCCCGGCCCCGGCCGCGTCCCTGCCCTTGGCCTCGTTGCGGCGGCGGCTGGCGTCGAGCTCGGCCTCCAGGTCCTTCACGCCCGCGGCCGACTTCGCCCGCACCGGGCGCGGCGGGGCCGAGGTGCCGACCGGCACGTAGTCGATGTCCGGGCGCCGGGACCGGGCGACGAAGTCGGGCGCCTCGACCGGCTTCGGGGCCGGGACGATCGCCCGCGCGGCGTCGCGCACGGGATTCGACCCGTCGAGGACGCAGGCCGAGAGCGCCGGGGCGAGGGTGAGGAGGAGGGCACGACGCAGCGGGAAGCGCATGGGAACCTGGACGGTGGGATCGCGGCGGTGGAACCTGGGCAGTGCAGCGCGGGCAGGGTATGGGCAGGGTATGGGCAGGGTATGGGCAGGGTACTTGGGAAACCCGGTTCGGCATCTGGCAGAATCCGGTTGTGAGGCGTTAGTTTGTCCGAAAGGCGGCTTGACCCGGCAGGGGCGGCCGAGTGGGAGGGAGTAGCGCGTGACGGTCGAGAAGGTCGCGACGCCGGTCGTGGACGTGGAGTCGATGTCCTGCAACGCGGGGCAGCTGGTCGAGGAGTTCCGGCGGGCGGTGGTGGCCTACGCCAAGCCCTTCGAGCAGGGCAAGCCCGACGCGGCGCTGGCCGAGGGCGTCACCGAAGTGGTCAGGACCCTCGGGACGGTGGCGGAGCGCTGGCTCGCCGACCCCCAGAAGGCGACGGAGGCGCAGACGCTGATCGGGGGCCAGATGCTGGCCCTGTGGGGCTCGACGCTGCAGCGGATGCAGGGCGAGGCGGTGACCCCCGTGGCGATGCCCGATCCCCGCGACAAGCGCTTCGCGGCCCCCGAATGGTCGACGAACCCGATGTTCGACTTCCTGAAGCAGGGCTACCTCATCACCACCCGCTGGGCCGAGATCCTGGTCGACGAGGCCGAGGGGCTCGACGACCACACCCGCGCCAAGGCGCGCTTCTACGTGCGGCAATTGTCGAGCGCGCTGTCGCCGTCGAACTTCCTGGCGACCAACCCGGAGCTGATCCGCGACACGATGCGCGAGAGCGGCGCCAACCTCGTGCGCGGCATGCGGATGCTCGCCGAGGACGTCGAGGCCGGGCGGGGCGAGCTGCGCGTGCGCCAGACCGATCCCGGCCGCTTCGAGATCGGCGTCAACATGGCGAGCACCCCCGGCGAGGTCGTCTTCCGCAACGACCTCATCGAGCTGATCCAGTACGCCCCGCAGACCGAGACGGTGCTGAAGCGCCCGCTCCTGATCGTGCCGCCCTGGATCAACAAGTTCTACATCCTCGACCTCAACAAGGAGAAGAGCTTCATCGGCTGGGCGGTGTCGCAGGGGCTCACCGTCTTCGTGATCTCCTGGGTCAACCCGGACGAGCGGCACGCGGAGAAGGATTTCGAGAGCTACATGCGGGAGGGCATCTTCGCGGCCCTCGACGCGGTCGAGGCGGCGAGCGGCGAGCGCGAGGTCTCGGCGGTGGGCTACTGCGTCGGCGGCACCCTGCTGGGCGTCACCCTGGCCTCCATGGCCGCGACGGGCGACGACCGCATCGCCAGCGCGACCTTCCTGACCACCCAGGTCGACTTCACCCATGCCGGCGACCTGAAGGTCTTCGTCGACGAGCCGCAGATCCGCGCCGTCGAGGCCAGCATGCAGAGCCGCGGCTACCTCGACGGCTCCAAGATGGCCAACGCCTTCAACATGCTGCGGCCGAACGACCTGATCTGGCCCTACGTCGTCAACACCTATCTCAAGGGCAAGGCGCCGCTGCCCTTCGACCTGCTCTACTGGAACTCCGACGCGACCCGGATGCCGGCCGCCAACCACTCCTTCTACCTGCGCAACTGCTACCTGGAGAACAGGCTGTCGCGCGGCGAGATGGTGCTGGCGGGCACGCGCCTCGACCTCGGCAAGGTGACGATCCCGATCTTCAACCTCGCCACCCGCGAGGACCACATCGCCCCGGCCCTCTCGGTCTTCGAGGGATGCCGCTGCTTCGGGGGGCCGGTCGATTACGTGCTGGCCGGCTCCGGCCACATCGCGGGCGTCGTCAACCCGCCCGCCAATCCGAAGTACCAGTTCTGGACCGGCGGCCCGGCCCACGGCTCGCTCGGCGAGTGGATCGCCGCGGCGACCGAGCATCCCGGCTCGTGGTGGCCCTACTGGTTCGCGTGGATCGAGCGCCAGGCGCCCGAGCGCGTCCCGGCCCGCGAGCCGGGCGGCGGCAGGCTCCCCTCGCTGGCCCCGGCACCCGGGACCTACGTGCGCGTGAAGGCGTGACCGACCTGCGCGGGCCGCCGGGCACGCGGCCGGGCGGCCCCACAGGGTTAGTACTTGCGGATGATCGGCGCCGGGCTGAGCGGGGCCGCCGGCGTATCCCAGCGGTACTTGATGCCCACCGACACGACGTCGGCGCTCGTGTCCGTCGTCGCCAGATAGGCGAGCGGCGCCACGTAGAGCGGATCGCCCGGCACGATCCGGACCGGGTTGCGGCCCGCCGCGAACAGGTGCGAGTAGGCGACGTCGAACTGGATCTTGTCGCTGTAGCGGTAGCTCGCGCCGATCGAGCCCCAGTAGCGGTCGCCGTCCGGCAGCCGCGTCGAGCGGTTGGCGTCGGTGATCGGCGAGACCTCGTAGGCGAAGCCCGCCCGCAGCGTCCATTGCGGGCTGACGTCGTACTCGCCGCCGACCGAGTAGTGGAACCCGTCCCGGTAGCGCAGCGGCAGGGCCGAGACCGGGATGTTGAGGCTCTGCGAGACGATGGCCGGCGTGCCGAGGCGGGACCAGTTGTCCCACTCGAAGCCCAGATTGATGCGGAATTCCGGGGTGATGCCCTGGGTCAGGCCGACCGAGAGCTTCTCGGGCGTGTTGAGGTTCGAGCGCACCCGGCCCGGCACCACGGAGAGCACCCCGTCGAGCTCGTGGTGGATCGAGGAGCGGAAGCCGACGCCGAGGGTCGTGGTGGCGGTCGGCTGGATCAGCAGGCCGGCCGTGAAGCCCACGCCCCAATCGTCGCCCTTGAGGAGCGCGCTCGGGGCGAGCGGCGAGATGCCGACCGCTTGGCGCAGCTTGAGCTTGAAGTACTCGATGGTCGGGCCGGCCGCCACCGACAGCCAGTCGGTGACCCGGTAGCCGATCACCGGGTTGAAGTTGAGCGAGAAGATCCGCGACGAGCGGCTGTAGGTCTGGCCGGCCCAGACCTGGTTCGGCTTGGTGACGAGGCCGAACGGCGCGGCGCCCGCGAGGCCCAGGAACAGGCGCTCGCCGAGCTGGTAGTTGGTGTAGGTCGCCGGCAGCACGGCGGCCTGGCCGATGTCGCCCGATTCGCCGAGGGTGCGCAGCGGCGCGAAGGTCCCGGGCTGCGTCGTGAAGGTCGCCTGCGGCACGATCACGGTGGCGTTGTAGTCCGAGTTCCAGCCCGGCTTCATCGTGACGGCGGCCGGGTTCCAGAACATCGAGGACAGGCCGCCCGAACCGGCGGCCGCGCCCGCGAAGGCCAGGCCCTGGGCCTCGGCGCTCTGTTCCCGCAGGCCGAAGGCGCCCGCCCGCGCCCGGTCCGCCCCCGCGACGCCCGCCCCGAAGGCGAGCGCGGCCAGCAGCGCAGCCCTGCTCGTTGAGCTCAGCACGTTCCACTCCCCATTATCCCGCGAGGCTCCGTCGCAGCAGCTTCGGCCGGCGGCTCAGCTTGACTCTGCCTCAGGCGGCGGCGGCGGCGCAACGCGGCCCGCCGGCCGCCACGGGCGCTGGCTATATTTGAGTAAACCTCGTTCGATGGGAGTTTCGTGCGATAGTACGAGCAGAGCGGCCGGATCCACTATTGGCATCAGTTGCAATAACTGGCGCACGCCCGCAGCGGTTGGCTGCCGCTCCGGCATTTCGCCGGCCTCTGTGATACAATTGCCACGAACTTCCGCGAGCCCGCGGGCGTTTTCGCGCCGGGGCCCGGCCGCGGCCGGGCGCGACAGGGGAGCTTTGAGCATGAGGCTGGTACGCTACGGCGAGAGCGGCGCGGAGAAGCCCGGCCTCGTCGGCCCCGACGGGACCATCCGCGACCTCTCGGGCGTGATCCGCGACATCGCCGGACCGGTGCTCGGGGCCGAGAGCCTCGGGCGCCTGCGGGCGCTCGACCCGGCGAGGCTGCCGGCGGTGCCGGCGGGCACGCGCCTCGGGCCCTGCGTGGGCGGCGTGCGCAACTTCATCGCGATCGGGCTCAACTACGCGGACCATGCGGCGGAGACGAACGCGCCGATCCCCTCCGAGCCGATCATCTTCAACAAGGCGCCGTCCTGCATCGTCGGCCCGAACGACGACGTGATCCTGCCGAAGGCCTCGGCGAAGACCGACTGGGAGGTGGAGCTCGCGATCGTGATCGGCAAGCGCGCCTCCTACGTCCACGCCAACGAGGCCCTCGACTACGTGGCGGGGTACTGCGTCTGCAACGACGTCTCGGAGCGGGAATTCCAGCTGGAGCGCGGCGGCACCTGGACCAAGGGCAAGGGCTGCCCGACCTTCGGCCCCCTCGGCCCCTGGCTGGTGACGCCGGACGAGATCCCGGACGTCCAGAACCTGGGCATGTGGCTCGACGTGAACGGCGCGCGGATGCAGACCGGCTCGACGCGCACGATGATCTTCGACTGCCGCCAGATCGTCTCCTACCTGTCGCACTTCATGCTGCTGGAGCCGGGCGACGTCATCACCACCGGCACGCCGCCGGGGGTCGGGCTCGGGATGAAGCCGCCGCGCTACCTGAAGGCGGGCGACGTGGTGAGCCTCGGCATCGAGGGATTGGGCGAGCAGCGCCAGACCGTGATCGCCTTCGACGACTGGACCGCCAAGGTGGCGGCGGGCGAGCCGACGAACTGAGCGGGATCGCCGCGGCCCCGCCCGGGGCCGCGGCGCGCCCCGGCCGCATCAATCCTTGAGGTCGTCCGGCACCTTGCCGCCGTTCTCCTCGAGCTTCCGGATCACCTGCTTGTGCAGCCAGACGTTCATCGTGGCGGTGTCGTCGGTGTCGCCGCCGTAATGCAGCTCGGCCGCGAGCTGCTTGCGGGCCGTCAGGCTGCTGTCGAGGTGCAGGAGCTTCATCAGGTCGACGATCGAGGTGCGCCAGTTCAGCGGCTGGCCGGCCTTGGCGGCGAGGCCGTTCAGGACCGCCTCGACGTCGACCTTGCCGTCGACGGTGGGGACCGTGCCGGTGGCGGCCGGCTCGGCGGAGCCGCCCGCGGAGGGGGCGGAGGAGGCCGAGGCCGGGGCGTTCGGCGTCGCCGCCTGGGCCTCGCCGCCGAAGGGATGGAGGATCTTGCTGACGATAGATCCGAGCAGGCTCATCGCGGTCTCTCCTTGTGATGTGGGCCGGCGAGCGGGGCCGGCCCGGCCCAGCGCCGCCGTTAACGAAACGCCGCGTCCCGCGTTCCGGCTGCCGCGGCGGCGATGACGCGCGGCCGACTTTGCCCTAAGCAGCCGGCGCGCGCATGACATCATGGGGCCCGGCCCCGACCCGCAGGACAGCATGACAGGGGATCCCATCCGCCGCCCGCTCGACGACGTCTGGTACTGCGTCGGCGAGAGCCGCCGCTTCCGCGAGGGGCGGCTCTGTGCCGTCACGCTCGGCGAGGAGGCGATCGTGGTCGGGCGGGCGGCGGGCGGCGGCCTCTTCGCCCTGCGCGACCGCTGCCCGCACCGGGGCATGGCGCTCTCGGCCGGGCGCCTGGTCGAGGGCCGCCTCGTCTGCCCGTTCCACGGCTGGGAGTTCCGGCCGGACGGGCAATGCGCGGCGATCCCCGCCCTCGCGGCCCGGGACGAATCCGACTTCCGCACCGTGCGGCTGCCGCGCTTCTCCGTGAGGGAGGCGTCCGGCCTCGTCTGGATCGCGGCGGGCGAGCCGCGGCCGGACGCGCCGCCGATTCCGGAGGTGGAGTTCCCCTACGCGGGCATGCTGGTCGAGACGCTGGAGGTCGAGGCGAGCTTCGACCTCGTGGCGTTGAGCTTCGTCGATCCGGCCCATGTCGCCTACGTGCACGATCTGTGGTGGTGGCGGACCTCCAAGACCCTGCGGGAGAAGGAGAAGCACTTCGCCCCCTCCCCGTTCGGCTTCACCATGACGAGCCACAGGGCGAAGAGCGCCTCGGCGGTCTACCGCCTGCTCGGGGCGGTGCCGGAGGTCGAGATCGAGTTCCGCCTGCCGGGCGTGCGGCTGGAGCGGATCAGGGCCGGGGAGAAGCGCATCGCGAACTACACCTTCGCGACGCCGCTCGGCCCGGGCCGCACGGCGCTCGTCAACGCGATGTACTGGAACCTGCCGCTGCTGAACCTCCTGCGGCCGCTGGCGCGGCCGCTGATGCGGCAATTCCTCGGCCAGGACCGCGACGTGCTGCAGGTCGCCCAGAAGGGCCTCGACCGGAAGCCCGCGATGGTGCTGATCGGGGAGAGCGACGTGCAGTCGCAATGGTATTTCAGCCTCAAGCGCGAGTTCCTGCGCGCCCGTGAGGCGGGCGCGGCCTTCGCCAACCCGCTCGCGCCGCGGCTCCTGCGCTGGCGCAGCTGAGCCGCGCCGCCGCTCAGTCGCCGCGGCGGCCCTCGCTCATCCGGTCCTTGCAGCGATAGCCGAGGAAGCACCTCCCGGCATCCGCCGAGGGACCGAAGAAGGGTTCGGTCGTCTGCTCGATCGGGCAGAAGCCGATGTCGCGCACCAGGCGCTCGTAGGTGAAGGGCCCGGTGTCGACGATGGCCTCCCCGCGCTGGTTCAGCAGGGCCAGGACCTGGCCGCAGCGCAGGGCGGGGGCCGGCACGCGGTGCGGCAGGTCCCGGGCCAGGGCGGTGCCGGGAAGCAGCAGGAGACCGAGGATGCGGGCGAGCTTGAGCATGGCCGCGGTATAGCGCGTCGCGGCCCGAGAGTCCCGGCTTCCGACGCGCGGCGCGCCGCCGGCCCCCCGCCCGATCGGCGCGCGCTCCTCAGATCAGCGGGGCGACCAGGAAGGCCAGGCCGACGCCGAGGCCGAAGCTGCCGGCGATCAGGAGCGCCTCGTGCAGACGCCGCGTCATCGCCGCGCCAGGCCCGCGACGCGGGCGACGCCCGGCTCCGGCGCCTCGGCGACGCAGCGGGCGCCCTCGTAGGGCCAGGTGCTGCAGGGCCGCGCGGCCGTCCGCTGCGCGCCCGCGAGGGAGAACAGGGCGATATCCTGCGGCTCGGGCCGGAAGGACGCCACCGGCAGCCGCTCGGTGAAGCGCTTGTCTGTGAAGCGCTTGGCCGCAGGGGCGACGTGCGCCTCGGCGCCCGTCCCGGACGGGACCAGGGCGTAGGAGGCCAGGGCGGCCAGGGCGGTGATCAGCGTGGCGGTCCGGATCATGGTGCGCTCCCCTCGCGGCCCTGCGGCCGTCTCTGGGGCGCTGTGTAGGCGCGCGGCGTTGCGCGCGATTTGCGCCGGCGCACATCGCGGATTGCGTCGCGCGGCGGGGGACGCAACACTTCGCGCCCTGCCCTTCGGGAACGAAGCCTTCAGCTGGACCGTTGAGACTCGGGATGGCCGGGCGGGACCCGGCGGAGCGGGACGATGACGATGGCTGGGCTGATCCGGATCCTCTGCCTCGGCGCCGCGGGGCTGCTGCCGCTCTCCGCGCAGGCGGGGCCCCGGCGCCTCCCGCCCGACATCGACGCGACCGGGACGGTGGGCGGGCGCGCGCCCTGGTCGCAGCCCTGGGAGTACGATTCGGGCAGCGACAACGACCACCACCCCGAGCGGCCCTACTACCAGCAGGGCCGCGGCCAGCAGACCGGCGGACCGGCCCGCAACCTCCTGCCCGACGACGGGCTTCACATCGTCCCGCGCTGAGCCGCCGCGAGCCGCCGGTGGGCGGCCCGCTCGCCGGCCTCGGCCGCGCACTTGCCGACATGGGCGGCGCGGTTGACGACCTGGAGGTTCGGCACGCCCCAGTAGCCGAGCAGGCGCGGCCAGGGCGCGTCCCGGTGCTCGCGCCAGACCTGGTAGAGGGGCACCCGGTGATCGACCTCGGCGCTGCGCAGCAGGCGCTTGCCGGTCTCCGGGCAGCGGTGGCGCTGGCGCGCCTTCAGCACCTTCGCGTGGTCGCTCGCGGCGATCCAGAACTTCCAGGCGGTGACGCAGGCGGCGTGCCAGCCGGCATTCCGGTTGGGCGCGCCGGCGCCCCAGAGATCCGCGTGCCAGCCGAAGCGGAAGACCGGCTGGCCGCAGATGCAGCAATGGCCGCGCCCGCGGGCGAAGGCCGGCTCGCGGAAGGGGGCGGGCGGCAGGCGGAAGCTCGCGCCGAGCCCCTCCTCCTTGCCGAGCCGCCACGTCCAGCCCTCGGGATGGCCGCTGCGGGCGGCCAGGGCCCGGGCGAGACGGTCGGCCCGGATCACGTGGCCGCGCCAGTAGCTCTCGACGGCGAGGCGCGGGGTCGGGGGCACGAAGGGCCGCGAGAGCGCGTGGCGCAGCACCAGCGGCGGGAAGATGGCGGGCAGCGCCTTCTCCAGGCGGGCGCGGGAGACGGCGTTGCGCGCCTCCCGCCACTCCGCCGCCTTGCTCCTGCGCTCCCCCGCCATCCGCTCGCTCCTCCGGGCACACTCATCCCGGCGGCCCGGGATGCCGACGCATCGGGCCGCCGACCCTCTCGAATGGGCGACACCAAGCCCGAGGCTTGGCGCCGATTCGAGAACGGAACCCACGGTCGTGAGCAACGACCGTGGGTGTCACCGGATGGTTATCGCAGGCGGGACGTGAAGACGGGGTTGCGCGGCGGGGTCGGTCGCCTCAGGCGCCGCCGATCGGCTCGGTGACCTTGCCGGTCCCGGCGCAGTCCGGGCAGGACGTGCCCTCGACGCGGCCGGAGCCGTGGCAGCGGGGACAGATGTTCTCGCCGGTGCCGGGGGTACCGGGCGGGGCCTTGTCGCCGGGTTTGGCGGAATCCTTGGCGGGATCGGTGGCCGTCATGGTGCGCTCCTCCTGACGACACATCCGCCGAGCGGGCCGGAGGGTTCCCGTCAGCCGGTGAGGCCGAGCAGCGTCGCGGCCCCGAAGAGCAGGACCGAGAGGACCGCGGCGGCGAGCAGGATGAGGGCGCCGCGGGATTCGCGCAGGTCGTCGTTCATGAGGCGCCGTTCTCGAGTCGGCCGATCCGGCGCGGGCGCCTGCGGGCGCCCGCCGGGGCCGATCCAAGCACAGCCGGAAGCCGGTTGCGAGCCGGCTCGGCCGCGCCGGCTCAGCCGCGGCACGGCTCAGCCGCGGCACGGCTCAGCCGCGGGACGGCTTGGCCTCTGCCGGGGCCGCCGCGACTCCCTCGGGCGTGGGCGCGGGCGCGCCGACGCCGAAGGTGCTCACGGCCACGTGGAGGCCGATGGCCGGTGCGAAGACGAGGGCGAGGAGAAGGATCAGCGCGACGGCGATGCTCTGATCACGGCGATCGGCCACCGCGGCCGCGCGGGCGGTTCCGGAAAACAGGGTCATGGCTCACCTCATGCGACCAGCCGCCTCTCGACTGGTCGCGGGCGAGCCCGATCACACGATCAGGCGCGGCTCACGCACCAAGCGCAGGCGGCGTGGTCCTTCGACTACTGTCGCTGGACATGGAGTTCGTGGTTCCGGTGGAGCCGCGCGAACGGCCGAGGCGAGGACGCGCGGACGCCCCCAATTGCGCTCGGAGGCGGCCGGCGTCAAGCGCGCAGCGGTGGTTCGGCGGCGTTTTTCACTGCGGTGCGGCCCGCTGGGGACAGGGACCGCCTCACCCCTCGGAAATGCCCGGGACGGGTGCCGGGTTCCGGGCCTTCGGCACCGGTCCGGGAGGCGCACGAACCCGGATTCCGCCCGGGCCCCGGGCAGCAGGCGTGGGCGGGCCGAGGCGTCCTCCGCTCAGGCCTCGGGTTCAGGCTCCGGACTCGCCGGGGGGCGCGTCGCCGGGGGCCGCCTCGCCGGGGGCCGCCTCGCAGCGCCGGCGGCCATGTCCGCCGCACCGGCTCGGGCGCGCGCCGCCGCCTCCAGGCGGGCGGCGACGAGGGCCTGGAGGCGCTCCAGGTGGCGATCGCGCAGGCCGAGCGCCGCGCAGGAGGCGGCGGTGTTGAGGAGGTACTCCGCGTTCGGCCCGAGATGGCCGCAGGCCGCCGCGATGCGCGCGGCGATCGCCTCCTCGCCGAGGCGGCCGGCGTAGCGCTCGCCCGCGCGGTTCGCCACGAAGGCGAGCGCCGGGACGGTCCCGGCCTCGGTCCGGGCCGCCAGCCAGCGCGCCGCGTAGCCGCGCCCGCGCATCTCCCGGTGCCAGACCGGGCGCAAAGCCGCGAGCGGGTCCGGCCCGGCGAGCCGGTAGGCGAGGCCGCGGCAGCGCCCGCCGCGGTCGAGGGCGAGCATCACCCCGGGATTGTCGCGCGTGCCGCGGAAGCGCCATTGCCAGAGGCAGAACCGCCGGTGCCACCCGGGCAGGCCGGCCGCGCGCCGCTCCGCGAACGGGAATTCGGGCCGCCACATCAGGGCTCCGTAGGCGAAGAGCCAGATCTCGTCCGGCGGGCCGGGCTTGGCGGCGAGGGCGGCGGCGAGCAGCGCCTCGGTCTCGGCCTCGGACAGGAGCGGCATCGCCGCGGCGTCGTCGGGCACCGGATCGGGATGCGCCCGGGCGATCAGGGCGGCGGTCAGGACGGGGCGGTCCGTCACGGCGCGGGACCCCGCCCGCGCCCGCGCGATCGGCGCAACCCTTCGTTCATTCCACCCTTCCCGCCCCGGCGCGCGCGCCGCGCCGGCGCTGGCGACCGGCCGGCCCGTCTGGTAACCGAATAGGACTAAACACCCAAGCTCCCCGGCCGCGCCCCCGTGACAGCTCCCGTGCCGCCCACCCGCGCCGACGGCGCCGGCGCGCCTCGCCCGCCTCCCACGGGGGCCGAGCGGTCGCTCCGGATCGTCGTGGTGGCCGCCGTGCTGCTGCCGGCGCTGGTGCTCGCCACGGGCGCTTGGCTCTCCTACCAGAGCCATTGGCGGGACGCGCGGCTGCGCCTCGCCCAGACCCTGGACCTCGTGCGCGAGCACGCGGTCAAGGTGTTCGAGACGGCGGACCTCGTGACCCGGCAGGCCAACCAGATCCTGGACGGCCTGCCGGACGAGGCGATCCGGGCCCGCGGCCCCGACCTCTCCCGCCAGCTCCGGGAGCTCAGCGACACGCTGGCGCAGGTGAGCGACATCTGGGTCCTCGACGCGCGGGCGAGGCCCCTGGTCAGCGCCGGCGCACCGCCCGAGGGGCGCGAGCCGGAATTCCTGGAGCGCCCCTTCTTCCGCCTGCACCGGGACGGGGGCCTGCCGCCGGGCCGGGACTACGTCGGCGAGGTGATGACCGGGGTGGACGGGGCCGCGGTCTTCCAGGTGAGCACCGCCCGGCGCGGCCAGGGCTTCCGGGGCATCGTCGCGGTGGCGATCGACCCGGCCTATTTCCGGGACTTCTACGCGCAGGTGCGCGAGAGCGGCCTCGACACCGTCTCGCTGCTGCGGGAGGACGGGGCGATCCTGGCGCGGGTGCCCGAGCAGCCGGGGCGCGTCGCGCGCGTGCCGCCCGACAGCGGCTTCCTCGCGGCCCTGTCCCGGGCGCCCGGACAGGGCTTCTACGTGACCCGCTCGGCGGTGGACGGGCAGGAGCGGCTCTACGGCTACCGGCGGCTCCCGACCTACCCGGTCTACGTCACCGCCGGGATCGACCGCGCGCGCATCCTGGCGGAGTGGCGCGACACGATGGCGAGCCACCTCGTCTTCGGCATCCCGGCGACGGCCGGGCTGGTGGCGCTGACGCTCGTGGCCCTGCGGCGGACCCGGCGCGAGGGCGAGGCCCTGGCGCAGCTGCGCGCCGAGATCCTGCGCCGGGAGGCGAGCGAGGAGCAGCTGCGCCAGTCGCAGAAGATGGAGGCGGTCGGGCGCCTCACGGGCGGGCTCGCGCACGACTTCAACAACCTCCTCACCGTCGTGCTGGGCTCCCTCGAATTGCTGCAGCGGCGCATGGGCGAGACCGATGCCCGCCAGCTGCGCCTCCTGGAGAACGCGGTGGGCGGGGCCCAGCGCGCCGCGGCGCTGACGCAGCGCCTCCTCGCCTTCGCGCGCCGCCAGCCCCTCGACCCCAGGCCCGTCGACGCCAACGCCCTCGTCTCGGGCATGGCCGAGCTCCTGCGCCAGACCCTCGGCGAGACGGTGCGGCTCGAGACGGTGCTGGCCGGCGGGCTCTGGCGGACCTTCGCGGATCCCAACCAGCTCGAGAACGCGCTCCTCAACCTCGCGGTGAATGCCCGCGACGCCCTGCCGGAGACCGGCGGGCGCCTGACCATCGAGACCGCCAACGCCGACCTGGACGACGCCTACGCGGCGGCCCGGACGGAGGTCGCGGCCGGGCAGTACGTCCTCGTCGCGGTGACCGACAACGGCAGCGGCATGCCCCGGGAGGTGCTGGCGCGGGCCTTCGAGCCCTTCTTCACCACCAAGGAGCAGGGCCGCGGGACGGGCCTCGGCCTGTCCCAGGTCTACGGCTTCGTGCGCCAGTCGGGCGGGCACGTCGCGGTCTATTCGGAGCTCGGCCAGGGCACGACGGTCAAGATCTACCTGCCCCGCCACGCGGGGCCCGAGGAGCGCCCCCCTCCCCCCCGTCCCCGACGCCCTGGCCCTCGCGCAGGAGGACACGACCGTGCTGGTCGTCGAGGACGAGGCGGCGGTGCGCCAGTTCACCGTCGAGGCGCTCGCGGATCTCGGCTACCGGGTGCTGGCCGCGGACGGGGCCGCCGCCGCCCTCAACCTGCTGGCGCTCCACCCGGAGGTGGGGCTCCTCCTCACCGACGTCGTGATGCCGGAGGTCAACGGCCGCAGGCTCGCCGACGAGGCCCTGCGCCGCCGCCCCGACCTCAAGGTCGTGTTCATGACCGGCTATACCCGCAACGCCATCGTGCACAACGGCATGCTCGATCCCGGCACGCAGCTGATCACCAAGCCCTTCACGGTGGCGCAGCTCGCCGCCAAGCTGCGCGCCGTGCTCGGGGCGGCGCGCCCGGCCCCGTGACGGGGTGCGGCGACGCACCGCCGCCGGAGCGCGGCTCGGGAAGGATGCCCGCCTCACGACGGAGATCGGGCGATGCGCTTCATCCGGACCCTGCGGGCGATGTGGCTCCTGCGCAAGGCGAACAGGGACCTCGAGGAAGCCCGGACCCTGCGGGAGGCCGCCGAGGCCTGCCGGGCCAGGGCGGATCAGCGGCTGGCCCGGGCCGGCCGGCTGCTGGCGGGCACGCCCCTGCGGCAGGACTCCCAGGGGCACCCGCTGGTCGTCGCCCTCGTGCGGCGCTGCATTGCAGCATGACGGCCGCAGGATCAACTTGCCCGCTCAACGAGCGCTGTTCCTCTCGGTCAATCCGCCGCACTGCCTGATTTTTACGGCTGACGTGACCTAGGGGGACGGAATAGATAATCTTTCCGCAACGAGTCCGGCCGCATCTGGAGAGATGGCGCGCCGGGATCCGGCGTCGGGCCAGCTGGGGCAGGTGTCGGGGACGTCGGCTCCGGCCGGTACGCGGGAGGTGTGTGTGCAGGCCAGGACGACAGACGGCGCCACCAGCCTCAGCCGCCGCCTCTGGATCGCGATCCTCCTCATCGGCGCGGGCCTCGCGGCCCTGAGCGCGACGCTGGTCGCCCCGGCCGTGACGGCCTTCCTCCGGTCCCGGCACAACCTCGCCGAGATCGCGCAGTTCGCGCGCGTGCTCGAGGCCGCCAACCGCATCTCGGCCGAGCGCGGGCCGGCCAACGTCGCCATGTCCCAGGATCCCGCCGGCAACGCGGCGGCCCTGACGCGGCTGCGGGAGTTCCGCGAGGCCACCGACCGGGCGCTCGCGCAGCTCCACGGCCCGGACGATCCCGACGGGCTCACCGGCCCGGCCCGGCGCCTCCCGGCCGACCTCATCGACGCCGCGCAGGCGAGGCTGCGCGCGGCGCGCCGGGAGGTCGACGAGATCGCCCGGATGCCGGCCGCCGCCCGCGGCGCGGACCAGATCCGCGCGGCCGTCGGGGCGATGATCGCGGTCGTCGACCAGTTCCAGGACGTCGTGACCTGGGAGGTCCGGACGCTGCGCGAGCTCGACCCGGCGCTCGCCGGCCAAGCCATGGTGGCACGGGCGGTGAGCGACCTGAGGGAGCATGGCGGGCGCATCGCCTCCTTCATCGTCCCGGCGCTGGCCGTGCGCGCGCCGCTCGGCGAGGTCCACCTCGCCGAAGCCGTCGAGACCCGCGGGCGCCTGCGCGAGATCTGGCAGCTCCTGCAGGGCCAGATCCCCGCCGCCCTCGATCCGCTGATGCGGGAGGTCGAGAGCCGCTTCCTGGGCGAGGGGCTCGGCACGGTCGAGGCGGTGATCGCCGAGGGGCGCGGACCTTCGGGGCGCTACTCGCTCGATGCGCAGACGCTGACCGCCCGCTACGTCCCGACCCTGAAGCCGCTCGAGGACTTGCGCACGGCCTTTCTCGCCCGGATGAATGCGGCCTCCGCCCGGGAGCGCGACGGGGCGCGCGACGCGCTCGCCGCGGCCGGCCTCGTGACGCTCGCCGCCCTCGCCCTGATCGGCGGCCTCCTCGGCTCCCTGCGCGCCTCGATCCTGCGGCCGCTCCTCGACGCGCGGGAGGCGATCGTCGCCCTGGCGGGAGGCGTCGATCCCGCCCCCGTCCGGGCGCCCATGCGCGTCCGCGAGATCGCCCTCCTGTTCGACGCCCTCCTGGTTCTGCAGAAGCGGCTGCAGGAGCGCGCGAACCTGATGCAGACGCTGCGCCGGCAGGCGGAGACGGACGGGCTGACCGGATTGTACAATCGCCGCGCCCTGACGCGCGACCTCGCGACCCTCGACGCCCGGCCGGCGGGGGGCCTCGCCGGGCTGCTGCTGATCGACGTCGACGGCTTCAAGCGGGTCAACGACAGCTTCGGCCACGCCGTCGGGGACGTCCTCCTGCGCCTCGTCGGCCAGCGCCTGCAGGGGGACGTGGGCGGGTCGGGGCTGGTGGCGCGCATCGGCGCGGACGAGTTCGCGGTCCTGCTCCCCGATCTGGCGGAGCCCGCCGAGGGGGAGCGGACCGCCGACAGGATCCTCGGCGGCCTCGCGGAGCCCTTCCGGGTGGCCGAGCAGATCTTCCACCTCGACGCCAGCATCGGCGTGGCGGTCGCGCCGCACGGCCAGCGCGGGGCGGACGACCTCCTGGCCCGCGCCGACATGGCGCTGCACGAGGCGAAGCGGGCGGGGCAGCATTGCCGGCGGGTTTTCCGGCCCGAGATGCGGCGCAGCCTCCTCGCCTGGACGGCGTGCCAGCAGGAGATGCCCCGCGCCCTCGCCGAGGGGGAGTTCGTCCTGTTCTACCAGCCCCAGCTGCGCCTGCGCGACCGCACCATCGCGGGGGCGGAGGCGCTGATCCGCTGGCGGCATCCGGAGCGCGGCCTCCTCGCCCCGGCGGATTTCCTGGCCCCGCTGGAGAGCAGCCGCGCCGCGGAGGATGTCGGGCGCTTCGTGCTGCGCACCGCCTGCGCCGAGGCCGCCGGCTGGCGCCGCCGCGGCCTCGGGGAACTGCGCGTCGCGGTCAACCTGTTCAGCCGGCAGTTCCTGTCCCGGGACCTCGTCGAGGAGGTGCGCGCGGCCCTCGCCGAGGCGGCGCTCCCGGCCTCGGCCCTGGAACTGGAGATCACCGAGACCATCATCCTCCAGCACGACGACGCGCTGATCCCGCCGCTCCGGGCGCTGCGGGACATGGGCGTGGGCCTCGCCTTCGACGATTACGGCACCGGCTACGCGTCCCTGAGCCTCCTGAAGCGCTTTCCCCTCACCCGCCTGAAGATCGACCGCTCCTTCGTCCGCGGCATCCCGGATTCCGCCCAGGACCTGGCGATCGTGCGCTCGGTGGTGGCGCTCGGGCGCAGCTTCGGCCTGGAGGTCACGGCCGAGGGGATCGAGACCCCCGCGATGCTGCGCTGCGTGACCGCGGAGGGCTGCCAGGAGGGCCAGGGCTACCTGTTCGGGCAGCCGATGGCGGCCGACCTCTTCGCCGCGCAGTGCTGGGCCGAGGGCCGCCGGACCGCCTGATCCGACGGCTTGCGTCGCCATGCGAAACTCGGCTTCGCTCACGCGCCGCGCGGGCTTGCCATACGAAATCCGATGGATTGCTTCGCAATGCGGATTTCGGTTTCGCTCACGCGCCGCGCGGGCTTGTCATCCGCTGTCCGGACGATCACGGCCGGGCAGGGGATGACGGGCGGCCCCGCTCAGCCGGCCGGCCGCGCCAGCCACGCCACCGCGACCGCCGGCCCGCAGGTCGAGGCCCAGGCCTCGGCGCCCGCCGCGAGGTGCGGGGCGATCAGGTCGGCGAGGTCCCGAACCGGGCGCCCGAGCCGGGCGGCGAGGCGCGTCGCGACGAAGCGGCCCGCCCCGCAGGCGATCACCGGCGCCCGCGCCGGCAGGTCGCCGCGCGAGAGGATCACGGCGGCCGCGTCGTGCAGGAGGCGCAGCTGCGCCTCCGCGAAGTGGCCGGCGAGGCGGCTCCAATCGGCGGGGCTGCCCTCGTGGCGGTCGCGCCCGATCATGCGGGCGAGCCGCGTCTCGGTCTCGGGCCGCGACTTGCCCTTGAGGTCCATCGTGTCCTGCTGGTCCTCCTCGGCGGGCAGGTCGCCGAGCAGCCGGTGCACGTCGCCGGTCGCCGCGAAGGTCTCGGCCATCAGGGCGGTGCGGCGGCCGCGGAAGGGCGCCCAGGGGCTCAGGGCGAGGAGCGGCGTGCGCACGACGCCGGTATAGACCAGCTCGCCGGTCTCCAGCCGCTCCGCGTCGCTGTAGCCGCGCGCGGCGGGCTGCCCGGCCGCGACCGGGATCAGGTCGGCCGTGGTCGAGCCGATATCGACGAGCAGCGCCTCCGGGACGAGGCGGCCGACCAGGGCGGCGGTGGCGTACCAATTGGCGCTGGCGATCTCCGCCGCGGCCGGGGCCGCCGCCTCGGGCGCGACGAAGCCCGACCGCCCGGCATAGATCGCGACCGGGCCGGAGAGCGACCGGTCCGCCCAGGCGGCGAGCTGCGCCACCCCGTCGGCCCGGTCGGCGAAGCAGTCGGTGAGTTCGCCCGTCATGGTGACGGCGTGGTGCGCGGGGCCCCGCGCCCAGTCCGGCAGGCCGGCGAGCGCCGCGTCGAGGGCGGAGAGCCCGCGCCAGAGCGGGCACGGCGCCTGGACCACCGCCCGCACGGCGCCCTCCTCCACCAGCGCCGCCTTGACATGCACCCCGCCGAGGTCCCAGCCGATGATGCGGGCGGCGGAGGCGGAATCATGCGGCAGGGACACGGGCAGGTCTCGCGGCGGGTGGGAACCGGGGCCGGGGTGGCATGAGCGGGGGCGCGGGCGCAAGCCCGATCGCGGGCCGGGAGCCGGTCGCGATCATCCCGGTCCTCGACCTGCGGCGCGGGCAGGTGGTGCGGGCGCGGGCCGGCGAGCGCCACGCCTATGCGCCGATCCGCACGCCGCTGAGCGCGAGCGCGGATCCGGGCGCGGTGGCGGCCGGGCTCCTCGCCGCCTGGCCGGCGCGCCGGCTCTACGTGGCGGATCTCGACGCGATCATGGAGGGCGCGCCGCCCGACCGCGCGGCGCTGCGCGCCGTCGCGGCGGCCGCGCCCGGGGTGGAATTGTGGGTCGATGCCGGCTTCGCCGGCGAGGCGGCGGTCGCCGCCTTCCTGGAGGCGGGGCTCGGCCGGCCGGTGCTCGGCAGCGAGAGCCAGGGCGATCCGGACCTCGTGCGCCGCCTCGGCGACGCGGCGATCCTGTCCCTCGACAGTCGGGACGGCGCGCCGCTCGGCCCGGCCGCCCTGCACGAGGATCCGTCCCTGTGGCCGTCCGAGATCATCGTGATGGCGCTCGGGCGGGTCGGGAGCGGGGCGGGGCCGGACCTCGCCGGGATCGCGGCGGTGCGGGCGCGGGCGCCCGCGGCCCGGCTCTACGCCGCCGGGGGTCTGCGCGGCCCGGAGGATCTGGCGGGTCTGCGCGCGGCGGGCGCCGCCGGGATCCTGGTCGCGAGCGCGCTCCACGACGGCCGCCTGCGGCCGGAGCATCTCTCCTGACGGGTCGGAGATCTTTCGGTCTCCGGCACGACCACTCCGCTCGACCGAATGGCGAGGACCTGTCCGGCTCGGATCTGCTTCCAGGAACCGACCGCGAGGCGGGACGGATGGGGATGCCGCGCGTGACGTGCGGTGATCTTCTGAAATTGTGATCGGCACAAGACTTGAACGGTAAGATTGTCGATTGATCCGTAGCGGTGCGGGCACACGGACGCTTCGCGGCCGCCTGCGCCGAGTCCCGGCCCCCCTCCCCTCCGGTCCGGTCGTGCGGGACAGGGGAGAGCCTTGGCCGGAGGTCTCGCCGAGCCGAAGGTCGGGCCGGACCGCCCACCGGGACTCCGTCCGGCACCCATCCCGCGCAGATCGGAACCAAGCCCCCCGAGGCCGAGAGAACGCCCGAGCGCGGCGCACCGCTCCCGCACGACCGAAGCCGGACGATCCCGCCCGGCCCGCGCGCGGCCCGGCCGAGCCGGTCCCGCCGGGCGCCGCCGCGGATCGCCCCGCGGGCGCCGCCGGGTCCTCGCAACCGCGCGGGGTGTGTTCGCGAAGCCGCACCCGGCGCCTTTGCGGCGATCCCGCCGGGCTCCGGCCGCGCTTGACGTTAAGGAATCTTGCGTAGAGTAAGAAGCTATGAGAACCCTGCTTTCGACGCGGCTCGCATCGCAGGCGAGTGCCTCTCGGTCCGGATATTCGGTCAAGAATTACGATAATGACAGGAATATTTCCCCGCTTGCTCCGGTCTGATCGGGCCGATCGCGAGATAATCCAAGGCGGTGCACCGATCGGAAACGCTGGTCGGCCGGACAATCTACTCGGGGTGGGCATCATGATGCAGGATTCGACGGCGCGCGGGCGGGCAGCGGTCGCCGGTCGGGCCGGGCCGTGGCCGGCGATGGCGATCGGGGCGCTCGCGGCCGCGGCGGCGGGCCTCGTCCCGGCCCGCGCCCAGACCGCCTCGCAGATCACGCCGCCGTCCTTCCGCCCCGCCCCCCAGGCCCGCGGGGCGGGCCTCGTCATCCCGGAAGGGGCCGGGCCCGAGGCGCCGCCGGGCGCCGAGCGCGTCTCGGTCCGCCTCGGCGCCGTCGCGGCCGAGGGCACCCTGCCGGCCCTGGAGGGCGCCACCCGCGCCCTCGCCGACCGGCTCGCCGCCGGCCCCGTCACCCTGGCGCAGATCTTCGCGGCCGCCCGCGACCTCGAACAGGCCTACGCCGCCGAGGGATACGCCCTGGTGCGGGTGGTGCTGCCCGCCCAGGCGCTCCGCGACGGCGGCGCGCTGCGGCTCGTCGTGATCGACGGCACCCTGGAGCGGATCGACACCGCCGCCCTCCCGCCCGAGATCCGCGACCGCGTCGCCGCCCTCCTCGCCCCCCTGGCCGGGCGCCGCGGCCTGCGCCTCGCCGAGATCGAGCGCGGGCTGATGCTGGCCGGCGACACCCCCGGCACGGTGCTGCGCTCCACCCTCGCCCCCGGCACCGCCCCGGGCTCCAGCATCCTGGTGGTCGAGGCGCGCTACAAGCCCGTCACCGGGATGGTCGGCGTCGACAACACCCTCTCGGACGCGCTCGGGCGGAACCCGGCGAGCCTCGGCCTGGAGATGAACTCGCCCACCGGCCACGGCGAGCAGCTCTACCTGCGCGCCGGCGGCGCCGCGATCCCGGCCGGCCAGGCCAGCCTGTTCTCGCCGCGGCCGCTCAACCGGTCGCTGGCCGCCGGCCTGATCCTGCCCCTCGGCGGCGACGGCCTCACCCTCAACCTGGAGGCCACGGATGCGCGCACCACCGCCAAGCCGCGCCCCGGCAACCCGGCCTTCACCTCGGACTTCTCGCGCTACTCCGCGCGGCTGCGCTACCCGCTGATCCGCGCGCGCGACCTCACCCTCGCCGCCGAGGCGAGCTTCGACGCGCAGGAGGAGCGCCTCACGGTCATCCGGCCGATCGAGGCCCCGTTCAGCCTCGACCGGCTGCGGGTCGCCCGGGCGAGCGGCGACGCGCTCTGGGTCCTGCCCACGGACGGCGTCCTGACGGCGCGCCTGACCGGCTCCTTCGGCCTCGACGGGCTCGGCGCCCGGGCGGCGCCCCTGCCCGGGCCGGGCGTGGTGCCGCTCTCGCGCCAGGGCGCGCGGCCGGACTTCCAGAAGCTGGAGGCGAGCCTCGGCCTCGCGCAGCCCCTGGCCGAGCACCTCGCCCTCGACCTCAGGGCCCGGGCCCAGACCTCGTTCAACCAGGCCCTGCCGCGGGCCGAGCAATTCGGCATCGCCAGCCTGTCGGGCCTGTCCTCGTTCGATTCCGGCCTGTTCCAGGGCGACGAGGGCTACGTGCTGCGCGGGGAGGTGCAATTCCCCTTCGTGGCCTCGGTCCCGATGCCGTTCCGCCTGCCCTCGCTGCCGGCCCAGCTCGGCACGGGCTTCCAGGAGGCGGAGAGCGCCGCGGCGGGGCTGGTCGCGACGCCCTACGGCTTCGGGGCCTTCGGGCTGGTGCGCCAGCAGCGCCCGACCTCCCTGGAGCGGCCGATGGTGCGGGGCGCCTCCTACGGGCTGGGGCTCCGGCTCGCGGCCTCGCCGCAGGCGAGCTTCACCAACCTGAGCGCCAGCCTCGAATACGGCCGCTCCGCGCGCTCCGACCGGCTGCCCGCCGAGGACCGCGTCACCTTCAGCGTCACCCTGCAATTCTGATCGAACGAGCCCGCCGATGCCCGTGCGCTCCCTCGCCCCCCGCCTCCTCGCCGCGCTGCTGGCCACCACGGCCCTGACCCGGACGGCCCCGGCCCAGACCCTGCCGAGCGGCGGGCAGGTCGTCGCCGGCAGCGTCAGCATCGGCGCGCCGCGGAACGGCGCCCTCACCGTCACCCAGGCCAGCCCGAACGCCATCGTGAACTGGCAGGGTTTCTCGATCGGCCAGGGCGGCCGGGTCGAGTTCCGGCAGCCGGACGCGCAGGCGGCGATCCTCAACCGGGTGACGGGGACGACGCCCTCGACCATCGCCGGGCAGCTCACCGCCAACGGGCAGGTCTACCTCGTCAACCCGAACGGCATCGCGATCACCCCGACCGGCCGGGTCGAGGCGGGGGCCTTCGTGGCCTCCTCGCTGGGCATCACGGACGGCGACTTCCTGGCCGGGCGGCGGTCGTTCCGGGGCTCGGGCGCCTCGGCGCCGGTGACCCAAGCGGGGACGCTGACCATCGCCCGCGGCGGCTACGCGGCGCTGATCGGCGGGGAGGTGGCGAATTCCGGCGTGATCACGGTGCCGGCCGGCAAGGTCGGGCTGGGCTCGGGCGAGGAGGCGACTTTGGACCTCGCCGGGGACGGGTTCCTGCAGGTGGCGGTGCCGACGCGGCGGGCGGGCGCGGGCGCGCTGGTGGCCCATTCGGGGGTGATCTCGGCCGAGGGCGGCACCGTGACCCTGCGGGCGGCGGCGGCGCGGGAGATGGCGCGGCAGGCCGTGAACCTGTCCGGCGTGGTGGAGGCGCGCAGCTTCACGACCCGGGGCGGCACCATCCTGCTCTCGGGCGGGGACGGGCAGGTCGAGGTCGGGGCGGCGGCGCGGCTCGACGCCTCGGGCGGCCCGCAAGGGGGCCGGGTGCGGATCCGCGGCCGGGAGGTTTCGGTGGCGGGCCGGATCGAGGCCTCGGGGGCGCGGGGCGGCCGGGTCGGGATCCGGGCGGGCGAGAGCCTGGCGCTGAGCGGCGTCCTCGCGGCGGCGGGCCGGTCGGGTGCGGGCGGGAGCGTGGTGGCGACGGCGCCCGCCATGGCGCTGAGCCTGGCGCGGATCGACGTGTCGGGGGCGGCCGGGGGCGGGCGGGTGCGGCTCGGGGGCGGGCGCCAGGGCCAGGGCGGGCTGGCGCACGCCACGACGCTGAGCGTGGATGCGGGCAGCGAGATCCGGGCGGAGGCGACGGCGCGCGGCGCGGGCGGCGACGTGGTGCTGTGGTCGGACGGGCGGACCGACTTTTCCGGGACGATCGTGGCGACGGGCGGCCGCCTGGGCGGGGATGGCGGCGCGGCGGAGGTGTCGTCGAAGGGGGTGCTGGCCTATCGGGGCCGCACCGACCTGACGGCGCCGGCGGGTGCGGCGGGGACGCTGCTGCTCGACCCCTACGACCTGACGATCTCGGGCGCCGCCGATTCGGGCCTGTCGGGCTTCGCCGCGGCGGCGAACGACAGCGTGCTGAGCGTGGGCACGCTGCAGACCGCGCTGGGCAGCGCGAACGTGACGGTGACGACCGGGACGGGCGGGAGCCAGGCGGGCGACATCACGGTGGCCGACCCGGTGACGTGGAGCGGCGGCACGACGCTGACGCTGGCGGCGGCGCGCCACGTGGCGGTCAACGCGAACCTCACCGGGGGGACGGGCGCGCAGATCGTGCTGCGGGCGGATGCGGCCGGCAGCGGCACCGGCACGGTGACCTTCGGGTCCGGCGTGCAGGCGACGGCGTCGGGCGGCGTGGCGCTGTACTACAACCCGGCCGATTATGCGACGCCGACGAATTACGGGCCGAATGTCGGGACGGGGACGGTTCTGAGCGCCTGGATGCTGGTGAATACGGCGCAGAACCTGCAGGACATCAGCAAGAACCTGTCGGGCGGCTACGCGCTCGGCCGGGACATCGATGCGAGCGAGACGGCGGGCTGGAACAACGGGAGCGGGTTCGCGCCGCTTGGGAGCGACACCCGTCGGTTCAAGGGCCTGTTCGACGGCCAGGGTCACGTGATCACCGGCCTCCTGATCAACCGCGGGGGCACGTCCAATATCGGTCTGTTCGGTGTCGTGGATGGGAGCGCGGCGGTCCGCAACGTCGGGCTCGTCGGCGGCAGCATGACCGGCATCGGCAATGTCGGCGGGCTGGTCGGGACCAATTACGGCAGCATCAGCCAAGCCTCTGCCAGCGTCAGCGTGACGGGCGGCAGCGCTCTCGGCGGTCTGGTCGGGGCGAATTCGGGCAGCATCACCCAGGCCTACGCCACCGGCAGCGTGACGGGCGCCAACACACTCGGCGGCCTCGTCGGCAACAATGCCGGCAGCATCAGCCAAGCCTACGCGACCGGCAGCGTGACGGGCGCAAGCACGGTCGGCGGCCTCGTCGGGAACGTCACTTCCGGCACCATCACCCAGGCCTACGCGACCGGCAGCGTGACGGGCGCAAGCACGGTCGGCGGCCTCGTCGGGAACGTCACTTCCGGGAGCATCGGCCAGGCCTACGCCAGCGGCCGCGTGATGGGCACGGACACCGTCGGCGGCCTGGTCGGCAGCCTGCAATCCGGCGTCACCGTCACCGCCTCCTACTGGACCACGCAGACCACCGGCCAGGGAACCAGCGCCGGGGGCATGGGCACCGGCCTGACCACTGTGGGGGCGCGCCAAACGTCGAGCTACACCGGCTGGAACTTCACGACGGATTGGTACCAGGCCGGTGACCTGCGGCCGATCGGGCGCTGGGAGGCGGCGCAGCCGGGGGCGGACGGGGTGATCCCGATCGCCACCCTGCACCAGCTGCAACTGATGGGGGCGAATCTCGCCGGCCGCTACCGGCTCACCGCCGACATCGATGCCGGCGCGACGATGAGGGCGGCGGCGGGGGCCGACGCGAGCGGGGTGTTCGGCCCCGGCGGCTTCGTGCCGGTGGGCGATTACACCGCGCCGTTCAGCGGCAGCCTCGACGGCGCGGGCCACGTCATCACCGGGCTGACCATCGCCCGGTCGAGCCAGAGTTACGTCGGCCTGATCGGCCAGCTCGCGCCGGGCGGCGGTCTCACGCGGATCGGGCTGGTCGGCGGCAGCGTGTCGGGCTCCTCCAATGTCGGCGGCCTCGCGGGTTCCAACGCCGGGACGATCAGCCAAGCCTACTCCACGGCGTCCGTCTCCGCCTCCCGCAGCGCGGCCGGTGGCCTCGTGGGTTACAATTCCGGGATGATCAGCCAAGCCTACGCGACGGGCAGCGTGTCGGGCTGGACCCAGATCGGCGGCCTCGTGGGTTACAATTCCGGGCCGATCAGCCAAGCCTACGCGACGGGCAGCGTGACGGGCTCGAACCAGATCGGCGGCTTGGTGGCTTATAACGGCGGGACGGTCAGCGAAAGCTATGCCTCGGGCCCTCTGAGCGGCACAAGCGACATCGGCGGCCTGATCGGGACCGGCACCGGCAGCGTGACCTCCTCCTATTGGGACACGAACACGACCCTGCAGGCGAGCAGCGCCGGAGGAGGCACCGGCCTGACCACCGCGCAGGCGCGCGCCCAGGGCGGCTACGCGGGCTGGAACTTCACGACGGATTGGTACCAGACCGCGGACCTGCGGCCGATCGGGCGCTGGGAGGCGGCGCCGGCGGGCGCGGACGGGGCGATCCCGATCGCCACCCTGCACCAGCTGCAGCTGGTGGCGACGAATCCCGCCGGCCGCTACCGGCTCGCCGCCGACCTCGACGCGCGCGCCACCGCGGGCACCAACGCCGCCGACCTCTGGGGCGGGGGCGGCTTCGTGCCGATCGGGGACGCCTCGACCGGGTTCGCCGGCACCTTCGACGGCGGCGGCCATGCGATCGCCGGGCTCACGATCAACCGGCCCACCCTCGACAACGTCGGCCTGTTCGGCGTCACCGGCGCAGGCAGTCTCGTGCGCGGCATCGGCCTCGATGGCGGCAGCGTGACGGGCGGGAGCACGGTCGGCGGCCTCGTCGGAGCCAATTCCGGCCGCATCACCCAGGCCTCCGCGACCGTCAGCGTGACGGGCACCCGCACTGTCGGCGGCCTCGTTGGGTACAATAGCGGCAGCATCACCCAGGCCTCCGCGACCGGCGGCGTGACGGGCACCCGCACTGTCGGCGGCCTCGTTGGGACCAATGGCGGCAGCATCACCCAGGCCTACGCGACCGGCGGCGTGACGGGCACCCGCACTGTCGGCGGCCTCGTTGGGACCAATGGCGGCAGCATCACCCAGGCCTACGCGACCGGCGGCGTGACGGGCACCAGCACTGTCGGCGGCCTCGTCGGGGCCAGCGCCGGCAGCATCCTCCAGACCTACGCCAGCGGCCACGTGACGGGCACGGACGGTGTCGGCGGCCTCGTCGGGTCCAGCAATGGCACCGTCCTCGCGTCGTTCTGGGACACGGAGACCACCGGTCAGGCGGCCAGCGCCGGAGGAAGCGGCGCGACGGGTCTGACCACCGCGTCGGCGCGCCAGGCGGCGAGCTACGCGGACTGGAACTTCACGACGGATTGGTACCAGGCCGGTGACCTGCGGCCGATCGGGCGCTGGGAGGCGGCGCAGCCGGGGGCGGACGGCACCGCCCTCATCACCAACCTGCACCAGCTGCAGCTCGTCGCCGCGAACCTTGCCGGGTCCTACGTCCTGGCCGCCGATCTCGACGCGAGTGCCACGGCGGGCGCGGGTGCCGCCGACATCTGGGGCCCGGGCGGCTTCGTGCCGATCGGGACCCCGTCGGCGCGGTTCACGGGCCTGTTCGACGGCCGCGGCGGCGTGATCCGGGGGCTGACGATCAACCGGCCCAGCATCAACGTAGTCGGCCTGTTCACCGCCACCGGCGCGGGCAGCCTCGTGCGCGGCATCGGCCTCGTCGGCGGCAGCGTGACGGGCGGCCTCACCGTCGGCGGCCTCGTCGGGACCAATTCCGGCAGCATCACCCAGGCCTACGCGACCGTCAGCGTGACGGGCACCCGCAATGTCGGCGGCCTCGTTGGGTACAATAGCGGCAGCATCACCCAGGCCTCCGCGACCGGCCGCGTGACGGGCGGCGTCAATGTCGGCGGCCTGGTCGGCTTCAACTCCGGCGCCATCCGGCAGACCTACGCGAGCGGCCGCGTGACGGGCACGGGCGGTGTCGGCGGCCTCGTCGGGTCCAGCAATGGCACCGTCCTCGCGTCGTTCTGGGACACGGAGACCACCGGTCAGGCGGCCAGCGCCGGAGGAAGCGGCGCGGCGGGTCTGACCCCCGCGTCGGCGCGCCAGGCGGCGAGCTACGCGGGCTGGAACTTCACGATGGATTGGTACCAGGCCGGTGACCTGCGGCCGATCGGGCGCTGGGAGGCGGCGCAGCCGGGCGCGGACGGGGTGATCCCGATCTCCACCCTGCATCAGCTGCAGCTGATGGGGACGAATCTCGCCGGCCGCTACCGGCTCACCGCCGACATCGATGCCGGCGCGACGATGAAGGCGGCGGCGGGGGCCGACGCGAGCGAGGTGTTCGGCCCCGGCGGCTTCGTGCCGGTGGGCGATGAGACCGCGCCGTTCAGCGGCAGCCTCGACGGCGCGGGCCACGTCGTCACCGGGCTGACCATCGCCCGGCCGAGCCAGGATGCTGTCGGCCTGATCGGCAAGCTCGCGTCGGGGGGCGGTCTCACGCGGATCGGGCTGGTCGGCGGCAGCGTCTCGGGCTCCTCGCAAGTCGGCAGCCTCGTGGGCACCAACTCCGGGACGATCAGCCAAGCCTACTCCACGGCGTCCGTCTCCGGCAGCCAGACCGGCAGCCAAGTCGGCGGCCTGGTCGGGTTCAGCCGCGGCTGGATCAGCCAAGCCTACGCGACGGGCAGCGTGTCGGGGACGAGCAAGGTTGGCGGCCTCGTCGGGTACAATTCCGCGACGATCAGCCAAGCCTACGCCAGCGGCAGCGTGACGGGCGACAGCTTTGTCGGCGGCCTCGTCGGGGGCAACGCTGGCGGCAGCATCCAGCAGACCTACGCCAGCGGCCGCGTGACAGGCGGAGTCGGCGTGGGCGGTCTGCTGGGCTTCAGCATGGGCAACGTCTCGTCATCCTTCTGGGACACGGAGAGCACCGGTCAGGCGACCAGCGCCGGAGGAAGCGGCGCTTCGGGTCTGACCACCGCGTCGGCGCGCCAGGCGGCGAGCTACGCGGGCTGGAACTTCACGACGGATTGGTACCAGGCCGGTGACCTGCGGCCGATCGGGCGCTGGGAGGCGGCGCAGCCGGGGGCGGACGGCCCCGCCCTCATCACCACCCTGCACCAGCTGCAGCTCGTCGCCGCGAACCTCGCCGGGTCCTACGCCCTGGCCGCCGATCTCGACGCGGGCGCCACGGCGGGCGCGGATGCCGCCGACATCTGGGGCCCGGGCGGCTTCGTGCCGCTCGGCGGCAGCGCCGCGGGCTTCTCCGGTCGCTTCGACGGCCGGGGGCGCGCGATCTCCGGCCTGACCATCAACACGCCGACCTCGGACTTCGTCGGCCTGTTCGGCGCGGTGAGCGCGGCCGGCCGCGTCGCCCGGATCGGCCTCGCCGGCAGCCGCATCATCGGCCGTGACAAGGTCGGCGCCCTCGCCGGGTCCAGCGACGGGACGATCTTCCAGGCCTCCGCGACCGGCCGCGTCTCGGGCGGCACCGGCGTCGGCGGGCTGGTGGGCAGCAGTTCCGGCCGCATCGCCCAGGCCTCCGCGACCGGGAGCGTCTACGGGTCGGGCACCTCGGTCGGCGGGCTCGTCGGCGCGGTGACCGCCGGCACCCTCAGCCAGGCCTACGCGACCGGGGAGGTCACTGGCGGCGCCGATGTCGGCGGGCTCGTCGGCAGCAACGGCGGCAGCATCGCCCAATCCTACGCGTCGGGGCTCGTGGTCGCGCTCGCGGACCCGTCCAAGGCCGGCGGCCTGGTCGGGACCGGCACCGGCAGCGTGACCTCCTCCTATTGGGACACGAACACGACCCTGCAGGCGAGCAGCGCCGGAGGAGGCACCGGCCTGACCACCGCGCAGGCGCGCGACCAGGGCGGCTACGCGGGCTGGAACTTCACGAGCGACTGGTACCAGGCCGCGGACCTGCGTCCGATCGGGCGCTGGGAGGCGGCGCAGCCGGGGGCGGACGGCCCCGCCCTCATCACCAACCTGCACCAGCTGCAGCTCGTCGCCGCGAACCTCGCCGGGTCCTACGCGCTGGCCGCCGATCTCGACGCGAGTGCCACGGCGGGCGCGGTCGCCGCCGACATCTGGGGTCCGGGCGGCTTCGTGCCGATCGGGACCCCGTCGGCGCGGTTCTCGGGCCTGTTCGACGGCCGCGGCGGCGTGATCCGGGGGCTGACGATCAACCGGCCCACCCTCGACAACGTCAGCCTGTTCGGCGTGACCGGCCCAGGCAGCCTCGTGCGCGGGATCGGCCTCGACGGCGGCAGCGTGACGGGCAGGAGCAATGTCGGCGGCCTTGCCGGGAAAAATGTGGCCGGTACCATCACCCAGGTCTACGCCAGTGGCAGCGTGACGGGCGACACTTTCGTCGGCGGCCTCGTCGGGACCACTTCCGGCAGCATCACCCAGGTTTTCGCGACCGGCAGCGTGACGGGCGCCAGCTATGTCGGCGGCCTCGTCGGGTACACCTCCGGCGGCGGCATCACCCAGGCCTATGCCACCGGTAGCGTGACGGGCAGCAAGAATGTCGGCGGCCTCGTCGGGTACGCTGGCGGTAGCATCACTCAGGCCTACGCCAGCGGCCGAGTGACGGGCGACAGCGCGGTCGGCGGCCTCGTCGGGGCTGGCAGTGGCGCCCCCATCACCGCGTCGTTCTGGGACACGGAGACCACCGGTCAGGCGACCAGCATCGGAGGAAGCGGCGCGACGGGTCTGACCACCGCGCAGGCGCGCGACCAGGGCAGCTACGCGGGCTGGAACTTCACGACGGATTGGTACCAGACCGCGGACCTGCGGCCGATCGGGCTCTGGGAGGCGGCGCAGCCGGGGGCGGACGGGGCGATCCCGATCGCCACCCTGCACCAGCTGCAGCTGGTGGCGACGAATCCCGCCGGCCGCTACCGGCTCGCCGCCGACCTCGACGCGCGCGCCACCGCGGGCACCAACGCCGCCGACCTCTGGGGCGGGGGCGGCTTCGTGCCGATCTGGGGCGGCTCGACCGGGTTCGCCGGCACCTTCGACGGCCGCGGCCATGTGATCGCCGGGCTCACGATCAACCGGCCGACCATGGAGGCTGTCGGTCTGTTCAGTGTTGTGCAGAGCGGCGCGACGGTCTCCAATGTCGGCCTCGTCGGCGGCAGCGTAACGGGCGGCGACACTGTCGGCGGCCTCGTCGGGGCCAATTCCGGCCGCATCACCCAGGCCTACGTCACCGCCAGCGTAACGGGCGGCCGCACCGTCGGCGGCTTCGTCGGGAGCAATTCCGGCACCATCGCTCAGGCCTACGCCGCCGGCAGCGTGACGGGCAGCAGCGCTGTCGGCGGCTTCGTCGGGAATAACTGGAATGGTCTCGTCACCCAGGCCTACGCCGCCGGCAGCGTGACGGGCAACACCACTGTCGGCGGCTTCGCTGGAAGCAACAGGAGGACCCTCACCCAAGTCTATGCCACCGGCCGCGTGACGGCCAACAACCTTTCCGGCGGCCTCGTCGGGTCCAGCGGTGGCACCGTCCTCGCGTCGTTCTGGGACACGGAGACCACCGGTCAGGCGATCAGCGCCGGAGGAAGCGGCGCGAGGGGTCTGACCACCGCGCAGGCGCGCGACCAGGGCAGCTACGCCGGCTGGAACTTCACGCGCGACTGGTACCAGGCCGGCGACCTGCGGCCGATCGGGCGCTGGGAGGCGGCGCAGCCGGGGGCGGACGGCATCGCGACCGTCACCAACCTGCACCAGCTCCAGCTCGTCAACGTGAATCTCGCCGGGTCCTACGCCCTGGCCGGCGATCTCGACGCGGGCGCCACGGCGGGCGCGACCGCCTCCGACATCTGGGGCAGCGGCGGCTTCGTGCCGCTCGGCAATGGCATGGGCCCGTTCACCGGGCGCTTCGACGGCCGCGACCACCGCATCGCCGGCCTGACGATCAACGCGCCCTCGACCAGCTCGGCGGGCCTGTTCGGGATCATCGGTCCCACGGGCGAGGTCCGCAGCGTCGGGCTGGCCGGCGGCGGTGTCAGCGCGGCCGGCGATGCCGGGGGCTTGGCCGGAACCAACAAGGGCTTCGTCACCAAGGTCTTCGCCGACATCACTGCGCGCGCATCGACCTACGGCCGAGCGGGCGGTCTGGTCGGTTCCAACGCTGGGTCGGGGGCGCTGCGCGCCGTCTACGCCACCGGCGCCGTGTCCGGCAGCGACTTGATCGGCGGCTTGGTCGGCAGCAATGCCGGGATCATCATCCAGGCCTACGCCACCGGTCGGGTGTCCGCCAGGAGCGCGGCCGGCGGTCTGGTCGGCATCAACTCCGGCACCATCCAGCAGGCCTACGCGACCGGGAGCGTCACGGGCGGCACGACTCCCGACGCTCCCGTCGGCGGTCTGGTCGGCACCAACGCCGGCGCCATCCGGCAGACCTACGCGACCGGCAGCGTGACGGGCACCAGCACTGTCGGCGGCCTGGTCGGCAGCCTGCGATCCGGCGCCACCGTCACCGCCTCCTACTGGGACACGGAGGCCACCGGCCAGGCGACCAGCGCCGGGGGCATGGGCACCGGCCTGACCACCGCGCAGATGCTCGACACCCCCGGCACCGCCGGCGGGTTCACCGCCACCGCCACGGCGGTCGGATGGGATTTCACGACCGTCTGGGCGCGGCCGAACGCCTCCGCGGCCCAGTCGAGCGACGGCAAGACGCACACCGCCGAACTCTACGCCACCTCGGGCGTGGTGGCGCTCGATGCCTCGGCCAGCATGACCTACGGCGACACGCCGCCGACCCTCGCGCCGACCGTGTACGGCTCGGGGAGCGTCTTCGGCAACGTCGTGTCCGCGCTCCCGAGCGTGACCTCGAGCGTGACCGCACAGAGCAATGCGGGAACCTACGCGATCGGTCTGTCCGGGGGCAGCGGCACCTCCTGGGGCGGGCGGACCACCCGGTTCGTTTCGCCCGGCTCGGTCACGGTGGACCCCAAGACGCTGACGGTGTCCCTGACCGGCAGCGTCACCAAGACCTATGACGGGAGCGCGAGCGCCAGCCTGACGGGGCTCGGCCTCAACATCGTCAGCGGCCGCATCGGCCAGGACGACGTCCAGGTCGCGGGGGCGAGCGCCTCCTACGCGGATGCCAAGGCGGGCGCGGGCAAGTCCGTGACGGTCTCGGGCCTGACCCTGTCGGGGGCCGCGGCGGGCAATTACACGCTGGGCACCACGAACCAGGTCTCGGCGGCGATCGGCTCGATCGACAAAGCGACGCTGGCGGTCTCTCTGACCGGCGTGGCGCGCAAGACCTACGATGGCAGCGCGAGCGCCGGCCTGACGGGGCTCGGCTTCGACCTCGGCAGCAGCCGCATCGGCCAGGACGATGTCCAGGTCGCGGGGGCGAGCGCGGTCTACGCGGACGCCAAAGCCGGGACGGGCAAGTCCGTGACGGTGTCGGGCCTGACCCTGTCGGGGGTGGACGCGGACAACTACACGCTCGCCGCGCCCACGGCCTCGGCGGCGATCGGGACGATCGACAGGGCGACGCTGGCGGTCTCGCTGACCGGCTCGGCCAGCAAGACCTACGACGGCCGCACGAGCGCCGGCCTGACGGGGCTCGGCCTCAACATCGTCAGCGGCCGCATCGGCCAGGACGACGTCCAGGTCGCGGGGGCGAGCGCCTCCTACGCGGATGCCAAGGCGGGCGCGGGCAAGTCCGTGACGGTGTCGGGCCTGACCCTGTCGGGGGCGGACGCGGACAACTACACGCTCGCCGCGCCCACGGCTTCGGCGGCGATCGGTACCATCGACAAGGCGACGCTGACGGTGTCGCTGACCGGCGTGGCGCGCAAGACCTACGACGGCCGCGCGAGCGCCGGCCTGACGGGGCTCGGCTTCGACCTCGGCAGCAGCCGCCTCGGCCAGGACGACGTCCAGGTCGCGGGGGCGAGCGCGGTCTACGCGGACGCCAAGGCCGGGACGGGCAAGTCCGTGACGGTCTCGGGCCTGACCCTGTCGGGGGCGGATGCCGCCAACTACACGCTGGGCAGCACGAGCCAGGTCCAGGGTACGGTCGGCACGATCGACAAGGCGACGCTGGCGGTGTCGCTGACCGGCGTGGCGCGCAAGACCTACGACGGCCGCACGAGCGCCGGCCTGACGGGGCTCGGCTTCGACCTCGGCAGCAGCCGCTTCGGCCAGGACGATGTCCAGGTCGCGGGGGCGAGCGCCTCCTACGCGGATGCCAAGGCCGGGACGGGCAAGTCCGTGACGGTGTCGGGCCTGACCCTGTCGGGGGCGGACGCGGACAACTACACGCTCGCCGCGCCCACGGCCTCGGCGGCGATCGGCACCATCGACAGGGCGACGCTGGCGGTCTCGCTCGGCGGCGCGGTGCGCAAGGTCTATGACGGGACGGTCGCGGCGACGGTGGCGCCGGGCCAGCTGAGCCTCGGCGGCGTGGTGGGCCAGGACGTCGTGCAGGCGTCGGGCCGCGCGGTCTACGCGGACGCGAAGGCCGGGACGGGCAAGTCCGTGACGGTGTCGGGCCTGACCCTGTCGGGGGCGGACGCGGACAACTACACGCTCGCCGCGCCCACGGTCTCGGCGGCGATCGGCACCATCGACAGGGCGACGCTGGCGGTCTCGCTGACCGGCGCGGCCCGCAAGACCTACGACGGCAGCACGGCCGCGACGCTGAGCGCCGCGAACTACGCGCTCACGGGCCTCGTCCCCGGCGACGCGGTCTCGGTCGCGGGCAGCGCGGTCTACGCGGATGCCAAGGCCGGGACGGGCAAGCTGGTGACGGCGTCGGGCCTGACCCTGTCGGGCGCGGATGCGGGCAACTACACGCTGGGCTCCGCGACCGAGATCTCGGCGGCCCTCGGCACCATCGACAGGGCGACGCTGGCGGTCGCGCTCACCGGCGCGGTGCGCAAGACCTACGACGGCAGCGCGCTCGCGATGCTGGGCGCCGGGAACTTCGCGCTCGCGGGCGTCGTCGCAGGCGATGCCGTCACGGTCTCGGGCGCGGGTGGCACCTACGACACCGGGAATGCCGGGACGAACAAGCTGGTGCGCGCGAGCGGCCTCTCGCTCGCGGGCGCCGATGCGGGCAATTACGTCCTGGAGCGGACCTCCCTGTCCGGCGGGATCGGCACGATCGACCCGGCCACGCTGACGGCCTCCCTCCGGGGCAGCGTGAGCAAGACCTATGATGGCTCGACCGCCGCGATCCTGGCCGCCGGCAATTATGCCCTGGGGGGTGTGGTCGGGGCCGACGAGGTCAACTTGGTGTGGCCGGCGAACGGTGTTTACGACACCAAGGACGCCGGCACGGGCAAGACCGTGAGCGTGTCCGGCATCGCGCTCGCGGGCTCGGCGGCGGGCAATTACGTCCTGGCGCAGACCTCGCTGTCGGCCGCGATCGGCAGGATCCTGCCCGCTCCGTTGACGGTCACGGCCGGCAACGCCGCCAAGACCTACGACGGGCGGGTCTATTCGGGCGGGAACGGCGTGTCGTACGCGGGCCTGGTCGGTGGCGAGGATGCCTCCGTGCTCGGCGGCAGCCTGACCTATGGCGGGTCTGCCCAGGGGGCGCGGAACGCCGGCAGCTACGCGATCACGCCGGCCGGCCTGACCTCCGGCAACTACGCCATCACCTACGCACCCGGCACCCTCACGGTGACCAAGGCTCCGCTGACGGTGACGGCCGGCAATGCCGCCAAGACCTATGACGGGCGGGCCTACTCGGGCGGGAACGGCGTGTCGTACGCGGGCCTGGTCGGTGGTGAGGATGCCTCCTTGCTCGGCGGCAGCCTGACCTATGGCGGGTCGGCTCAGGGGGCGCGGAATGCCGGCACTTACGCGATCACGCCGGCCGGCCTCACCTCCGGCAACTACGCCATCAGCTACGCGGATGGCACCCTGACCGTGACCAAGGCTGCCCTCCTCGTCACGGCCGGCAACGCCGCCAAGACCTACGACGGGCGGGCCTACTCGGGCGGGAACGGCGTATCGTACGCGGGCCTGATCGGTGGTGAGGACGCCTCGGTGCTCGGCGGCAGCCTGACCTATGGCGGGTCTGCCCAGGGGGCGCGGAATGCCGGCACTTACGCGATCACGCCGGCCGGCCTGACCTCCGGCAACTACGCCATCACCTACGCACCCGGCACCCTGACCGTGACCAAGGCCCCGCTGACGGTGACGGCCAACGGCCTGAGCAAGACCTACGACGGGCAGGCCTTCTCGGGCGGGAACGGCGTGTCATACGCGGGCCTGGTCGGTGGTGAGGAGGCCTCGGTGCTCGGCGGCAGCCTGACCTATGGCGGGTCTGCCCAGGGGGCGCGGAACGCCGGCAGCTACGCGATCACGCCCGCCGGCCTGACCTCCGGCAACTACGCCATCACCTACGCACCCGGCACCCTCACGGTGACCAAGACCCCGCTGACGGTGACGGCCAACGGCCTGAGCAAGACCTACGACGGGCAGGCCTTCTCGGGCGGGAACGGCGTGTCGTACGCGGGCCTGGTCGGTGGCGAGGATGCCTCCGTGCTCGGCGGCAGCCTGACCTATGGCGGGTCGGCTCAGGGGGCGCGGAACGCCGGCAGCTACGCGATCACGCCGGCCGGCCTGACCTCCGGCAACTACGCCATCACCTACGCACCCGGCACCCTCACGGTGACCAAGGCTCCGCTGACGGTGACGGCCGGCAATGACGCCAAGACCTATGACGGGCGGGCCTATTCGGGCGGGAACGGCGTGTCGTACGCGGGCCTGGTCGGTGGTGAGGACGCCTCGGTGCTCGGCGGCAGCCTGACCTATGGCGGGTCTGCCCAGGGCGCCCGGAATGCCGGCAGCTACGCGATCACGGCCGCCGGCCTCACCTCCGGCAACTATGGCATCACCTTCGTCGAGGGCATCCTCACGGTCGCGCCGCGGCCGCTGACCGTCGCCGCCGATGCCCAGAGCCGAGCCTCCGGCCAGCCCAACCCCGTCCTCACCTACGCGGTGTCGGGACTCGGGCTGGTGGGCGGCGATGGCCTGGCGGGCCAGCTCGCCACCCCGGCGACGCCGGACAGCGCACCCGGCTCCTATCCGATCACCCAAGGTACGCTGGCCGCATCACCCGACTACGCGCTCACCTTCCTGAATGGCACCCTGACCGTGACGGAAGCGGTCGCGGCGGCCGGGTCCGCGCCGCCGGTCGGTTCGCCCGTCACCGCCAGCACCGTGACCCAGGTTCTGACCCTCAATCAGAGCCTGACGCCCTACACTCCGCCGGTCTTCCAGGGGGCGGGCCTGACCAGCTCCCAGGGAAGCCCGCTCAGCGATCCGCGCTTCGACACGCCCGTCGCCTGCCTGAGCCAGGCCGCCTGCTACATCACCCCGGCGGCCCCCCAGACCGGCTCCCCCTCCGCCGGCCGATGAGGATCCGGCGGAGTTAGGCCCGGAGAGGCCGCCGCCGCGTGCGGCGGCCTGGCGCCTCCTCCGCGACGGAGGAAGCGGCCGGTGAGCCTGCCCCGCTCCGGGGGCGGGCTCCCGTCATCCTTCACCGCGTCGGCCGACGAGTCGCCCACGCGGTCGATCGCGTCGCCTCGCCGAGCGCGGGGCGGCTCCCTGCGCCCTTGGAGCATTGCCCGATGTCGTTCCTGTCCTCCCTGCCGTCGCGCGGCATGGTTCTGCTGGCCCTCGCATTGTCCTCCGGCCCGATCTCCGGCGGGGCCGCCGCGCAGCCGGCGCAAGGCAAGGCCGCCGCCCCGGCCCAAGCGGCGCCCGCCTCCGTGCCGGCGGAGCCGGGCCTGACCACCGCCACCTTCGCCGACTGGGTGCTGCGCTGCCAGCGCCTCGTGGACGGGGAGAAGACGACGCGGCTGTGCGAGGTCGCGCAAGCGGTCCAGATCCAGGGCCAGGCCGCGCCGGTCGCCCAGGTGGCGATCGGCCGCGTGCCCGGCGAGGACGGCCTGCACGTGACGGCCGTGCTGCCGGTCAATGCGAGCTTCGCCTCCGGAGTCCGCCTGGCCGGGGAGGACAAGGACGGGAAGGACGGGGGAGCGCTGGACATGGCCTGGCGGCGCTGCCTGCCCGGCGCCTGCGCGGCGGAGGGGCCGGCCAAGGACGACGTCCTGAAGCGGTGGCGGGGGCCGATCGAGGCGAGCCGGCTGACGTTCAAGGATGCGGCCGGGCGGGAGGTCGCGGTGCCGATCTCCCTGCGCGGCCTGAGCCAGGCCCTCGACGCGCTGGCCAAGGAGCGCTCCTGAGCATCATTCGCCGAAGCGGTCACCGGTTCGGCGGCAAAAATCATGCGAAAACAAGAATCTCAGCAGAATTGCGCCATGCAGTTCTGCTGAGCGCCGAGCGGGCCGCTCGCACCGGGCCGCAGCCGGACGCGGTCCGCCTCGTCCCTCCTCGCGCGGGGGCGTCGGGCCGGGGACGCGGCCCGCCAAACGGAACGGGAGGGCCGAAGCCCTCCCGCGATCGTGTCAGCGTCCGAGGAAAATGGAGGCCAGTCGCTGGAACAGCCCCTTCGGCGGAGGCGGTGGGGGCGGCGGAGGTGCCGCTGGCTGCTCCGGACGGTTTCCTGTCTAGGAAACGTTGGCGGCGAAGGGGTGCTGCGCCGTCTTGTACTGCTGCGTGACCTCGGCGGCCGTCGGCTTGCCCTGGATGGCGCGCTGGATCGACAGCTTCGTGGCCTCGTAGTTGTACTTCTCGATCTTCGCGTCGTCCGCCGCTTCCCAGTGGATGAACACGCCGACCAGGATGTACAGGTCGTCGGCCTCGCTCGCCGGGATGATGCCCTCGGCCACGCAATCCTGCACGGCCTTGGCCACCGCGTGCTGCGCGGGGCCGAACATCTGCACCGCCTGGCGGGCGTCGTTGATCGTCACCTTGTTGAACAGCAGCGTGTTCGGCTTGCACGGCAGGTTCGGAGCCACCACCGCGAGCAGGCTGGTGAAGCCGTGCTTGTTGTTGGTGAGGCTGTTGCAGAAGGCCGTCTCGGCGGCGCTGCCGCGCGGGCCGATGATGAGGTCGATGTGGGCGACCTCGTTGCCGTCGCCGACGAGGGCTTCGCCCACCAGCACCTTGTTGATCGTCGCCATGCGGGGTTTCTCCCAGGAGTCAAAACGATGAGCCGCCCACGAAACAGGCGCGGCTGGAAGCGCGCCATCCTTGTTACGGCGTCCGGCCCTGCGGCCGAACCGGTTCCCGGATAGCGGGGCGGACCCTACAGCGGTGCCGGATCGCGAACAAGCCGCCAACCTCGCCGGGTGCGGCCATTTTCGACGATAAAAAAGGCATTGGCAGGTAAGGGCTTTCGACTTTTTGGCAGGTTGCCTTCCCCTGCGGTCAACCTGCCGAAACTTGGTCGCCTCTGAGCTGCATCAGCGCATCAAGGAACAGGGTCGCGACTGTCAGGTCGGCGCTCGTGCCCGGGTTGAGACCATCCTGCTTCAGGCGCCGATCATGGGCGAGGAGCACCGGGACGGCGGATTCTCCGAGGATGACGGTTCCGAGGGCGGCCTGCGCCTCCCGCCGCACGCGCTCGGCGCGCTCCGGCCCGAACTTGCGGGCGATGTGGCTGTCGGGAAAGCCCGTCAGGAAGGCGAGGTGGACGGCCGTGGCGGTCCAGGGCGGGGCGAGGCCCTCCGCGCGCGCGCGGGCGAGGGCCGGGAGCCCCGTCCCGAACAGGTCCTCGAACCCCGTCACGTAGGCGCGGGCGATGCGGTCGCGCCCCGCCGCCTCTGCCATGGCGGCGAGGAGCGGCGGCGGATCGCCCCCGCCCGCGACGTCGTGGCGGGCGGCGCGCCCGAGGCCGCCCGGATTGGCGCGCCGGATCGCCGCGAAGACGCCCGCCGCGTCGCGCCCGTCGAGCTCCGCCAGCACCGCCGCGAGGGCGTCGCGCAGCGGGCCGGTCCGCTCGGCCGCGGCGGCGAGGGGCGCGCAGAGCAGGACGATGCCCAGGTTGGTGTTCTGGCCGACCGCCGCGACCGTCGCCGCGACCGCCGCCTCGACCCGCTCCCCGACCCGCCGGCCGGGCGCCGCGAGGGGGCCGGCGGAGAAGGCGGCGCTGCGCTCGAAATCGGCCAGCGTCATGCGGTGGCCCTCGGCGAAGACGTGGACGTTGCCGGGCTTCAGCGCCGCGAGCTCCGCCCGGCAGGCGCCGCGATAGGCGGCGGCGATCGCATCCGGCTGCAGGGCCGGCTCCATCAGCCCTGCGCCACCAGGCGCGGCGGCGGGGCGGTCCGCGCCCGCACGGCCGCCAGGAAGCCGCGCGCGACCGTCTCGGCGATGTCGATCCCGGTGACCTGCTGCAGCCCCGACCAGGCCGGCATGCTGTTGACCTCCAGCACCAGGAAGCCGCCCTCCCCGTCCTCGACCAGGTCGACGCCCGTATAGGCCACGCCGACCGCGCCGGCGGCGGCCTCCGCCAGCTCCGCGGCGCGGGGCGGGACGGTCCAGGGCAGCGGCCGCCCGCCCCGGTGGACGTTGGTGATCCAGCCGTCGCCCTGCCGGATCATGCCCGCGACGGCGCGTCCGTCGCAGACGAAGACCCGGTAATCCTGCCACGCCCCGTCCCGCCGGGCGATGTAGCGCTGCAGGTAGTAGACGCGCCCGACCAGCTCCTCGGGGGGCAGCTCGTCCGGGGCGGCGATCAGTTGCAGGCCCTCGCCCTGCGAGCCGAACAGGGGCTTGAGCACGAGGGGGCGGCCGGGGCCGGCCTCGCGGGCGACGAGGGCGGCGGCGGCCTCGCGGCGCGACAGCACGAAGGTCTCGGGCGTCGGCACGCCGTGGCGGGCGAGCAGCAGGCTCGTCATCGCCTTGTCGACGGAGCGCTCGATGGCGGCGGGGCTGTTCCAGACCACGGTCCCGGCGGCGACGAGGGCGTGGAGCGCGCCGAGGCGCATCGTGGTGGCCTCGAAGGTGCCCCCCGCGATGGTGCGCAGCAGGACCCCGTCCGGGAGGCGGTCGCCGAAGCCCGGCACGTGCAGGGGCTCGGGACGGCCCGTCTCCACGGTGACGTCGGCGAGGGAGAACAGCACCGGCTCGGCGCCGAGCCGCGTCAGCGCCGCCAGCAGGCGCCCCTTGTGCCAAGCGCCGTTATCGGCCGCGAGCCCGATGCGCATCCGAGACGTCTCCAGGTTGACGGGGCCGGGACCGGCGCCCGACCCGGCGGCCCGCTCGATCCGACATCCGGCGGATTGCTGCGCCATGCGGATGTCGACTTCGCTCAAGCGCCGCGCGGGCGTGTCGGACGCTGTCCGGGCGTGATCGTCCGGACAGCGTCTGAGGCGCCCGGGCCGTGCAGGGCGAGGGCCGCCTCAGGCGAAGGACCGCTCCACCAGCTCCGGCACCAGCCTCCCGGCGCGGTGGCTGGTGCCGCTGAGGAGCGAGGTCACCACCACCTCGGCCGGGCTGAACAGGTGCTTGTCGATCGCGTAGAAGTCGCCGTTGAAGCGCGCGAAGATCTCCGCGAAGGGCGCGCCGTGGTCGCGCGAGGTGGTGCTCGGCAGGGCCTCGGCGAGGCCCCTGGCCTCGGCGTCGTCGGCCTCGACGAAGAGCTGCACCCGGCCGCCATAGATGATAGCGTCGTTGGTGCGGCCCATCGCCTGGATGAAGTCCGGGTGGGGCGGGCTCAGGGGCGCGGCCCCGATGCCGTCGACGACCTTCGCGAGGTCGAACCCCACCGAATGCGCCTTGTGCAGGGCGACCTCGAGCACCCGGGCGACGACCTGGGTGGCACCCGCGAGGCTCTGGGTCGGCGCGTAGATGAAGGTCACGGCGTCCGGCGTCACGCCCGCGGCCTCGGCCACCTTGGCGACGACGGAGGCGGGCGGCGCGCTCGCCGATTCGAGCACGAGGGCGATCTGCGCGGCGTGGTCCCTGTAGTGCAGCTCCTCGAACAGGTGCTCCGCTGCCGCCGCGGCCCGGCCGGGCCCGGAGCCGAGTGCGAAGAAGCCCGAGGAGCCGCCCTCGTCCGCGAGGCTCCAGCCTGCATATTGGCTGCCGAGGCAGGCGAGGACCGGATCGGCGCTGTGCACCGTGACCGTGACGGGCCAGGCCGCGACCGGGCCGGCGGGCGCGATCGTCACCGTGCCGAGACCCCCGAGGCAGATCTCGGCGATGCGCCGGCCGGCCTCGATCGAGCCGCGCGCCTGCGCGCCCGCGTCGACGAGGCGGGCCTCGCCGCTCTTCGCCGAGACGGACAGGCGCAGCTTGGCGGCGTCGGCGACCAGGGCCTCGACGAGCGGCGTCGCCAGGGCGTTCACGCTCGGGCGGACGGTGGTGGAACTCATGAACGATCTCCCTCGGGGGCGATGAGCGCCCGCACGGCATCGGCTCGGAATCGGACCTCGCTCAGGGCCGCCCGGGCGTCGGCCCCCTCGGCCCGCACCGTGCAGATCGGCGCCCCGGCGGGGATCCGGCTGCCGGCCGGCGGCCGGTCCATCACGAAATCCGGCCAGGCCACGGACGGCACCAGCGGGATCGGCCATGGGGCGTAACAGATCTGCGTGGCGGCCGCATCTACCGGAAGGGCCAGGGTCCCGCCGAGGCGGCCCGCCCAGGCCTCGACGTGCCGGGCGAGGAGCGGCTCCTCCCGCCGGTCGAGGATGTCGAGGGTGGCGCCCGGGCGCGGATTCACCTCGACCAGCCACCAGTCGGACCCCTCCACCACCAGGTCGGCGCTGGCGAGGCCGCGCAGGCCCGTCTCGGCCACGAGCGCCGCGAGCGCCGCCGCGGCCGCCTCGCGCACGCCCGCCGGCATGCCGCCCGGATCGACGGCGCCCGCGTAGCGGAACGGGCGCGCGGGCGTCGGGTCGGCCCATTGGGCGGTGTCGGCGACGACGCGCAGGTCGCGCCCGTCGGCCAGCACGGTCAGGGAGCGCGCCGTGCCGGGCACGAGGCGCTGCAGGTAGGCGCCCCGCGGCAGGGGGCCGGCCGGCGCCGGGCGGACGTGGCCGCCGCCCGAGGCGCCGCGGCGCTTGAGCAGCCAGCCGCGCGGGTCGTCCACCGGCGCGAGGGCGATCTCCGGGTGCGGGATGCCGCAGCGGGCGCAGAGGGCGGCGAGCCGCGCCGGGTGCTTGAGGGCCGCGACGGTGTCGGGCGCGGCGCCGATCAGGCGGTGGCGCAAGGCGAGGTCGCGCATCAGGGCGGGCGAGCCCTCGAAGCCGCTGCCGAGGACGAGGCCGAGGGGATCGCCGGCCTCGGCCGCGAGGGCCGCGAGGGCCTCGACGAGGGCGGCGCCGCGCGGACCCGTGCCGAACCGGCCGGGGACGCGCCGGTAGCCGGCGGCGAGGTCGCGCGTATCCGCGTCCCCGAACAGGTCGGCCACGTAGGGAAGCAGCCCGGCCCGCCGCGCCGCCGCCGCGAGCGCCCGGCCGGACTGGGCGGCGATCAGGATCGCGCCGCCGGCGCGGGGAAGAGGGGGAGCGGGATCGGTGGGCAAGGAAACGGGGCAATAAAACGGGGCAAGGAAACGGGGGTTCTCTGGAAGCCCCACCCCGCGGGCCGTGGTGGGTGCGCCGGCGACGCTCGCAGCACCCCGCCCGGTCCGGGCGACCGACGCCGCGGATCCCCGTTCGGCGTGTTCGAGCCTCGCCAGGGCGCCGACCTCAGCACGAGGCGGTCGAGACTTCCAGTCCACGGCGCGCGGGAGCGCCCCTCAGCCGGCGATCTCCACCGCCAGCCGGTACGCGTCGCGGAAATCGAGGCAGAGCGGCTCGGAGGAGGCCAGCATGCGGCGGAACAGGCCGGCCTGGGTCTTGTACTTCACGTCCCCGACCGCGAGCGCCCCGATCCCGACGCCCCGCCCGGAGGGGAGCGGCGCGCAGGCGGCGTTGACGTCGATGCCGGCGATTCCGGCGGGCGGCACGGCGTTCACGTCGGAGGCGACTTTCAGCTGCGGGGCGTGGTCCAGATCCTCCGCCGACAGGATCGCGACGCCGGCCGGCCCCGCCGAGAGGATCACGTCGGCCTGCGCGATAGCGGCGCGGCGGGCCTCGCCGCCGGCCCCGTCCACCGCCTCGACGTCGATGTCGAAGCGCCACTTCATGGTCGCGGCGATCTTGCTCACCCGCTCCTGCCCGTCATGGCCGACCAGGACCGGGCGGGCGCCCTCGATGGCGCCGATCACCGCCGCCACGTAGGCCACCACGCCGGCCCCGCCGAAGATCACGATGCGCTGGCCCGGCAGGCCCTCGCCGAACCGGTCGCGCAGGGCCTTGTTCACCTGCGCCACCATCGCGGCGCCCGTGGTGAAGGAGCCGGCCGGATCCGCGAAGACGTGGTTGACGAAGGGCGGCACGAAGGCCTTGCGGGCCCGGTCGACCATGTCGAGGGCGTCCTCGGCGTTCTTGCCGGCGATGAAGAGGCCGGTGCGCGCCCCGTCCTGCGGCGCCCGCGAGAAGATCGAATCCTGCACCAGCGGCCCGACCTCGGTCAGCGTCACGCCCGTGTAGGCCGTCACCACCTCGAACCCCGCATCGACCGCCATGTTCACGTCGAACGGGCTCATGTGCTTCAGCGGCGTCAGCATGTGAAGGATCGAACGGGCCATGGCGCGGATCTCCTCCGTGGTCTGTCCTAGGGTCGTCTCGGCCATTCCCAACAGGCCGAGCCGGCCACGACGGCCTCTGCCGGGGCCTGTGCCGCCCCCGTGCCGGGAACGACTGCTAGTTTGCCCCGCCCCCCGTTGATAGACCTTTTCTGACCGGAGCGGACCCCGACCATCGTCCGCCCTCATCGGTACCGGCGCTCACGCCTGCGCGGGGGCCGGCTCCCGCGTGACCGCGGCGCCGCGGTTGCGTCCGCGCGCGACGAGCAGCGTCAGGCCCGGGTGGCTCCGCCGCAGCCGGGCGGCCAGCGCCTCCGCCTCGGCGGCCGAGCCCAGGAGGGCGAAGCCGGTCGGCCCCCAGGAGCTCTGGCCGAAGCCGGGGATGCCGAGCGCCTCGATCTCCGCGAGGGCGGCGGCGACCGCGCGGCTGGCGAAGCGCCCGCCCTGATGGGGGGCGAAGTAGTCGCCGATGCGCCGCTGGATCTCGGTGATGCCGCGGCCGAAGGGCTCGATCGTGCCGGCGACGGCGGCGGGCAGCACCTGCATCAGCACGATGCGGCAGATCTCGGCCGCCTCCCCGGCCGGGAAGCGCGGCAGGGCCTGGAACGCGTGCCGCTCCTGCGCCCCGTGCACCCCGGTCTCGGCCGGATCGAGCAGGAGCAGGATCCGCCACGCCTCCGGGTAGGGCAGGCGCGCCACGATCGGCGGCGGGGCGCCGCCCGCGTCGCGCCCGCCATCCACGATCAGCCCGCCGGTGACGAAGGCCGCGAGGCCCACGCCCGAGCGGTTGCCCCGGTCGAGCGCGTCGGCGAACGCGGCCGGCGCGAAGGCCGCCCCGTGCAGGGCGGCGAGGCCGGCCGCGACGCTGAGCGCGAGCTGGGTGCCCGAGCCGAAGCCCGCATGGGCCGGGATGCCCGCGCGGAGCCGGAAGGCGCCCGCCGCCGGCACGCCGATCTGCCGGGCCGCCGCCTCGGCGTAGCGGCGGATGCGCTCGCGCTCCGGGGCGAGGGCGGCCCCGTCGGCCTCGACCGCGAGGTCGGGCGCGGCGGCGACGGTCAGGTCGATGGACGGCGCGTCCACGGCGACGCCGATGCTGCCGAAGCGCCGGCCGAGGCCGCCGTGGAGATCAAGGAAGCCGAAATGCAGCCGGGCCGGCGCGTGCACCCGCACCATCTCCCGCCCTGTGCCCGCCCGATCCGCCAACCCGAACCCCTGCCTGATCCCGCAGCCCGCCGAACCGGCCGGTCCCGCGAAGGGCCGGCGCGCGCGAGGGCGAATCCGGGACTCTGCAGCGCAGTGTCCCATACCGCGCCCCTGGAGGGCAACGCAGCTGCGCATGTGAAATTCGGCGGCCGCGCCGCCCGGACTTTCGGGGGGTCTTGCCTGCGCCGAGGGCGGGATGCAAACGTCGGCCGCGGCGCGGGGCAGACCGTGCCGCGGCATCCGCGCGAGGCGGCGACCGCGCGAGGCGGCGACCGACGCCCCCGCGGATCCCTGCAGAGCCGGCGCGAGGCCGGCCAATCGGGCGAGGGCGGATGACGGCCTGGGTGAAAGGGCAAGCGACGGATCCCGACGCGGCGCTCGCCGCGGCGGCCGATCTGCTGAGAGGCGCCCGGGCGCCCGTGGTGGCGGGCCTCGCGGCCGACGTGGCGGCGGTGCAGGCGGCGTTCCGTCTCGCGCGAGTCCTCGGCGCCTCCCTGGATCCGGCGGCCTCGGACGACCTCTACGCCGATCTCGGGGCGCTGGCCGCCGCCGGCACCATGGCGACCACGCCCGCCGAGGCGGTGGCGCGGGCCGACCTCGTGCTGGTGGTCGGCGACCGGGCCGCGGAGGCGCCGCTCCTCGCCGACCTCGCCGCCTCCGGCCCCAGCCGCGGCCGGGCCGCGGGGGCGGGCCGCAGCATCCTCTCGCTCGCCTCCGGCCAGGGGGCCGACTTCGCGTCCGGCGCGGCGGGGCTGCCCGCCGCGATCGGGCTGCTGCGCGCCCTGGTGGCCGGGCGGATCGGCGCCGCGGCGCCCCTCGCCGACCTCGCCGCCCGCCTGCGCGGCGCCCACTACGCCGTGCTCCTCTACGATCCCGGCGAGGTCGGGGCACTCGGGTCCGAGATGCTGAGCGGCCTCGCCAAGGACCTCAACGAGGCGACCCGGGCCTTCGCCCTGCCCGTCGCGGGCGCGGATCAGGGCCGCGCGGTGACGCAGGTCGCCGCCTGGACCACCGCCCAGGGGCCGCGGGTCGGCTTCGGCCGCGCCCGCCCCGAGCACGATCCCTGGCGCTTCGACGCCGCCCGGCAGGCCCGCTCCGGCGAGATCGACGCGGCCCTCTGGCTCGCCGCCCTGCCGGCTCCCCGGCCCGCCTGGACCGCCGCCGTGCCGACCGTGGCCCTGCTCGGCGCCCCGCGCGGCGACGAGGCCGAGATCGTGCTCGCGGTGGGCGTGCCCGGGCAGAGCCACGGCGGCGCCCTCTGGCACCCGCGCCGGGCGGCGATCGCCTGGCACCCCGCCGCCGCGCCCGGTCCGGCGCCCTCCGCCGCCGCGGTGATCGGCGCCCTGCACGACCGCCTCGCGCCCGCCCCACCGCCCGTCACCCTGGAGCGCTCCGCCTCATGCTGACCCGTATCAGTGGCGGCCGGGTCGTCGATCCGACCGCCGGGCGCGACGCCGTCGGCGACGTCTGGATCGAGGACGGCCGCATCGTCGAGGCGCCCGACCGCGCCCCCGACGAGATCCTCGACGCCTCCGGCTGCGTGGTGATGGCCGGCGGCATCGAGGTGCACTCGCACATCGCGGGCGGCAACGTGGTGCTCTCCCGCCTGCTGCTGCCGGAACTCGGCGTCGCCGAGGCCGGCGGGGCCGGGAGCCCGCACGGCTCGGGATCGGAGATCGGCGCCCTGTACGCCCGGATGGGCTACACCACCGCCGTCGAGCCGGCGATGCCGCCCGTCAACGCCCTCGCGACCCAGCTCGAACTCGCCGACATCCCGCTCCTCGACCGGGGCGGGCTCTGCGTGATGGGCAACGACGACCACCTGCTCCAGCTCCTGCGCGACGGGGCCGGGCCGCAGGCGGTGCGCGACCTCGTGGCGCTCAACCTCGCCACGACGCGGGCGCTCGGCGTGAAGGTGATCAATGCGGGCGGGGCCGACGCCTTCAAGGACGGCGCCGTGCGCTTCGGCCTCGACGACGAGGTGCCGGCCTACGGGCTGACCTCGCGGCGGATCCTGACCGGGCTCCTCGACGCGGTCGAGGCGATCGGGGTGCCGCACCCGCTCCACGTCCATTGCAGCAATCTCGGCCTGCCGGGCGCCGACGACAGCTTCGTCGAGACCCTCGCGGCCGCCGAGGGGCGGCGCATCCACTTCGCGCACGCCCAGTTCTACGCCTACGCGGCGGTCGATCCCCAGAACCCCCTCGGGGGCGGCTTCACCTCGGCGGCGCCGCGCCTCGCCGAGGCGATGACCCACCACCCCAACGCCACGCTGGACGTCGGCCAGGTGGTGTTCGGGCAGACCTGCACGATCTCCCTCGACATCCTGCGCCAGTTCGCGGGCCGCAAGGGCGCGAGCCCGAGGAAGTGGATCGTCACCGCGGGCGACGCGGAGGGCGGCGGCATCATCCCGTTCCGCTACCGCGACCGCGGCCCGACCTCCTCGCTGCAATTCGCCATCGGGCTCGAACTGATGCTGCTCTCGCCCGATCCCGAGCGCACGATCCTGACCACCGATCACCCGAATGGCGGGCCCTTCACGGCCTATCCGCGCATCCTCCACCTGCTGATGGACAAGGAGGAGCGCGACCGCGAGCTGGCGAGCCACCCCAAGGTCGCGGCGGAGCGCTCGGGCCTGCACGCGCTCACGCGCGAGTACGACCTCCTCGACGTGGCCAAGCTCACCCGCTCGGGGCCCGCCAAGCTCCTCGGCCTCACCGACCGCGGCCACCTGCGCCCCGGCGCGCGGGCCGACATCGCGGTCTACCGCGACGGGCGCGACCGGACGGCGATGTTCGGCAGGGCCCACCGGGTGTTCAAGGACGGGGTGGTGATCGTGGAGGACGGGGCCGTGGTGGCGGCGCGCGCGGGCCGCACGCTCAGCGTCGCGGTCGAGGCGGATCCCGGCATGGCGCGGCGGACCGACGCCTACCTGCAGGGGCGGTTCGGCGCCGGGCTCGACAGCTTCTCGGTGCCGGACGAGGCCTTCGCGGCGCGCGAGACCTTCGAGAGCGTGGGGCTGCGGGGCTGACCATGGCGGACCTCACACTCCACGGCATCCGGGTCGAGGACACCTTCGCGGAGGCGTTCGACATGGCGGGCACGGCCCTCGTGCTCACCGCCGACACGCCCGAATGGGCGATGATCGCCGCCACCACCATGACGGGCTTCGCCACCTCGGTGATCGGCTGCGGGGCCGAGGCCGGGATCGACGCGGTGCTCGCCCCCGAGGCGACGCCCGACGGGCGGCCCGGCGTGCGGGTGCTGCTCTTCGGCTTCGACGCGGGGGGCCTGAAGAGCCAGCTCCTCAAGCGGGTCGGGCAATGCGTGCTGACCTCGCCGGGCAGCGCGGCCTATGCGGGGATCGCCTGGGACGATCCGCACCGGGGCAAGGCGATCAAGCTCGGCGGCGCGATCCAGATGTTCGGCGACGGCTTCTCGGTCGCCAAGCGCGTCGGCGGCCGGCGCTTCTGGCGCACGCCGGTGATGGACGGCGAGTTCCTCTGCGAGCACTCCGTCCCGACCATCGAGGGGGCGGTCGGCGGCGGCAACCTGCTGTTCCTCGGCCGCGCCCACGCGGACACGCTGAGGGTGGCGGAGATCGCGGTGGCGGCGGCGCGCGGCGTCCCGGACGTGATCCTGCCCTTCCCGGGCGGCATCGTGCGCTCGGGCTCCAAGGTCGGCGCGCGCACCAAGGGCATGATGGCCTCCACCAACGACGCCTATTGCCCGACCCTGAAGGGGCGCGCGGGCTCGGCCCTGCCGCCCGAGGTCAACGTGGTGCTGGAGATCGTGATCGACGGGCTCTCGGCGGGGGCGATCGCGCGCGCGATGCGGGCCGCGCTCCACGCGGCGACGGCGGCGGGCCGCGACCTCGGCCTCGTGGCGGTCACGGCGGGCAATTACGGCGGCAATCTCGGCCGCCACCACTTCCATCTCCGGGACCTTCTCGAGGCGGCGGCATGAGCGTCCTCACCCTCCGCCAGGCGCCGCCGGAGCGGCTCGACCTCTCGGGCCTCACGCCCGCCCGCCTCGCGGGCCTCGGCGAGGCCGAGGCGGCGCGGCTGCCGATCGGCACGAGCCGGCTCGGCCTCAGCCTCGGCGACTGCTTCGCGCTCGCCCTCGACGGGACCGACACGCTGCGGATCGTCGGCGGCTCGGAGCGGCTCGACCAGGTCGGCGCCGGCCTGAGCGCGGGCGCGATCGAGGTCGAGGGCGATGTCGGGCAGCGCCTCGGCGCCGGCATGACCGGCGGCGCGATCCGGGTCTCCGGTTCGGCGGGTCCCTTCGCCGGGACGGGCGCCAGGGGCGGCACGATCACGATCGCGGGCGACGCGGGCGAGAGCGCGGGCGGCGCCCTGCACGGGGCGATGGGCGGCCTCGACGGGGCGACCCTGGTGATCGGCGGCCGGGCGGGCGACCGCCTCGGCGACCGGATGCGGGCCGGGCTGATCGTGGCCGAGTCCGCCGGAGCGCTGGCGGGGTCGCGGATGATCGCCGGCACGATCGTGGCGGGCGCGATCGGCGACCATCCGGGCTACGGCATGCGCCGGGGCACGCTCCTGGTCGAGCGCCACGGCGCCCTGCTGCCGACCTTCGTCGACACGGGCGCCCAGGACCTCGTCTTCGTGCGGCTGCTCGCCCGGGCGCTGGAGCCGGTCTCGGCGCGCTTCGCGGCCCTCGCCCGCGCGCGGCTCGGGCGGCGCGCCGGGGACCTCGCGACGCTCGGCAAGGGCGAGTTGCTGACGCCGCTCGGGTGACGCGCGCCGGGCCCGCGCGGCGCTAAGGCGGCGCCGCCTCCCCGGCGCAATACGCCTCCAGCCCCTCGGCCAGCGCGTCGAAGGCGACGCGGTAGCGCCGGAGGGCGCGCAGATCCTCGTGCATGACCACGAAGGTCGGCAGATCCCAGCCGATCTCCGGCAGGACCGGGACGAGATCGGGCTCGCGGGCGGCGAGCCCCGCCTGGCAGACCCCGATGCCGAACCCGGCCCGGACCGCCGCGAGCTGCGCGAGCGCGCTGTCGCTGCGCCACGCGAACCGGCTCCGGTCGAGGGGCATTCCCCCGATCCGGACGTCGCGCAGGAAGGCGGTCTCGGCGTCGAAGCCGATCAGGCTGTGGCCCGCGAGGGCGGCGACGGAGGCGGGCGCGCCCCGCCGTGCCAGGTAGCGGCGATGGGCGTGCAGGCCGAGGCGCACGGTCCCGACCTTCCGGGCGAGCAGCGCCCCCTGCGCCGGCGGGGTCATCCGCACGGCGATGTCGGCGTCGCGGCGCAGGAGATCCTGCACCCGGTCGGACAGGACGAGTTCGAGGATGAGCGCGGGGTGCGCCTCGTGCAGGCGGGCGAGGATCGGCGGCAGCACCGCCCCGCCCACCACCTCGGAGGCGGTGATCCGCACCGTCCCGGCCACCCCCTCCCCCGCCGCCGTCACGGTGCGCGCCAGGGCGGCCGCCGCGGCCCGCAGGGCCTGGGCGTGCGGGCGCAGGGCCAGCCCCGCCTCGGTCGGGAGCAGCCCCGCCGGCGAGCGGGTGAACAGCACCACGCCGAGCGCCGCCTCCAGGGCCGCGATCTGCCGGCCGACCGTCGGCTGCGTCAGGCCGAGCGCCCGGGCCGCGCCCGAGAGGGAGCCCTCCTCCAGCACCGCCAGCGCCGCGCGGCAATGGTCCCAGCTCGGCTCCGCCATACGATTTCGTATAGCGGCCCGCCGTCTTTCCGCAATTCCCGGATGCGTCCGGCTCTGCCATCGTGCCCCCGTCGGCGATGAGGAGCGGATGATGGGCGGGACGAGGGAAGCCCTGGTGCTGGGGGCGACCGGCGGCGTCGGCGGGGCGGTGGCGCGGCGGCTCCTGGCCGGCGGCTGGCGGGTGCGGGCCCTGCACCGGGATCCGGAGCGGGTGCGGCGCGCGGGCGACGGCCTCGCCTGGATCCCGGGCGATGCCCGCGACGCCGCGCGCGTGACCGAGGCGGCGCGCGGCACCGCCCTCGTCGTCCACGCGGTGAACCCGCCCGGCTACCGCGACTGGGACCGGCTCGTCCTGCCGATGCTGGAGGCGAGCCTCGCGGCCACCCGGGCGGCGGGCGCGCGCCTGCTGCTTCCGGGCAACGTCTACAATTACGGCCCCGACGCCTTCCCGCACCCGGACGAGGACGCGCCCCAGCACCCGCTCACCCGCAAGGGCGCGATCCGGGTCGCGATGGAGCGCCGGCTCGCCGAGGCGGCGGCGGCGGGGGTGCGCAGCCTCGTCGTGCGGGCGGGCGACGTGTTCGGCCCCGGCATGACCGGCAATTCCTGGTTCGCGCTGTTCGCGCAGCGGGACCGGCCGGTGCGGCGGCTGTGGTATCCCGGCCCGGGCGGCATCGGCCACCAATGGGCCTACCTGCCCGACCTCGCCGAGACCATGGTGCGGCTCGCCGAGCGGGAGGCGGACCTGCCCGCCTTCGCGCGCTTCCACACGCGGGGGCATTGGGACGCAGACGGCACCCGGATGGTGGCGGCGATCGCCCGCGCGCTCGGGCGCGAGCGGCTGCCGGTCCACCGGGTGCCCTGGGCGCTCACCCGTCCCGCCGCGCCCTTCGTGCCCTTCCTGCGGGAGGTGCGGGAGATGCTGTATCTCTGGAACGTGCCCCTGCGGCTCGACAATGCCCGCTTGGCGGCGGCGCTCGGGGCGGAGCCGCACACGCCGCTCGACCGGGCCGTGGCGGCGACGCTCGCGGATCTCGGCGCCGCGGGCGCCGGGCAGGGTCTGAAACCGACCCGTCCGCTCCCCGTCTCCCGGATGCCCTTGCGCTGAGGCTCCGCGCGTCCGGGACGGCGGGGACCCCGGACCCGTCCCTCAGTTCACGCTGGCCCGGTAGCAGCGGATCTCGGCCTCGGCCTGGGCGCGGCGCAGCTCCGCGACCTTGTCGTCGAACAGCTTGGTCGAGCGGAACTCGTTGGCGCGCTGGCCGATGCCCTGGCGCATCGACAGGATCGTCGAGGCCTGCACGTACTTGTCGTAGGGCAGGATGGCGGCGATCGCGTCGATCGAGCAGGCGCATTTCTGCAGCGCGTCGCGGGTCTGCCCGTTCGCCGCCATGCAGCCGAAGACGTAATCGGCCCGCGCCTCGGTCGGGTAATCGTTGTCGTCGGCCAGGGCCGGCACCAGCCCCGCCAGCAGGGCGCCCGCGCCGAGCGCCCCCTTAACCCACGCTCGGTTCATACGTCACCGTCTCCTGCAGGAGCTTGCCGCCCTCCGGGCCCGGCGCCTCGACGTCGATCGAGACGATCTCGCCCGGCACCGCGGGCGACAGCACGAACGTGTAGGTGAGGCTATCGAAGCCGCGCAGCTTGTCCTTCACGGGGTCGTTCACGAAGGGCCGCAGCACCACCCGCCAGCCGGGCCGCTTCTCGCCCCCGACCTCGACCTCGGTCGGGGTCGCCGGGCCGCCCTCGCGCATCGCCTTGCGCAGCCCGTTCTTCAGGTAGCGGGGATTGCCCTGCAGCGCCTTGGCGATGTCGAGGACGTGGTATTCGAGGAACTGCGCCAGGAGCGGGTTCCCGGTCATGTTCTCGTAATGGGCGGTCGGCAGCCGGCGCTCGCCCGTGAAGGCCTCGATGGTCAGGTTGCGGCTGTCGGGCCCCGACCCGGCCGCCACCGTCTCGACGATCCGGTCCTCGATCGGCGCGCCGAAGGGGCCGTCCTTGATGCCGCTGAAGCGGGTGTAGCGGTAGGTGATGCGGCTGCCCGCCGGCGCGGCGGCGAAGTGCTTGCCCTCGAACAGCAGGTCGACGGCGCTCGGCGCGGCCTCCCGCGCCGCCGCGGCCGCTGCGGGCGGCGGCGCCGGCTGCGCCAGCGCGGGCGTCGCGGCCAGGAGCAGGCCGCAGAGGAAAGCGGGTCTCACGCGGACACTCCCTCGGGTTGGGGCACGACGGGCGCGCCGCCGATCGTGCGGTACTGGTAGTCGGGCGCGGTCTCCAGGGCCGATTCGGCGACCGCGAGGGCCTGGACCTTGGCGTGGAGCGGCGAGAGCGAGCAGGCCGGGTCGGTCGCGGCGGCGTCGCCCGCCAGCGCCAGGGCCTGGCAGCGGCAGCCGCCCCAATCCTTCTCCCGCCGGTCGCAGGAGCGGCAGGGCTCCTTCATCCAGGACGTGCCCCGATAGGCCTGGAAGGCGGGGGAATTCGCCCAGATGTCGCCGAGCGCGCGCTCCTGCACGTTCCAGAATGCGAGGCCCGGGATCGTCTCGGCGGCGTGGCAGGGCAGCACCTTGCCGCTCGGCGTGACGTTCATCAGCCGCCGGCCCCAGCCGCCCGCGCAGGCCTTCGGGTACTTGGCGTAGTAGTCCGGCACCACGAGGTCGATCACGAGCCGGCCCTTGAGGCGCTCGCGCGCCTCCTCGACCACCCGGATCGAGCGGTCGACGTCGGGCTTGGCCGGCATCAGGGCGGCGCGGTTGACGTAGGCCCAGCCGTAATACTGGGTGTGGGCGACTTCGAGCCGCTTGGCGCCGAGCCTGACCGCGAGGTCGATCAGGGCCGGCACCTCGTCGATGTTGCCGCGGTGGATCACAGCGTTGAGCGTGAGCGGCAGGCCCAAGGCCACGACCCGCTCGGCGAAGGCGAATTTCTGCGGCTGGGCGTTCCGCAGCCCGCCGATCCGCTCCGCGTTGCCGGCCTCGGCGGCCTGGATCGAGAGCTGCACGTGGTCGAGGCCGGCCTCGGAGAGCGCGTCGAGCTTGGCGAGCGCGCCGCCCACCCCGGAGGTGATCAGGTTCGAGTAGAGGCCGAGATCGGCGCAGGCCCCGGTGATCTCGACGATGTCCTGCCGGGCGGTGGGCTCGCCGCCCGACAGGTGGACGTGCAGGACGCCGAGCGCCGCCGCCTCCCCCAGCACCCGCTGCCACGTCGCCGTGTCGAGCTCCGCCGAGCGCTTGTCGAGCTCGAGCGGGTTCGAGCAGTAGGGGCAGCGCAGCGGGCAGCGATGGGTGAGCTCCGCGAGGAGCCCGATCGGGGCCGGCAGGGTGGGGGTGACGGCGGTCATGGTCTCGTCCTCGGCCGCCCTCGGGCGGCGGGCTTTGGGCCGCCTCAGCGGCAGGCTTGGGGCCGCCTCAGCGGCGGGCTTGGGGCCGCCTCAGGCGGCGGGCTTGGCTTCCAGCACGCGCTTCTCCGCGAGGCCGTTGAGCATGGTGATGACGTCGGGCTCGATCACGCCGACCGGCGCGTCGTACTGCGCCGAGAGCGCCTCCGCGATGGCCCGGATGCTGCGCTCCCCGTCGACCAGCGACAGCACCGCCACGGCGTTCTGGTCGAGGTCGAAGGTGCGCTCGGGCGCGAGCAGCACGTGGGCGCCGCGCACGCCGTCGAAGCGCATCCGCACGCCGCGCGGCAGGCGCGGCACGTCGCCGGGGGTCAGGCTCACGCGCGCCCCTCCACCAGACCCTCGCCCGGGCGCCACGCGTCCGGCGGGATCATGCCCGGCGCCACGTAGGCGAAGTACAGGGCGTCGAGCTGCGACCACAGCACGTTGCACTTGAAGGTGAGCGCGTCGAGCGCCTGCCGCTGCAGGGCCGGCGTGGTCGCGTGCTCCTTGACGTAGGCCAGGGCGAAGTCGGCGTCGCGCGGCGCCTGGGTGAGGCGCTTGTCGAAATAGGCCAGCGTCTCCTTGGTGATGAAGTCGTAGTTCTTGAGCATGCCGGCGACGCGCTCGGAGATGATGGTCGGCGAGAACATCTCGGTGAGCGAGGAGGCGATCGCCTCCAGGAGCGAGCGCTCGGCCACGAAGTGGACGTAGGCCTCGACCGCGAAGCGGGTGGTCGGCAGGATGCCGCGCGTCGAGAGCACGTAGGCGCGGTCGAAGCCGACGCCCTCGGCGAGCTTCAGCCAGCGCTCGATGCCGCCGTCGCCCTCGTGGTCGCCGTCGTGGTCGACGATGCGCTGGCGCCAGATCCGACGGAGATTGGCGTCGGGCATCCGCGCCAGGATGGCGGAATCCTTCACCGGGATCATCGCCTGATAATAGTAGCGGTTGAGCGCCCAGGCCCGCACCTGATCCTTGTCGAGCTTCCCGTCGTGCAGGAGGCGGTGGAAGGGGTGCAGGTTGTGGTAGCGGCGGGCGCCGATGTCGCGCAGGGCCGCTTCGAGCGCGGCGGGCGAGAGCAGGCTCGCGTCGTTCGCGGCGGGCGCGGCCGGGAGGGTGAGGGACAGGGCTGCGGTCATGGCGTGATCGTGGGCCTTCGGTTGGTCGTTCGGGGCGCTGCTGGCTCCGTTCCTCCCGGAGCCGAGGTGGCGGCTCGGGCCGCTGCGGTCAAGGGTCGTGCCCTTCACATTCCTGGCAATCCGGCCTGCCTTCTGGGTGTCGGATCGGCTGATCCTCCGCGCCGGATCAGCGCTCGTCGCATCAGGAGGCGCCGGATTTCTTTGAGATGGATCAACAAGCCGTATCGATGCACATCTATGTCTGGGATGTACTTATGTTTGACTTAAAGATGACTTGGCCGGGACGGTGCGGAGGTGGTGGTCGGGAGGGATTTCCGACGATCGACCCGGCACGGTGCCATCGGGCGCTGCTCCCGGTCGTTGATCGTGCCGCATGTCCGACGCCGAATCGGCGCCCGCTTCAGCGGGACATGCGCTAGAGGGTCAGCGTCAGCCCGTCATGCGCCACCGTCCAGCCCTCGGCCTCGACGGCGCGGCGGGCCTCGGACTCCTCCACCAGGACCGGGTTGGTGTTGTTGATGTGCACGAAGATCCGTCGGCCGATCGGCACCTCGGCCAGGGCCGCGATCGCGCCCCCCTCCCCGGTCATCGGCACGTGGCCCATGCGCCAGCCGGTCTTGGTGCCGACCCCGGCCCGGATCATGTCGTCGTCGAGGTAGACCGTGCCGTCGAAGAGCAGGACGTCCACGCCCGACAGGCGCCGCCGCAGGTCGTCGGTGACGCGGGCGCAGCCCGGCACGTAGGCGAGCCGCTTGCCCCCCGCCTCGATCAGGGCGCCGACCGTGGTCTCGGTCTCCTGGCCGATCTCGGGCGTGCCCTCCTCCAGCCAGAGCGGCACCTTGCCGGGCACGGCGAAGAGCGTGACCGCGAGGCCCGGCACCGGCGCGAAGGACTCGTCCAGCGCCACCTCGCGCCGCGCCACGTGCTCGGGCGCCAGCACGTCGAAGACGCGGTTCGCCGAGACCGAATCGAGGATGTTGCGGGTGGCGTGGAGCCGGAAGGGCTGGCTCTCGCGCAGGGTCAGCAGCCCCGCCACGTGGTCCACGTCGCCGTTGGTCAGCAGCACCGCCGCGATCGGCGAGTGCCGCAGGCCGCGGGCCGGGTGCAGGGCGGGCGTCGCGAAGAGCTGCTGGCGGATGTCCGGCGAGGCGTTCACCAGGAGCCACGTCTCCCCGTCCGGGGAGACCGCGAGGCTCGACTGGGTGCGGGGCTTGACCCGGGCATCGCCCGCCCAGGCCATCGTGCAGTGGGGGCAGCGGCAGTTCCACTGCGGAACCCCGCCACCGGCCGCAGAACCGAGGATGATCGCCTGCATGATCCTCTCACGTCGGCGCGCAGACACCCTCCGGGCCGAGAGACCGCCTCAGTTGAAGGGATCGATCTCGGCCGATTCGTAGCTGGTGACTTCCATGCCGACGCAGATCTCGGCGACGACCGGCAGAGCCCACTTCATGGTGCGTTTCCTCTCGATGATCGGTGATGGTCAAGGCCCCCGGCGGCGGGACCGCCGGAGGCGGAGTCCGAGCCCTCAGTTGAAGGGATCGATCTCGGCCGACTCGTAGCTGGTGACTTCCATGCCGACGCAGACTTCGGCGACAACCGGCAGAGCCCACTTCATGATGCGTCTCCTGAGACTTCCCGGATCCTCATAAGAGGATCCTAAGATGTTGAGATGACAGTGTTTTCTGTCACGCGGGATATATCGGCAATCCCGACCGGGAGCGCAAGAGGTATTTTTCCGGTCCACCGCCCCCAAAGGGCTGGGTGCTCTCAAACCGGTCTTATTGTGCCGGTCCCGCGAGGGTTTAGCGGAGACCCCTCGTGCCCTAAAAAATTTCGTGAGCGGCAAACCGAAGGTTACTGGCGGAAGCTCGGCTCGTGCAGGTCGAGCATGAAGCCCTTGCCCCGCACGGTCACGATGGCGGGGCCCCCGGCCCGGGCGACGTCGCCGAGCTTGGTGCGCAGGTACCCGACATAGACGTCCACCACGTTGAGGGAGAGGCCGCCCTGGTTGGCCCAGAGCCGGTCGAAGATGTCGCCCCGGGTCACCGGCCGGTTGGCGTGCTCCATCAGCACGGTGAGGAGTTCGGCCTCGCGCTGGGTGAGGCGCGCGGTGGTCTCGCCGAAGCGGACCTGGCGGGTGGCGAGGTCGAGGGAGAGGCGCCCGGCGCTGAGCAGGGTGCGCGGCTCGCCCGCCGCGCGGCGGCGCTGCAGGTGGGTGCGCAGGCGCGCGAGCAATTCGTCGAAGGCGAAGGGCTTGACGATGTAGTCGTCGGCCCCGACCGCGAGGCCGTCGACGCGGTCGCTGACCTCGTCCTTGGCGCTGAGGAACAGGATCGCCCCCGGATAGCCGCCCTCGCGCAGGGAGCGGCAGACCTCGTGGCCCGAGCCGTCCGGCAGCATGATGTCGAGGAGCACCGCCTCGGGCACCCGCTCGCGGGCGGCGGCCAGGGCCTCGTCGACGCTGCCGGCGAGGTTGACCGAGAAGCCCTCCGCGCTGAGGCCGCGGGCGAGCATCCCGCGGATGTCGCCGTCGTCCTCCACCACCAGCACGCTCGTCATCGGGGCCCCATCCTCGCGGCGCGGGCCGGATCCCGGCGCCCGCTCACGCCGCGTCCTCCCTGGCATCGGCGGGCAGCACCAGGGTGACCCGTGCGCCGCGCGCCTCGTCCCCGCCCGAACCGAGGCGGATCACGCCATCATGGCGTTCGACGACCCAGCGCGCCAGGGCCAATCCGATGCCGAACCCCTGCGCGGGCGAGGAGTTCCCGCCGCGGCGGAAGCGCTCGAACAGGGTCTCGGCCTCGGCGGGGAAGCCCGGCCCGTCATCCGCCACCGTCACCTCGGCCCCGTCGCGGCGCGCCCGCAGCACGACCCAGACCCGGGTCGCCCCGGCGGCGTGGCGCAGGGCGTTGTCGATCAGGCCCTCGACGATCTGGCGCAGCCACTCGGGGTCGGCCTGGATCTCCACGTCGGTCTCGCTCGGCTCGAAGGCGAGGGCGATGCGGCGGCGCCGGGCCTCCGAGGCGCAGTTCTCCACCGCCTCGGTGAGGACGGCGGCGAGGCTGACGGGCTTGCGCTCCAGCTCGATCTGGCCGGATTCCGAGCGGGCGATCCGCAGCATGTCGCCGACGCGGCGGTGCAGGCGCAGCGCCCGCTTGCGGATCGTCGCGATCACCGGGCGGAAGGCCTCGGGCGTGTCGGGCGAGCGGGCGGCGAGGTCGCATTCCCCCAGGATGACCGTGAGGGGCGTGCGCAGCTCGTGGCTGACATCGGCGAAGAAGCGGCGGCGGGAGCGGTCGATCTCCTCCAGGCGGGTGTTGGCGGCGCGCAGCTCCGCGGTGGCCTGCGCGACCGTCTCCTCGAGAGCGGCGCGGGCGGCGGCGACGCGGCTCTCGCGGCGCTTGAGCCGGGCCGCCATGCGGTTGAAGCTCGCGACCAGCAGGCCGAGCTCGTCGTGGGCCGCGACGGGCAGGCGGGTGTCGAGCTCGCCCCGGCCGATGGCGGCGGCGCCGGCCCGGATGTCGTCGATGCGCCGCAGGAGCGGCCGCGTCAGGGTGCGGTGGACGAGGAGCAGCACCACCACGGCGAGCCCCGCCACCGCGAGGGCGAGGGCGCGCAGCCGCACCGCGAGGGCGCGCACCTCGCCCGCCGCGCTCTCGACGCCGCGGCGCTCGGCCTCGACCAGGAAGGTGAGCGGCGGGCCGGTCACCGCCCCGAAGGCGTTGAGGGCGCCGCGGATCGCGTCCGAGCGCTTCACCGGGTCGGGCTCGCGCTGGATCTGGGCCACCTGCCGGTCGAGCATGACGCGGGCGGCGCGCAGCCGCGCCAGGGGCCGCGAGCGGGCCGCGTACTGGGTGCGGTCCACGATGGCGTCGCTGCGAGCGATGGCCCGGTTGAGGCCCTCGTCGACGGCGTTGAGGGCCCGGTCGACCTCGTCGCGGGCCGTGGCGAGGCGCTCCGGCCGGCTCGGCGTCTCGCCCACCGCCTCGACCGCGGCGAGGCCGTACTCGGTGAGGCGCCCGGAGAGCTCGGCGATGAGTTCGAGCCGCACCTGGGCCTCCAGGGTGCTGTCGAGGGTGCGCTCGGCCGCCGCGAGCGACCAGAACAGCCCGCCCGCGGCCAGCAGCACCAGCGCCGCCGCGCTCCCGACCAGCAACCCGAACCGCACCCGCAACGAGCCCATGCCGCACCTCCCCGCCCGCCGAACCTCCCCGCCCGCCGAGTGTGCCATAGATGCCGGCGCCCGGCGCCGGGGCGAGGGCCCGCGCCGGTTGCCCCGCGGTTGCCCCGACGCCACTCTCGCGCCGATACCGCCGGAGGCATGATGATGACAGGACGTTTCTGGGCCGCAGCGCTCGCCCTCGCGCTCGCGGCCCCGGCCCGCGCCGAGGACACCTCCCTGTGGAGGCTCTACGAGCAGACCCTCAAGCGCGCCAAGTACATCGACCTCACCCACGCGTTCGCGCCGACCCAGCCGGTCTGGCCGGGCTTCGCCGCCGCGACCGTCCGGGCCGCGCGGGCGGGGCGGACCATCGAGGGCTTCGTCGAGAAGGGCGAGGCCTTCACCTACGCCCGGCACGGCTTCGTGGTGACGGCCTACGACCTTCCCACCGACCAGTACGGCACCCAGCTCGACCCGCCGGCCCACTGGAACCCCCTCGGCGCCACGATCAGCGACCTGCCGGCCACCTACGCGCTGCGCCCCCTGGTGGTGATCGACATCTCCCCGCAGGTCGCCCGGGACGAGGGCTACCACCTGCAGGTCGCCGACATCGCCGCCTGGGAGGCGCGGCACGGCCGCATCCCCGAGGGCGCCGTGGTGATGGTCCGCTCCGACTGGTCGAAGCGCTGGGCCGAGACCGAGCGCTTCCGCGCCAAGCCCTTCCCGGGCGTGAGCCTCGCGGCGCTGCAGGTCCTGCACCTGGAGCGCCGGATCCTGTTCCACGGCCACGAGCCCCTCGACACCGACACGACGCCGAACCTGGAGGGCGAGGCGTGGCTGATGCACCACAACTTCGCCCAGGCCGAGGGGGTGGCGAATCTCGACAAGGTGCCGGAGGCGGGCGCGCTCGTCGCCATCGGCTTCGCCAAGCCGCTCGGCGGCACCGGGGGCTTCGCCCGCTACGTGGCGATCGCCCCGCCCGGCTGGCCCGAGGGGGTCAGCGTCGAGGAGGCGCCGGGCGCGCCGCTGCCGACCCAGCCCGCCCCGCTCGTGCGCGGGCCGGACGGGGTGATGCGCCCGACTCCGCCGTGACGCGGCTCAGGAGCCCGAGGCCGGGAAGCTCTGCGTGAAGGTGCGGCCCTCCGTGTCCTTGGCCACCACCGTCACGGGCTCGCCGTTGCCCGCGAAGGTGAACCGGAAGGTGGGGTCCTCGCTCACCGAGATGCCGCCGGTCAGGGTGAAGAGCGGCGTCTCGCCCTGGCGCACGCTCAGGGTTTCGACGAACCACGCGGGCGTGTAGAGGCGGGTGACCTGGTCCATCTGCAGGCCCGAATAGTTCGGGTGCCGGACCTGGACCTGGGCCTCGCCGCGCTCCGCGAAGGCGCGGAAGCGCATCTTGCCGAGATTGGCCTTGGCCTCGGCCGGGTCCTTGACGGCGGGGGCCGAGCAGCCGCCCGCGGCCTTGACGTAGGCCTTGGTCATGTAGAGGGCGCCGTCCTCGGTCTCGGCGATGGCGCGGACGTAGGAGTAGGAATTCACCCGGATGCGGGTGGAGAGCTCGAAGCGGTGCTGGGGGGTCGGGAAGGTGAAGGTGCCGACGACCGGCGAGGGGTTCTCGTCCACCACCAGGGTGAGCCGCTTGACCGCCCGCCCGTCGCCCTCGGGCAGCGCGATGCGGATGCCCACCGGCACGATGGCGGCATCCTCGGCGCGCCGGGGGGTGTCGAGGCTCAGCACGCCGGCCCCGTCCTGGATCGGCCGGTCGCCGGTGACGTTGGGGCGCAGCTCCGTCCAGGCCGCCTCGGCCCTGGCGTCCTCCTGGGCGGCGGGCTGGGCCGCGACGGCCGTCGCCGCCAGGACCGACAGGGCCGCGCCGGCGAGCGCCGGTCTCCAGAACGCACGGATCATCGGGTGCTCCTCATCGTCTCCCCCGCGGCGGCGCGCCCGCCCCTTGCTGTTTGCCGATCAATGTAGTGACGGATCCGGTCTCGTGCCATGCTCCCGTGCCACGCCCCGCTTCGGGCGAGCCATCGCGGTCCGGGGCGGTGGCCTGACTCACGGTCGGGCCGCGGCGCGCGAACCCCGAGCGCCCAGCCCTGCCGGCACAGGTTCGCGCGGGCGCAACCTTTTGAACGAGCTGATGATTTGGAAGGTATGCGGCAAGGCGCCGCATGCGGGCGGGCGCGGATGAGCGGGGTTCGAGCACGCGCCGTCGTTTTGTCCGCCGAGGCCGGGGGTTATCGTGGCGGGGTTCACCCCCCTCACGGGGGTGCGGATTGAAACGCCGACACCGCGTGGCGCGCGACGGGCGCGGGCGGGTTCACCCCCCTCACGGGGGTGCGGATTGAAACAACACGCACATGGTGTCGCTGCTGCTGCTGCAGGGTTCACCCCCTTCACGGGGGTGCGGATTGAAACCTCGGTCAGGGCGCGCCAGCCGGGCGGCAGGGCGCGTTCACCCCCCTCACGGGGGTGCGGATTGAAACACAGCTTGACATCACGGTGTCGCCGGCCGGCAACGGGTTCACCCCCCTCACGGGGGTGCGGATTGAAACTGGAGCACAAGACCGAGACCGTGCACCGCAGTGGTTCACCCCCCTCACGGGGGTGCGAATTGAAACATGAACATCATCAAGTACACCGAGCGGCTCGGCCCGGTTCACCCCCCCCCTCACGGGGGTGCGGATTGAAACAGGTTGGCGGTGTCCCGGGAGAGCCCGGCCCCGTGTTCACCCCCCTCACGGGGGTGCGGATTGAAACTCCACCGCGGCCACCACGTAGACGAGCGGCGGGCGGTTCACCCCCCTCACGGGGGTGCGGATTGAAACGTGATCGATGAGCTGAAAGAGCACTGCTACCGGGGGGTCACCCCCTCACGAGGGTGCGGATTGAAACTTGAGGAAGAGCAGCGCGCCGCCCTGGCCGTCCTGGTTCACCCCCTCACGGGGGTGCGGATTGAAACCCTAACGAGATGGGTGCGGGCACCGTCACCGTCCGGGTTCACCCCCTCACGGGGGTGCGGATTGAAACTCCTGCGACGCGTGCTGGCCGAGGGGCCATCCCCGTTCACCCCCTCGCGGGGGTGCGGATTGAAACCTGGTCGAGGCGGATCTGTTCGGGGACCCGACCGCGTTCACCCCCTCACGGGGGTGCGGATTGAAACGGCTCTGACGGCTGCAATCGCGAGTTGACGACCGGGGTTCACCCCCTCACGGGGGTGCGGATTGAAACTCCGGCGCGCGCGGCACCCCGACATCACGGCTCAGGTTCACCCCCTCACGGGGGTGCGGATTGAAACTGTCAGGCGCTAAAGGACGGCAAGGCCGGCGCCGAGTTCACCCCCTCCCGGAGGTCCGGATTGAAACCACGCCCCGATCCGGCATAACCGCGACACGCTCCCCTCCCCCGCCGCCGAGGTGCCCGTGACCGCGTCGCCTTCCGCCCTCGCCGCCCTGCTGCCGGATCTCGGCCGGCGCACCCTCGTGATGGGCATCCTCAACGTCACGCCGGATTCCTTCTCGGACGGCGGGCGGTTCCAGGCCCGCGAGGCCGCCGAGCGGCAGGCCGCCAGCCTCGTCCAGGAGGGCGCCGCCATCCTCGACATCGGCGGCGAATCGACCCGGCCCGGCCACGTCCCGGTCTCGGCCGAGGAGGAGCAGGCCAGGATCCTCCCGGTGCTCGCCGCCGTCGCGCCCGCCTGCCCGGTGCCGATCTCCATCGACACCTACAAGGCCTCCACCGCCGAGGTCGCCCTCAAGGCCGGCGCCCGCATCGTCAACGACGTCTGGGGCCTCCAGCGCGAGCCCGACATCGCCCGCGTCGCCGCCGCCCACGGCGCCCCGGTGATCGTGATGCACAACCGCGAGAGCCCGGATCCGAGCCTCGACATCGTCGAGGAGATGAAGCGCTTCTTCGACCGCTCCCTCGCCATCGCCGCCAAGGCCGGCATCCCCGAGCGCGACATCGTGCTCGATCCCGGAATCGGCTTCGGCAAGAGCTGGGAGCAGCACCTCGACGCCGTCCGGCGCCTGCCCGAACTGCGCGCGCTCGGCTTCCCGCTCCTGGTCGGCATCTCGCGCAAGTCCCTGCTCGGGCGCATCCACAACACCGGCACCGCCCCGGCCGACCGGCTGTTCGGCTCCATCGCCGCCCACGTCGTCGCCGCCACCCTGGGCGCCGACATCGTGCGCGCCCACGACGTGCGCCCCCACGTCGAGGCCTGCCAGGTCGTCGACGCCCTCATGCGCCGCGACGGCGGCGTGCGCCGCGACGGCGATCCGCGCCGCGACGCGGCGGCCGGAGCCCCCTGATGGCCGACCGCATCCTCGTCCACCGGCTCGCCGTCTTCGCCCATCACGGAGTGCTGGAGGAGGAGAACCGGCTCGGCCAGCGCTTCTATCTCTCCCTCGACGCGCACCTCGACCTGCGCGAGGCCGGGCGCCGGGACGACATCGCCGCCTCGGTGAGCTACGCCGACCTCGCCGCCCTCGCCGGCGAGATCGCCACGACCCGGCGCTTCCGCCTGATCGAGGCCCTCGCCGAGGCCGTGGCCGCCGCCTGCCTCGCCCGCTTCCCCGCCCTGACGGCGATCACCGTGCGGGTCGACAAGCCGGGGGCGCCCGTCCCGGCGATCCTCGACGGCGTCGCGGTCGAGGTCACGAGAACCCGCCAAGACCGAAGCCCATCATGACCGAAGCCCCTCATGACTGACGCCTATCTGGGTCTCGGCAGCAACCTCGGCGACAAGGCCGCCATGCTGGAGGCGGCCATCGCCGGCCTCGACGCCGCGCCGGGCCTGCGCGTCACCGCCCGCTCGCGCTTCTACCGCACGCCCCCCTGGGGCGACACCGACCAGGACTGGTTCCTGAACGCCGCCGTCGCGGTGGCGACCGACCTGACCCCGCACGCGCTGCTCGACGCCTGCCTCGCCCTCGAGGCGCGGCTCGGCCGCGTGCGCGCGCGGCGCTGGGGGCCCCGCGTCATCGACATCGACGTGCTGCACTATGCCGGCGCCGCGGTCGAGGACGAGCGGCTGGTCCTGCCCCACCGCTTCGTGCGCGCGCGCGCCTTCGTCCTGGTGCCCCTCGCGGAGATCGCCCCCGACCTCGTCATCGGCGGCGAGACCGTGACCGCGGCGCTGGCCAAGCTCGACCGCACCGGGATCGAGCCGGTGGAATGAGCGGGGCGCGCGACTCCCCCGCGTCGGAGGCGCGCGAGTCCCCCGCGCCAGAGGCGCGCGAGCGCCCGTCGTTCCCCGTCAGGGCGTGACCGGCTGCAGCCGCTCCAGCGGCAGGGCCGCGTCGCTCCAGCCGTCGGTCCCGTCCGGGAACCAGATCACCTGGCCGTAGCCGTAGGACAGGGCGCGCTTGGCCGCGTTCCACGACATCCAGCAATTCCGCAGGCAGAAGAAGACCAGCGGCTTCCCGCGGTCGCCCCCGGTGAGGCGGTCGAGCTCGCGCCGGAAATAGGCCTCGGTCTCGGGCGCCAGCGCCCCGAACCCCGTATTGGCGAGCCAGTGCGCGCCCGGGATGCTCTCGTGGGGCGGGTCCCGCCAGATCGTGCCCGGCGGCAAAGCGGCCGGCCGCGGCGGCTGGGGCATCACGTCCACGAAGGCCACGCCCGCCCGCCACAGGGCCTCCGCCTCCTCGGTCGTCACCACCCGCGCGCCCCGGAGCGTGGCGGGGGTCGGCGTGCGGAACGCGTCCTCCCGGTAGCCCGGCGGCTCGGGCACCGGCGCCGCCCCCGCCGGCCCCGCCGCCGCGAGCAGGGCGAGGACGAGGAGCGCCCTCACGGCGCCCTGGGGTCGAGGAGCCGGTTCTCCTCCTCGTCGAGGAGCGGCACCGCGTAGTCGCGCAGCACCTGCTCGATCTCGGCCCGGCGCTTGCGCAGGGCCGTGTTGAGCGTGCGCTTCCAGTCGTTCTCGTTGAGCCGCACCCCCATGGCGATGCGGTAGGTCAGCGCCGGCCGGTCCGGCTCCTTGAGGAGCGGGACCACCTCCATCGGCACCCCGCTCTGGCGGGCGAGCCAGCCCGCCGCCGGACCCCACAGGATGGCGGCGTCGAGCCGCTTCTCGGCGAGGTCGGCGACGATCTGGGCCGAGACGGTCTGGTGCGCGTTCGAGGGGTCGAACTGGTAGGGCGGATAGGGCCGCATCGACGAGACCAGCCCCACCTCCCCCATCCGGTTCACCGGCGGGGTGCCCGCCACGACCCCGATCACCTTGCCCTTGAGCCGGGGATCGTCGAGCGCCGCCACGCCCGACAGGTCACCCCGGCGCGACACCAGCACGTAGGCCGAGCGGTAATACGGGTTGGTGTTCTGGACGAGGTCGGTCCCGAGCGCCGAGCCGACGATCACGTCGCAGAGCCCGGATCCGAGCGTGTTGCGCACGAAGCCCGGCCCCTGCGTGAGCCAGTAGGTCCGCAGCTTGACCTTCAGCTCGTCGGCCAGGATCGCCGCGATCCTGTTCTCGAAGCCTTCCCCCTTGCGGTCGGAGAAGGGCATGTTGGCCGGATCGCCGCAGACCCGCAGCGCGTCCGTGGTGACGAGGTCCGGGAGCTGCTGCGCGCCCGCCGGGCCGGGCCCCGCCGCGAGCAGCAGGGCCGCCAAGCTTGCCGCGAGCCAGCCGGCCGGGCGAAAGCCGGCCAGGAGGCCGCCCGCGGACGAGAGCCTTGCCCGCGCCATCAGCCGCCCAGGCACTCCTTCTCGGCCTTCTTGGCGGCCTCGGGCTTCTCCTCCTTGTCGCCCGGGCGCACCCGGCCCATGGCGCCCGCGGCCCGCGCCCGCAGGTAGACGTAGAGGTCGTCCGCGTAGCACATCACGTTCTTGTTGTCGCCGAAGGCCGGCATCACCTTCTGCTGGGCGGCGTTCACGTCCTGCTTGCCGCCCACCAGGATGCCGATGAACTCCTCGTAGGAGAGGTTCTTCAGCGAATCCTTGAGGGCCGGGGCGTAGGTCGAGCCCATCCCGTCGGGGCCGTGGCAGACGTGGCACTCGGCGTGGTAGCGCCGGTAGCCCGAATAGGAGTACCAGTCGAATTTCTTGCCGTTGTCGGTGACGTGGAAGGTCGGATGCCCGTCCGCATCGAGGTACTTGCCGTCCTCGACCTTCACGGCCTTGGCCTTGTCGAGCACCGGCTGGTCGATCTCGGCGGTCTTGTCGTTCGGGTTGAGCGAATTGGCGAGGGCCGGGTCGGCGGATTTCGCTTCCTCAGCATATACGGCAACCACGGAAACGGTTGCTAGGGCGAGGCCGGCCAGAACGGGCCGCAGAGCGGTCGTGCTGAGGTGACGCAACGGACGTTTCTCCCTGTATCCGGTCAGAGACCCGGGCCTTGCGGGTGGCCGGTTCTCTCCGAGGGCCACTTGATCATAAGGAAGCCGGCGCGGAAACCCGCGCCGGCCTGACTTAAGTACGGTTCAAGCTGCGACCGATTAGTTCGGCAGCGTGAAGACGGTGAGCTGGCCGCCCAGGTTGGTGTAGTTCGAGAGGGCCGCGTAGCCGCCCACCGCGCCGAGGCCGGCATTCGGGTCGGTCAGGCCGGCCGCGAGGCCGATGCCCGCCCAGCCGCCGACGCCCGACAGGACCGCGACGTTCTGCTTGCCCTTGTGCTCGTAGGTCATCACGTTGCCGATGATGCCCGACGGGGTCTTGAACTTGTAGAGTTCCTTACCCGACTTGGCGTCGACGGCCTTCAGGTAGCCCTCGAGGGTGCCGTAGAACACCACGTCGCCGGCGGTGGCGAGAGCGCCCGACCACACCGAGAACTGCTCGGGGACCGACCACTTGATCTTGCCGTTGACGCCGTCCCAGGCGATGAAGTTGCCCATGCCGCCGTGGCTGTTCGGGGCCGGGTACATCGACAGGGTCGCACCGACATAGGGCTGGCCCGGGGTGTAGCTCACCCGGAACGGCTCGTAGTCCATGCAGACGTGGTTGGTCGGCACGTAGAACAGGTTGGTCTTGGGCGAGTAGGCCGCCGGCTGCTGGTCCTTGGAGCCCAGAGCCGCCGGGCAGATGCCCTTCGAGTTCACGTCCTCGCCGTTCTGCTCGGTCGAGTACTTGGCCTGCACCAGCGGACGGCCGTAGGTCTTGGACGACTTGTCCATGTCGACCTTGGAGGCCCAGTTCACCACCGGATCGTACTTCTCGGCGACGAGCAGCTCGCCGGTCGCGCGGTCGAGGGTGTAGCCGAAGCCGTTGCGGTCGAAGTGGGTCAGGAGCGGACGCTCCTTGTCACCAACCTTCTGATCCGTGAGGATCATCTCGTTGATGCCGTCGTAGTCCCACTCGTCGTGGGGGGTCATCTGGTAGACCCACTTGGCCTCGCCGCTGTCGACGTCACGCGCCCAAACGGTCATCGACCACTTGTTGTCGCCGGGGCGCTGCTTCGGGTTCCAGGTCGAGGGATTGCCCGAACCGTAATACATCAGGTTCAGCTTGGGGTCGTAGGAGTACCAGCCCCAGGTGCAGCCGCCGCCCTGCTTCCACTGATCGCCTTCCCAGGTCTTCAGCGAAGAGTCCTTGCCGACCGGCTTGCCGAGGGAGGTGGTCTTCTCCGGGTTGACGAGCATCTCGTCATCCGGGCCCATCGAGTAGCCGCGCCAGATCTTCTTGCCGTCCTTCAGGCTGTAGGCCGTCACGTGGCAGCGCACGCCGTACTCACCGCCCGAGATGCCGACGATGACCTTGTCCTTGACCGGAAGAACGGTCGCCGTGTTGGTCTCGCCCTTCTTGGGGTCGCCGTTGACGACCGACCACGCGACCTTGCCGGTCTTGGCGTCGAGGGCGACGACCGTCGTGTCGGCTTGGTGCAGGATGATCTTGCCGTCGGCGTAGGCCAGGCCACGGTTGACCGTGTCGCAGCACATCACCGGGATCACGTTCGGATCCTGCTTCGGCTCGTACTTCCAGACGATCTTGCCGTCCTGGTTCAGGTCGAGCGCGTACACGATGTTCGGGAACGGCGTGTGCACGTACATCATGTCGCCGACGACCAGCGGCGCGCCCTCGTGACCGCGCAGCACGCCGGTCGAGAACGTCCAGGCCACCTGCAGCTTGTTGACGTTGCCGGTGTTGATCTGGTCGAGCTTCGAGAACCGGGTGTTGGCGTAGTCGACGGTTTGCAGAACCTGCTGTGCCGGGTTGTTGATCTCCTTCTGGAGATCATCGGCCAGGGCGGGCGTCACGCCCAGGATACCCGCGCTCAACGCTAGGAGATGGACCGCTCTCATGGATTCCTCCGACAGGTGCTTGCGTGCGTCCCGCCCTCGGAACGAGGGGCCGGCAGCACTGACCTGCTGTTTGCGCATGGGGACGTCGTTGAGCTCCGGCAGCGTGTCACAACAGGCTTGATTGCTTGCCCGGGCTTATTTTGCCGTTAGGGCACGCCGTGTTTGCGAACCGAACACCACCCTCCCCTGGCGGCGCCGTTGGAAACCGAAGCTGAACGAACTCTAAGAGAAAAATGGGCGGCGTCAACAACGATCGGCGCCCGGCGGGGCGCGTTTCGGCGCCCAATCAGGTGACTTAAGTACGATTTCCCCTGTGCGCCGCATTGCACAACGGCGCTACCGCAGCGCAGCATCAACTACTTGTGTAGGGCAGGAGCGGCCTCGCGGGGCTGCGGCGCGATGGATGAGCCGGCTCACCTGTCAGTCGACCGGCCGCTTGTGGATAATGACGATCAGTCCCATTCGAGTTCCTGGTAGGCGGTGGTGGCATTACGGGCGTTGAAATCACGAAAGAGTGACCACTCCGACGCCTCGCCGGCGGCGGCGGTGCCGGCCTCCCCGATCGGGCGGCCGTCCCGGACCATGGCCCGCACCTCGGTCTCGAGGGTGGTCAGGTAGCGCTCGATCGGCCCGGACGCGGCCGGCCAGGACACCGAGGCCGGGCCGTGGCCGGGCACCACGCGGGCGGCGGGCTCGGCCCGCAGGCGCCGCAGCACCGCGATCCATCCCTCCAGCCGCCCGTCCAGGGCCGGCACGTGGCCGACGAACAGGAGGTCGCCGAGGAACCACGTGTCGGTCGCGAGGTCGCGCACGGTGAGGTCGCTGTTGGTGTGGGCGGTGGGCCAGGCATCGAGGCGCAGCACCCGCCCGCCGAGGTCGAGTTCGCGGCGCTCCTCCACCAGGAGGGTCGGGGGCACGATGCGGGTGCCCGCGAAGCCCGGGCCGACGAGGTCGGCGTTGGATTGCAGGTAGCTCCCGGCCCGGGCGGCGAGCGCCTCGGGCAGGTTGCGGTGTCCGACGAAGGTGGCGCCCTCGCCCGCGAAGGCGGCGTTGCCCAGCACGTGGTCCGGGTGGACGTGGGTGTTGATCACGTAGCGGATCGGCAGCGCCGTCCGGGCCCGCACGGCGGCGAGGAGCCGGCGGCCGGCGAGCAGGCTGCCGCCGGTGTCGATCACCGCCACCGCGTCGCGCCCGACCACGAAGCCGACATTGGCGATCGCCCCTTCATTGTCGCGGGAGGCGAGCGCGTAGGGCGCGGCGTAGACGAGGATCCCCGGCGCCACCTCCCGCATCGGCAGGGGCGCGGCCTCGGCGGGGCCGGGCGGGGCCGGCGCCTCGGCGCGCGCGGCGGGGGGCGTCGGCAGGGCGGCGGTCGCCGAGAGGGTGGCGGCGAGGAGCCAGCGCGGGATCGCGCGCATCGAGAATCCTCCGGGATCAGGCCGCCACCGCCTCCGGGTAGCGGGCCGCGAGGTCGCGGCGGGTCGCCTCCTGCCAGGCGCGGCCGCGCTCCGCCCGCGGCGTGGTCAGGGGAATCGTCGCGGCGAGCCGCGCCGGCCGGGGCGTGAGCAGGAGGAGCCGGTCGGCCACCTCCAGCGCCTCGGGCACGTTGTGGGTCACCATCAGCACGGCGGCGCGGCGGCGCCGCGCGGCGCCGAACACGGCCGCGCGCAGGGCGGCGGCGGCCGCGTCGTCGAGGGACACGAAGGGCTCGTCGAGGACGAGGAGGCGCGGCTCCAGGGCCAGCGCCCGCGCGAGGGCGACGCGCCGCGCCATGCCGAGGGAGAGCTCGCCCGGGAACCGGTCCCGCCACGGCGTCAGGCCGAGCTCCTCGAACAGCCCGTCGAGCGGGCGCCCCCGCTCCGCCCGCGGCAGGGCGAGGCGGACATTCTGCTCGACGCTGCGCCAGGGCAGCAGCCGCGGCTCCTGGAACACGATGCCGATGCGCAGGGTGGCGGGATCGGGGCTGACGCGTCCCTCGAAATCCCGGTCGAGGCCGAGCAGGATGCGCAGCGTGGTGGTCTTGCCCGCGCCCGAGGGGCCGATCAGGCAGAGCGTCTCGCCGGGCTCGACCGCGAAGGCGAGGTCGCGCACCGCCTCGACGCGCTCGCCGCGGGCCGCGTAGGTCTTGCGGCGGATCGCGACGGAGAGGGCCGGGTCAGCGCCAGCGGCGGACATGGGCTCAGCGCCAGCGGCGGACATGGGCATCGAGGGGCTGGAGCAGCAGGAGGTCGACCGCGAGCATGACCGCGCTGAAGACGAGGCTGTAGCCGATCAGGGCCGCCACGTCGAAGAGCTGGAAATAGTAGGAGATGGCGTAGCCGACGCCGTTCGGCCGCCCGAGCAGTTCCACCACCAGCACGATCTTCCAGGCCAGCGAGAGCCCCGAGCGGGCGGCCGCGACCGCGAAGGGTTCGAGCTGCGGCAGCAGCACGTGGCGGATCCAGGTGCGGCGGTCGAAGCGGAAGGCCTGCGCCATCTCCTGCAGGCCGGGATCGAGGCCCCGCGCCCCCTCGCGCATGATCACGGCGACGTTCGGCATCTTGTTGAGCGCCACCGCCAGGATCGCCGCCGTCTCGGTGAGGCCGAGCCAGATATAGGCGAGCACGGTGATCACCAGGGCCGGGGTGTTGAGGAGGACGATGAGGGGCGTGTCGAGCAGCCGGTCGGCGGCCCGGGAGCGCCCGAGCAGGATGCCGAGCACCGCCCCGGTCGTCATGGCGAGGAGGAAGGACGCCGCCACCCGCAGCAGCGTGATGCCGACGTTGCGCGGCAGGTCGCCGCCCTGCGCCTCGCGCCACACGAAGGCCGTCACCGCCTCCGGCGAGGGCAGCGTGCGCAGGTCGGTGAAGCGGCTCGCCAGGAACCACGCGATCAGGAGGAGCAGCGCCGAGGCGAGGCGCGTCGCGAGGGCCATGCCGCCTCACCCGGCCGCGGGGGGCGCGGCCGCCGCGCCCGGCCGGGGCGCCCGGCCGGGCTCAGCCATGCGGGGCGTCCCAGTAGAGGCCCTCGGGCAGGGTGGTGGCGCTGCCGACCAGGCGCTCGCCGCCGAGCCGCGCCAGCACCGCGTAGAGGCGCTCGGCATCGGCGCGCTCGGCGGCGACCGGGCGCCGCGGGATGCCGGCCAGGAAGTCGCGCCGCAGCGCCCCGAAGGTCGCCTCGTCCTCCGCCGCCATCAGCGGGCGGACGCTGGCCCAGGCGGAGTCGTCCGCGGCGAGGGCCTGCTTGGCCTCGCGCGAGGCCCGGGCGAAGGCGGCCAGCGCCGCGGGCTTGCGCCGGAGCAGCCCCTCGTCGAAGACGTAGCCGAGGAGCGCGATCGGCCCCTCGATCCCGAAGGCGCGGGCGATCTCGTCCGCGCCGATCAGCCGCCGGAAGCCCCTGGCCTCCAGCCGCGCGCAGAAGGTCCAGTAGAGGAGCGCGGCGTCGAGCTCGCCCGCTTCGAGCTTCTGCATCAGGAGCGGCGGCGCCCCGAAGGCGGGCCGGGCCGCCCGCTCCAGGTCGATCCCGTCCTTCTCCTGCGCGCGGGCCTTGAGGAGGAGCCAGTTCTTGTCGAGGGCGCCGCCCGCCACGCCGATCCGCTTGCCGGCGAGGTCCGCGACCGCGCGGATCGGGCTTCCGGCCGGCACCATCAGGGCGCCCTCGGTGGAGGAATAGGGCAGGAACTTCACCGGCTTGCCCTCGGCGCGCAGGCGCGCCGCCCAGAGCAGGTCCGACACGATCGTGTCGACCTGGTCGCCCTGGAAGGCGATGCGGGCGGCGTCGTTGCCGGCGAGTTTCAGGCTCTCGAGGGAGAAGCCCAGGGCGGCGTCGAGCCGGCGCTCCTTGATGACGGCCGCCTCCCAGGAGACGGTGCCGAAGGGCAAAACCCCGACCCGGAGCGCGCTCTCCTCCGCCGCGCCGAGCGGCAGCGGCCAGAGGGCGGCCGCCGCCAGGAACCCGCGCCGTGAGAGCATCCCGCTCCTCCCCTCTCCGTCCGGCCGGCCCGGCCGCCGCGTCGGCGCACTGGTAAGGATGCGGGCCGTCCCCGTCCACCGCGCGCGCTTGCGCCGGGGCGCGGCGCGGTTCACCTTTTCGCCATCGCCCCGCCGACCTTGGGACGGCGCCGGTCCCCCGGTCACCTGGACTTTCGTCAACCGGATGAGGAGACCCCCATGGCCGTGACCCGCGACACCGTGCTGGAGGCCGCCGCCGTCACCGAACGCCTCGCCCGCGACCTGCCCGCGTGGCGCTACGAGGACGGCTGGATCAAGCGGACCTACAAGACGCATTCCTGGAAGGGCACCCTGATGGTGATCAACACGGTCGGCCACCTCGCGGAGGCCGCCTGGCACCATCCGGACCTCACCGCCTCCTACGCCTGGGTCGAGGTGCGGCTCACCACCCACTCGGCGAAGGGCGTCACCGAGAAGGACCTCGCCCTGGCGCGCAAGATCGAGGAGGTGGTGGGCTGGCAGCCGGGCCTGGAGGGCGGCGCCCTCGAAGGCACCCCCGCCGACCCGCGCTTCGCCTACGTCAAGCACGAGCGCTGAGCCCCGCTCGCCGCCACGGCCGCCGGTTCGGCGGACGAGGCGGGATCGGGATCCGCGGCGCGATCCCGCTCCGCCGGCCGGGCGCGGGGCCTCAGCCCCCGGCGCGCAGGCGCCGGCACTGCGTCTTCAGGTAGGCGGTCTGGCCGATGCCCTCCCGCACGTCCGAGCGCGCGATGATCTCCTGCCAGCCGGTGGCGCAGCCCATCTCGTTGGCGACCCGGGTCTTGAAGACGTCGGTGGCGGTCGCCTCCTCGCAATCCTGCACCGCGACCGCGTTGGCGCAGATCAGCACGACTGCCAGGAAGCCGTTCATCGCGGGCGCTCCATCGATCCCTCCGAACAGGATGGGGCGCCGCGGGACGCCGCCAAGCCTCGCTCCGACCTTGGTCCGGGGTCGCCGCGCCGGCCTCAGCCCGGCCGCGCGACCTCCAGGCTGCGCAGCGTCGCCCCCTTCCAGAGGATCAGGACGCGGTCGTAGGTGGCGTAGGATTCGACCTTCTTGAACGCGAGCGGGCGCAGCTCCGGCGCCCGCCCGCCCCGCGGGGGCGCGGCGTCCCTCAGGGTGAGGACGAGCGTCGCCGCGCCGCAATCGGCGGTGCAGACCTGGTCGAGATAGGGCGCGGCGCACCCGCCCTCGACTTCGACGAGGCCGGCGATCTTCAGGCAGGGAACCGCACCGTCGCCGCGCCGGCCCAATTCGGTGACGGACCAGTCGCGGGTGCGGGGAAATTCGGTGCTCATGGGGCGAAGGCCTGGACCATGCTCGGTCACCCGGCGGATGTGGTGAGCCCGCCGCCGCACCAAGGTGCGCGCGCGCACGCGCCATGAAGAGCTGCGCCGGGCGCGGCATATCATCCCATTTCCCTCGTCCGTATCGAGGATCGCGCCGCCCACCCGGCCCGATCGACAAGTCGTACGAAATCCGACGGATTGCGTCGCCATCTCCCATTTCGGCAATGCGGATTTCGGCTTCGCTCAAGCGCCGCGCGGGCTTGGCATACCCAATCCGCTCGATCTCTTCGGGATGGCGGATTGGGGCTTCGCTCACGCGCCGCGCGGGCTTGGCATACCCAATCCGCTCGATCCCTTCGGGATGGCGGATTGGGGCTTCGCTCAAGCGCCGCGCGGGCTTGGCATCCGCTGTCCGGACGATCACGTCCGGACAGCGCATCATGGTGCGCGGGAATGCCGGAAGCGGCCGGCGGGAAATCGATTAACCACCGCCCGGCTTTCCACGATGCGGGCGCCTGAGCCTTGCCGCCGACGCTTGTTCTTTACGGCTGGCCGGTATGTCTGCGGGGCGTGGCGGTCTCGGGAGGAGTCACCGGGTGGACATCGATTTCGGCGGCAATCCGGTGGTCGGACAGGTGCACCAGGTCGGCGGCGCGCAGGCCGGGATCCGGCTCGCGCCCGCCGCGCACCACGCCCAGGCGACCACGGTCGGCAACCTGATCGGCCTGCGCACGCCCGAAGCCCTGGTGATCGGCGTGATGACCTCGGCCGGCGGGGCCGGGCCCGCGGCGCAGGGCGTCGCGGCGCAGGGCAGCACGGCACAGGGCATCACGGCGACCATCGACCTGCTCGGCGAGATCGGCCCGGGCGGGCGCGGCGCCCCGCGCTACCGCCGCGGCGTCACCGCCTATCCGGAGATCGGCGACCCGGTCGTGCTGCTGACCCCGCGGGATCTCGACGTCATCTTCAGCCTGCCGGGCGAGGAGGCGGTCAGCATCGGCGAGTTGCGGCAGAACAGGGGCATCCCGGCCAACGTCAAGGTCGACGACCTGCTCACCAAGCACTTCGCGGTCCTCGGCTCGACCGGAGTCGGCAAGTCGAGCGGCGTGTCGGTCCTGGTCGGCGCGATCATCGAGCGCAAGCCCGACCTGCGGATCCTGTTCATCGATCCGCACAACGAGTACGGATCCTGCTTCGGGCCGCACGCGGACGTGGTGCGGCCGAAGTCCCTCCGGCTGCCGTTCTGGCTGTTCAACTTCGAGGAATTCGTCGACGTCCTGTTCCGCGGGCGGCCGGGCGTCGAGGAGGAGGTCGGCATCCTGGCGGAGCTGATCCCCCTCGCCAAGGCGATGTACGCGGGCGGGCGGCATGGCGCGGACCGGTCGCTGCTGAAGCGGGCGGAGGCGCGCGGGGCGGGCTTCAGCGCCGACGCGCCGGTGCCCTACCGCCTCCCCGACCTGATCGCCCTGATCGAGGAGCGCCGCGGCAAGCTGGAGAACCGGGCGCTGGTGTTCAATTACACGCGGCTGCTCGGCCGCATCGAGGCGGTGCGGGCGGACCCGCGCTACGCCTTCATGTTCGAGAACGCGACCCTCGGCGGCGACCCGATGGTCGAGGTCATCAGCGACCTGTTCAAGTATCCGGGGAACGGCCGGACCGTGACGGTGCTGCAGCTGGCCGGCTTCCCGGCCGAGGTGGTCGATTCCCTCGTCTCCGTGGTCTGCCGGATGGCCTTCGAGATCGGGCTGTGGAGCGACGGCACCCTGCCGCTGCTGCTGGTCTGCGAGGAGGCGCACCGCTACGCGCCGGCCGACCGCAGCATGGGCTTCGGCCCGACCCGCAAGGCGCTGTCGCGGATCGCCAAGGAGGGGCGGAAATACGGGATCTACCTGGGGATCGTGACGCAGCGGGCGGCGGAGCTCGATTCGACCATCATCTCCCAGTGCAGCACCGTGTTCGCGATGCGGATGACCAACGACCGCGACCAGGCGATCCTGCGCGCCGCGGTCTCGGACGGCGCCTCCAGCCTCCTGGGCTTCGTCCCGTCGCTCGGCACCCGCGAGGCCCTCGCCTTCGGGGAGGGCACGCCGCTCCCGACCCGGATCCGCTTCTCCGAATTGCCGCCTCACCGGCTCCCGCGCAGCGAGGCGGCCGGTCCCGCCGCCTTCCGGGCCGCCGCGACGGATCGCGGCTACGTGGCCTCGATCGTCGAGCGCTGGCGCGGCCCCGGACCCGCTTTCGCCCTCGCGGATGACGGGCCCCTCGCGGCCTCGCCGATCACCTCCCCGCCCCAGGCCGCCCCGCAGGCGCCCACCCCCTACCCGCCGGTGCGGCTCGCGCAGGCGCAGCCGCGTTTCGGGCTGCGCTAGAGCGGCGCCCGATCACGGTGCGATCGGGCGCCGCCCTCGGTCGCGGATTTCGCCGCATCGTCCGCGACGCACCGGCATCCGCTTCGTCGGAGCAGGCTCCGGGCAGGATCGCGGCGCGCGATTCTGCTCGGCCTCTCGCTCTCGCGCCATTCTCGCCGCCGAAGCGGCCGGCGCTGCGGCGACCGATGCTCGGCGCCGCGGCGGCCGCGGCCCGCGCCGCGGCGGCCGGCCGGGGCGCGCCTGCCCCTTTAGGCCAGGGCGCGGACCGGGTCGGCGCTGTTGGCTTGCCGTCTGGTTTCTGGTTCACTGTCGACCACCGTGCAACGGAGGCGGCCGAGCACCATCACATCTGAGCCCGCGCGACCACGTCCGAGTCCGCGGCGCCCGGGCGCCCCCGGATCCGGCGCGCCCGCGCCCCTGCGGACGCGCGGCCCTCGGATCACCGACATTCCCGCTTCCGCCGCGCGGGCGTCGGCCGCCATGATCGCCGGCCGCGACCCCGCCACCCGGTTCCCGCTTCGCCTTCGCGACTGAAGACCAGCAAGTTCATCCCTGGGAGAGACGCATGCCGCGCAACATCCTGATCCTGGGCGCCTCCTACGGCTCCCTGCTCGCCACCAAGCTCCTGATGGCGGGCCACAACGTGACCCTGGTCTGCCGCCGGAACACCGCCGACCTGATCAACCGCGAGGGTACCGAGGTCCGCATCAAGCTGCGCGACGAGCCGAGCCACCGGGCGATCCGCTCGCGCGACCTGCCCGGGCGCCTGGACGCGCGGCTGCCCGAGGAGGTGGACGTGTCGGGCTACGACCTGGTCGGGCTCGCCATGCAGGAGCCGCAATACAACAACCACACGATCCGCGTCCTGATGATCAAGATCGCCGAGGCGAGGTTGCCCTGCCTCTCGATCATGAACATGCCGCCCCTGCCCTACCTCAAGCGGATCCCGGCGCTGGCGGACATGGACCTGGAACAGGCCTACACCAATGCCGGGGTGTGGGACCGGTTCGTGCCGGGCCTCGTGTCGCTCTGCTCGCCCGATCCGCAGGCCTACCGCCCGCCGGACGAGGGCGCGAACGTGCTCCACGTCGGGCTGCCGACCAATTTCAAGGCGGCGCCCTTCGAGGACGAGGCCCATACCGGGCTGCTCCGGGAGCTGGAGGCGGATATCGACGCCGTGCGGCTCGACGGCCAGGACGTCCCGGTGAAGCTCAAGGTGTTCGACTCGCTGTTCGTCCCGCTGGCGAAGTGGTCGATGCTGCTGACCGGCAATTACCGCTGCATCACGCCGACGGAGCCGCAATCGATCCGCGACGCCGTGCACGGCGACCTCGCCCGCTCGCGGATGATCTACGAGCACGTCGACGCCGTGGCCCGGCGGCTGGGCGCCGACCCGCAGGATCAGGTGCCGTTCGAGAAATACGCCAAGGCGGCGGAGAGCCTGCTCAACCCCTCCTCGGCCGCCCGGGCGGTGGCGAAGGGGGCGCCCTCCATCGAGCGGGTCGACCTCCTGGTCAAGCTGATCTCGCACCAGCTCGGCGCGCCGAACGAGGAGATCGACCGCACGGTCCAGACCGTCGACCGCAAGCTCGACGAGCGGGTCATCGTCGGCGGATCCGACGCCGGCTGAGTCCGGCAACCATCCGCCCCCCCTCATCCCTTGTTGGCGAAGGCCGATCGCAACGGCCGGCAAGGGAGACGCGCTCGTGGCCACCCGCACCCTCCGCAGCCGCGAACCCGCCACGGAATCCCCGGTCGGGGAGGCGCGCCGCGAGGGCGCGCTCGCCCGCCTCGGCATCCGCTTCACCAACTGGGCCGAGCGCTGGTTCCCGGACGCCTTCATCTTCGTGGCCATCGCGGTCGTGAGCGTGGCGCTCGGGGCGATGGCGCACGGCGCCCCGGCGGAGGCCGTCGCCAGGAGCTTCGGCGACGGCTTCTGGAGCCTGATCCCCTTCACCATGCAGAGGGCCCTCGTGACCATCGGCGGCTACGTCGTGGCCACCTCGCCCCCGGTGCAGGCCCTGATCGACCGCCTCGCCCGGCTGCCGCGGACCGGCCGCGGTGCGGTCGGCTTCGTGGCGGCCGCCACCATGCCGTCGTCCTGGCGGCGGATCTCGGCATCGACGTCTCGCCCGACGGCCAGGACCTCGCGCCCGCCCGCCAGCCGGGCGAGTGGCTGGAGCACTCGCCGATCCTCACCCTGCTCCTGGTGCTGCTGGCCGGCGGCCGGATCGTGCAGGAATTCGCCCGCCAATCCTGGATGGTGGCGATCTCGAACCTCGACACCTACAACCGGCTGCTCCTCACCCTGGGTCTGCTGCTGCACCGGCGGCCCAAGCGCTTCCTCGTCGCGGTGGCCCGCGCGGTTGCCGGCGACCGCCGGCATCCTGATCCAGGACCCGCTCTACGCGGCGATCAGCGCCATGCTGACCCTGCCCAAGAACCCCGCCGGGGCGAGCGCCTCGGACGCGATCACCCCCGCCTTCGTGAGCGTGAACACCACCGGCAGCTTTCCCCGCGCGATGGGCGTCGACTCGGCCGTGCTCGGCTTCTTCGTGCCCTCCGGCGGCAAGTGGCTGCTGGAGGCACCCAACGTGATGCAGGCCGCCAACGAGCTGAAGGTCCATCTGGGCGGGGCCGTGACGGTCTACAACGCGGCCGAGGCCTGCCGAATCTGATCAACCCGTTCTGGATGCTGCCCCTCGTCGGCATCCTGGGGCTCAAGGCGCGCGACATCGTCGGGTCCAGCTTCCTGCAGCTTCTGGTCCACCTGCCCGTCGTGCTGTTCCTGCTCTGGGCCTGGCCTTCACCCTGACCTATCATCCGCCCGTCATGCCCTGACCGGCCGCGACCTCGGCGCGGGGCGCCCGACCCCGCGTCATCGTGCCTCGACCGAACGGCTTAAGCCAGCCGGCGGGGTTGCGGCTTTTGCTGCGTTGCAGCAAATGTGGTGCGCCGCACAAAAGCGGTGCGATCCAAACGCCGAGAGACGCCCATGACCGTTCAGAACCCCTTCGAAGTCCCCGCCGAGCTGCGCGACTTCGCCGAGAAGAGCGTCGAGCAGGCCCACAAGGCCGTGACCGCGTTCTTCGGCAACGCCCGCAAGATCAACGAGACCATGCAGTCCTCGCTGAAGGCGTACCCGCTTCCGGCCGGCGCCGCCTACACCCGCGGCCTCGCCTTCGCCGAGCAGAACGCCAACGCGGCCTTCGACGTCGCCCACAAGATCATCCGCGCCCGCGACCTCCAGGAAGCCGGCCAGATCCAGGCGGAGTACATCCGCGCCCAGTTCGACGCGCTCCAGGCCCAGGCCAAGGAGATCTACTCGGTCGCCAAGGCCGCGTAACGCGATCCGCAAGGCGAGCCCACGCCTCTTCGGACGCGCGGGCCAGCCTCCGACGTGAAGGAGCGGCGCCATGGCGGCGAGACGCGGTAGGCGTTCACCATCGGCCCAGAGGGGGAGTGCGATGAACGAGGCAGTGATATCCGGCGACCAGACCACCGAGGCGGGCGAGCAGCAGGCCGCGTGGTCGCCCTCCGGCGATCAGCAGGCCGCCCTCGACACCTTCGCCGCCGACGGGTCCGCGGGCTATGACGGCCAGGAGGCGCCCCAGGTCCTCGCGCCGGAGGCGGCGCCCTTCGCGGACGCGGCCTCCTTCCAGGAGGTGCCCTTCCAGGAGGCGTCCTTCCAGGAGGCGGTGCCTTCCGAGCCGGTCGCGGTCCAGGCCGACCAGGCCGGGCCCGAGATTCAGGGCGAGGTCGCCGCGCCGGTCGCGAGCGAGCCCGTCCGCTCCGACGCGGCCGCCCCCGATTCCGGCGGCGATCCCGCTCCGGCCGCCTCCGATCTCCTCGGCAAGCTGGCCGCGCAGAACGGCCTCTGGCTCTCCTACGTCGAGGCCGAACTGAAGGCGAAGCTGACCTATGGCCGCGTCCTGGCGAAGGCGCGGACCCCGGTCGACGTCGTCCTGGCCAGCAACGCCGAGGCCATCCGCGCCCTGACGGCGGCGAGCAGGCTGTTCGGCGCCCTCGTGACCGGCGGCCTGCGAGCCGCCTGATCCGGGATCCGGTTGATCCCAAGCGGATCCCGGATCACGCGCCCGCGCGGCGCGTGAGCGAAGCCCCCATCCGCCATCCCGAAGGGATCAGGCGGATGTGGTGACAGACCCGCCGCCGCTCCGATCCCCCGATCCGCTCCGAGGACCTGCCGTGATCAAGTCCTGCCTCGACGCCGCCCTGCTCCTCGTGGAGGCCCAGAGCGTCGTCGAGCTGCGGCTGATGAGGCTGGTCCTGGGCGGCCTCGACGGCTGCCTCGAAGCGCAGCTGATGGTGAGCGAGAAGGTGAACGCGGCGCTCGAAGCCGCCGGCACGCTGATGGCGGGCGGCAGCTGCGGCGACGTCATCGTGCGATACCGCGAGCAGGTCGCCGACAACCGGCGCCGGCTCGCGGCGTGAGCCGCCCGCCTCAGGCGAGGCGGTCGGGCGCGGCCCGCGCATCCTCCGCACCGGGCTTCATCGTCTCGGCCTGGCTCCCGCCGTCCCGCTCGGCCCCGCTCCCGATCGGGGTGGTGCCGTCCATCCGCCGGTCGGTGCCGTCCCCGACCCGGGCCGTGTTGCTGACGAGGCCGTGCTCGAGATCCGCGCCCTGGACGGAGGTGAGCCGCTCCCGCTGCTCGTGGGCGCCGGCCGCCGTCGCCTGGGAGGGCACGGTCGCGGCGTGACCCCCCGCCGCCGGGCGGGCCTGCGCGGCCCGCTGCGCCCCGGACCCGAGGGCGGCCCAGGCGTGATCCGGCACGCGCGGGCCGAGGACGAACAGCGCCAGGAGCGGCAGCCCGCAGGCGATCACCAGGAAGAGGAGGAAACCGAATCCCATCGCGTGGGCCTCCCGAGCGGGCCGTTGAAGATGGCGGTTAACGAATCGTCGCCGCCGGTCGTTCCGCGCCGCCGTCGCGGCGCGCCGGACGGCCCGGCCAGGGGGACTCGCCCAGAGGGGGGGACTCGGCCAGAGGGGGACTCGGCCAGAGGGGGACTCGGCTCAGGCTCCCAGGATTTTCCAGGTGCCCTGCGCGACCGCGCAGACCCGGGCCTCCACGCTCAGGCTCCCGTGCATGAACATGATCGCGCGGGTGGCCCGCACGACGCGGCACTCGGCCACCAGGAACTCGCCCGCTCGGACGGGAGCGAGGAACTGCACGTCGAGATTGATCGTGGCCTGCTTGCGGCCGCCCTGGGCCTGCGCGGAGGCGCGGCCGAGGGCCATGTCGAGGAGCGTCGCCATCACGCCGCCGTGCACGACCCCGTTGCGGTTGCGGTGCTTCTCCGCGGTGAGCAGGCCGTAGAGGAGGCCCGTCCCGCCGGGCCGCTGCCAGATCGGCCCGATCAGGTCCATGAACTCGGACAGGTCGACTCGCTCCCAGCCGGCCGCGGCCGGATCGAACGGGGCTGCCACCGCGTCTCCTCCCTGAACGTCCCGGCCCCTTGTCTCATCGCCCGGACCGGCCCGCCAGGGCCCGGGGATGCGGGCGCGCCGATCACGACCGCGTGTGCGCCGGCGGCGGGCGGGCGACGCGCCGCGCGAGGGGGCCGGCAACGCGCCGCCGCCGCCCCGTCGCGCCCCCGGGCCGCCAAGCAAGCGCCGACCTCGGCGCCGGGAACCGGCCGCATCCGCGCGAAGAAGCGGCCGGCCGGGCAGGATGAGGGCAGCTCACGGCGCGCACAGGACTCGGCTGGATGGTTGGGCGCGGCCGCGCCGGCCGCCCGGAACCGCGCTCCACCGGCCGCACACGGTGACGGTCGCCCATTCACGGCCGGATCGGACCGGCGGGGGCGCCGCTCCGCCGGATCCACTCCCCCCGCTTCATTGCGGCGGCCCGTCGCAATCCTGGCGGAACTGGCCGAATCTCGCGCTCGTCTGCCGACCGCTCGCGCTCATTCGGCGCGCGGCGGGGCACTCTGCTTGCCAGAACTCCGCCTCTGCTCTCCTGTATCCCGTCTGTCTTTAAGGTACGCTCGCCCGTTGGTTGACCGGCAAGCTCGACAATAACACAGATTTCATTGCCGGCCATGCCTCCTTTCGACCTTGCGACGATGCCACGATTGGCCTTTTATGGCGCCGCCGGACTGTTCTGACGGGAAGGGGGACCGCCCAGATGGCAATAGATCAGGTTCAGGGTGCGCCGCCCTCCTCCGGGCCGCTCGAGCGCGACGCCCGCCTGGTGTCCAGCGACCACAAGGTCTCGCCGAACGAGATCGCGATCGGCGTCATCATCGGCCGGGCCGCCGAGTATTTCGATTTCTTCGTGTTCGCGATCGCCTCGGTGGTGGTCTTCCCCAAGGTCTTCTTCCCCTTCGCGGAGCCGCTGACGGCGACGCTCTACGCCTTCGCGATGTTCTCGCTGGCCTTCATCGCGCGACCGATCGGCTCGGTGATCTTCACCGCCATCGACCGGCGCCACGGCCGCGGCGTCAAGCTGACGGCCGCGCTGTTCCTGCTCGGCTTCTCCACGATGGCGATCTCGTTCCTGCCGAGCTACGAGCAAATCGGCCCCTGGTCCCTCTACCTCCTCGGGATCCTGCGGTTCGGGCAGGGCCTCGCCCTCGGCGGCGCCTGGGACGGGCTCGCCTCGCTCCTCGCCCTCAACGCCCCGATCGAGCGCCGCGGCTTCTACGCGGCGCTGCCCCAGCTCGGCGCGCCGATCGGCTTCATCGTGGCGAGCGTGCTGTTCGCCTTCTTCCTGCTCAACCTCTCGGAGGGCGACTTCATCGACTGGGGCTGGCGCTACCCGTTCTTCTGCGCCTTCGCCATCAACGTGGTGGCGCTGTTCTCGCGGCTGCGGCTGGTGGCGACCGAGGAATTCGCGAACCTGTTGGAGCGGCGCAGGCTCGAACCCTCGCCGATCCTCCCGCTGATCCGCAGCCACGCGCGCGAATTGCTCATCGGCGCGCTGATCCCGCTCGCGAGCTTCGCGCTGTTCCACCTCGTCACGGTCTTTCCGATCAGCTGGATCACGCTGTTCACCCAGCGCTCGGCGGGCGAGTTCCTGATGGTGCAGTGCTCGGGCGCCTTCATCTGCGCCGGCGCGGTGCTGGCCTCGGGCCTGATCGCCGACCAGATCGGCCGGCGCAGGCTCCTGATCCTCTCGGCCGGCCTGATCGCGATCTTCGCCATCGGCAGCACCATCGCGCCCCTGCTCGTCGAGGAGAACGCGATCGGCCAGACCATCTACGTGAATGCCGGCTTCGCCCTGCTCGGCCTGTCCTACGGGCAATCCTCCGGCGCCGTGACCGCGCGGCTGGAGCAGCGCTACCGCTACACGGGCGCGGCGCTCACCAACGACCTCGCCTGGCTGCTCGGGGCCGGCTTCGCGCCGCTGATCGTCCTGTTCCTGTCGGCGCGCTACGGGCTCGCCTGCGTCGGCCTCTACCTCCTGTCGGGGGCGGTCACCACCCTGCTGGTGCTCACCCTCTCCCGGTCGGAGATCCGGCAGGTCTGAGCCGCGGATGCCGACAGCCCCCACCCATCCGGTGCCGGTTCGCCGCCTCGGGCGGCGACGGAGAATGGAGTGACCGCCCTCGCCATGCCGTCCGTCCCCGCTCCCGCCGCCCCCTCCCCCGCCGCCCGCGCGGCCCCGCCCGCCGGGCTGGGCGCGGCCCTGCGCGCGGGGCTGCGCGCGGGCGCGCTCCTCGCCGTCGCGGGATCGCTCGCGGGCTGCAACCTCGTCGTCATGAATCCGTCCGGCGACGTGGCGATCCAGCAGCGCAACCTCATCCTGGCCTCCACCGCGCTGATGCTGCTCGTCATCGTGCCGGTGATCGCGCTCACCTTCGTGTTCGCGTGGCGCTACCGCGCCTCGAACCACGACGCGCCCTACGATCCGGACTGGCACCACTCGACCCAGCTCGAAGTGGTGATCTGGACCGTGCCGCTCCTGATCATCATCGCGCTCGGCGCCATGACCTGGGTGAGCACGCACACCCTGGATCCCTACCGCCCGCTGGCCCGGATCGGGCCCAACAAGCCCGTCCCGCCCGGCATCGACCACCTCAACGTCCAGGTCGTCGCCCTCGACTGGAAGTGGCTGTTCCTCTACCCGGACCTCGGCATCGCCACGGTCAACGAGATGGCGGCGCCCGCGAACGTGCCGATCGCCTTCAAGATCACCTCCTCGTCGGTCTGGAACACCTTCTACGTCCCGGCGCTGGCCGGGATGATCTACGCCATGCCGGGCATGCAGACGAACCTGCACGCGGTGATGAACCACGAGGGCGACTTCCGCGGCCAGTCGGCGCATTACAGCGGGTCCGGGTTCTCGCGGATGAACTTCGACTTCCGCAGCCTGAGCCAGCAGGGCTTCGACGCCTGGGTGGCGAAGGTGAAGGCGTCCGGGACGGCGCTCGACCGCGCCGCCTACCTGGCGCTGGAGAAGCCGAGCGAGGCGGATCCGGTCCGCTATTACGGCCGCGTCGAGAGCGGCCTCTACGACGCGATCCTGGGGCTCTGCGTCGAGCCCGGCCGGATGTGCGTCGCCGAGATGCACCACATCGACAAGGCGGGCGGCGCCGGCCGCGACAGCGAGGCGAACCGCGACAGGCTCGACTACGACAACCGCCGGCTCGAGAGCGGCCACGAGCCGCCCGGGGCCACGGCGCCCGCCTCCGGGCGCCCGCCGCTCGGCTCCGTCCAGCCCGAGGGCATGAAGCCCCGCGACCAGGAGCTCAGCCGCGGCGGCATCAACCCACCCCGGGGCGAGCCCGGACCGGGCGGCGGCGTCGCCCCGCCCGGCAGCGGGGAGCCGGCACCGGCCCAGCTGAACGACCGGCCCGCCCAACCCCACCAGCACTGATTCCGACGAGCGTCCGCATGGTCTCGAACCTCGATCTCCAGCAACTGATCTTCGGGCGCCTGACGCTCGACGCGATCCCGTACCACGAGCCGATCCTGGTCGGGACCTTCCTGGCGGTGGCGGCCGGCGGCGTGCTGCTGCTCGGCGCCATCACCTGGCTCGGCCAGTGGGGCTACCTCTGGCGGGAATGGTTCACCAGCGTCGATCACAAGAAGATCGGCATCATGTACGTCGTGCTCGCCATCATCATGCTGCTGCGCGGCTTCGCGGACGCGCTGATGATGGTCACCCAGAAGGCGCTCTCGGTCGGCGCCTCCGAGGGCTACCTGCCGCCGCACCATTACGACCAGGTCTTCACCGCCCACGGCATGATCATGATCTTCTTCATGGCGATGCCGTTCGTCACCGGCATCATGAACTACGTGATGCCGCTGCAGATCGGGGCGCGCGACGTCGCCTTCCCGTTCCTCAACAATTTCAGCTTCTGGATGACGGCCGGCGGCGCCGCGCTCACGATGCTGTCCCTGTTCGTCGGCGAGTTCGCCCGCACCGGGTGGCTCGCCTACCCGCCGCTCTCCGGCGCCGCCTACTCGCCCGGGGTCGGGGTCGACTACTACATCTGGGGCCTGCAGGTCGCGGGCGTCGGCACCACCCTGTCGGGGATCAACCTCATCGTCACGATCGTGAAGATGCGGGCGCCCGGCATGAGCATGATGAAGATGCCGGTCTTCTGCTGGACGACGCTCGCCAGCAACGCCATCATCGTCACGATCTTCCCGGTCCTGACCGCGACCCTGGCCCTGCTCGCCCTCGATCGTTACGTGGGAACGCACTTCTTCACGAACGATTTCGGCGGCAACTCGATGCTCTACATGAACCTGATCTGGATCTGGGGGCATCCGGAGGTGTACGTGCTGGTCCTGCCGGCCTTCGGGATCTTCTCGGAGGTGGTCTCGACCTTCTGCGGCAAGCGGCTGTTCGGCTACACCTCGATGGTCTACGCCACGATGGTGATCGCGCTGGTGTCCTGGCTGGTCTGGCTGCACCACTTCTTCACCATGGGGTCGGGCGCCAACGTCAATGCCTTCTTCGGCATCACCACCATGATCATCTCGATCCCGACCGGCGCGAAGGTGTTCAACTGGCTGTTCACCATGTATCGCGGGCGGATCCGGTTCGAGACGCCGATGATCTGGGTGATCGGCTTCATCCCGACCTTCGTGCTCGGCGGGCTGACCGGCGTGCTCCTGGCGGTGCCGCCGGCGGACTTCGTGCTGCACAACAGCCTGTTCCTGGTCGCCCACTTCCACAACGTGATCATCGGGGGCGTGGTGTTCGGGCTGCTCGCCGGGGTGAACTACTGGCATCCCAAGGCCTTCGGCTACAAGCTCGATCCGTTCTGGGGCAAGGTCTCGTTCTGGTGCTGGCTCATCGGCTTCTGGACGGTCTTCGCGCCGATCTACGCGCTCGGCCTGATGGGCGTGACGCGCCGCACCCAGCACTTCGAGGACCCGGCCGTGCAGCCCTACCTGACCGTGGCGGCGGTCGGGGTCTTCATCATCCTGGCCGGGATCCTGGCCTTCGTGGTCCAGATCGTGGTCAGCTATCTCCGGCGCGAGCAGCTGCGCGACCTCACCGGCGATCCCTGGGGCGGGCGGACGCTCGAATGGTCGACCACCTCGCCGCCGCCGCCCTACAACTTCGCCTTCACGCCCATCATCCACGACCACGACGCCTGGTGGGACATGAAGCGGCGCGGCCACGACCGGCCCATGCAGGGCTTCCGGCCCATCCACATGCCCAGGAACACGGCGGCCGGCGTGGTCCTGGCCGGCCTGAGCACGGTGCTGGGCTTCGCGCTGATCTGGTACATCTGGTGGCTGGCGGCCTTGTCCTTCGTGGCGCTGATCGCCACCGCGATCCGGCACACGTTCGACCACGACCGGGACTTCTACATCCCGGCCGAGGACGTCGTCCGGCTCGAGAGCAGCCGGCCGGCGCAGCTGGCCGAGGGGGCGTGACCATGCACGAGACCACCGCTCCGCCCGGCGCCACCGCGCCGGTCTTCTACGAGACCGAGGAGCACGCCCACGGCGACGGCGGCACGCTGCTCGGCTTCTGGGTCTACCTGATGGGGGATTGCCTCATCTTCGCGGTCCTGTTCGCCACCTTCGGCGTGCTGGGCCGCAACTACGCGGCGGGCCCGTCCGGGGCCGACCTGTTCGACCTGCGGCTCGTCGCGCTGAACACCAGCCTGCTGCTGCTGTCCTCCATCACCTACGGCTTCGCCATGCTGGAGATGGACAAGGACCGGCTCGACATGACCCGGCGCTGGCTGATCATCACCGGCCTGTTCGGGGCGGGCTTCCTGATGATCGAACTCTACGAGTTCGGCCACCTGATCCACGAGGGCGCCACGCCCCAGCGCAGCGCCTTCCTGTCCGCCTTCTTCACGCTGGTCGGGACGCACGGGCTGCACGTGACCTTCGGCATCGTCTGGCTCCTCACCCTGCTGGCGCAGCTGCGGCGCTACGGGCTGGTCGCCGAGACCCGGCGCGGGCTCCTCTGCCTGTCGATGTTCTGGCACTTCCTCGACGTGGTCTGGATCGGCGTCTTCACCTTCGTGTACCTGATGGGAGCCATGCGATGAGCGCGGTGGCGCAGGCGGACCTTCCGCGCAAGGCCCACGACGCGGGGGCCGGGGACGGCGCGCACGGGAGCGCCCACCATCCCGGGGGGGCGCATGGCAGCTTCCGCGGCTACGTGACCGGCTTCGTGCTGTCGGTGATCCTCACCGCCATCCCGTTCTGGCTGGTGATGGCCAACACCCTCGACGACACGCTGGTCACCAGCATCGTGATCATGGCGCTCGCGGCGGTGCAGATCGTGGTCCACATGATCTACTTCCTGCACATGAACACGAAGTCGGAGGGCGGCTGGACCTTCATGGCGCTGGTCTTCACGCTCACGCTGGTCGTGATCACGCTGGCCGGGTCGATATGGGTGATGTACCACATGGACCAGAACATGATGCCGATGTCGCCGCACGAGGCGCTGCAGCGGCCCTGACCGGCCGGCGCCCGACGGGGCGGCGGATCGCCGCCCTGCTCGCCTTCGACGCGGCGGCGCTCCTCGTCGTGGCCGGGCTCGTCGCCCTCGCGGCCTGGCAGGTCCATCGCCGCGCCTGGAAGCTCGACCTGATCGCCCGCGTGGAGGCACGGGTCCACGCGCCCCCGGTCCCGGCGCCCGGTCCGGCGCGCTGGGCGCAGGTCACGGCCGCCTCGGACGAGTACCGCCGCGTCGCCGCGACGGGCCGGTGGCTGCCGGACCGCGCGACGCTGGTCCAGGCCGTGACGGAGCTCGGCGGCGGCGCCTGGGTCCTCGCGCCGCTCGCGCGCGACGACGGGACGGTGATCCTCGTCAACCGCGGCTTCGTCCCGGCGGACCGGCGCGACCCGGCCGGCTGGCGGCCCCTCGCGCCCGGCCCCGTCACGGTCGAGGGGCTGCTGCGCCTCTCCGAGCCGCACGGCGCCTTCCTCCAGGCGAACGACCCGGCCGCCGGGCGCTGGGTGTCCCGGGACGTCGCCGCCATCGCGGCGGCGCGCGGCCTGTCGCGGGTCGCCCCCTACTTCGTCGACGCGGCGCGCGCGCCGGGCGAGACCGGGCTGCCGGTCGGCGGGCTGACGGTGATCGCCTTCCCCAACAACCACCTGGTCTACGCGATCACCTGGGGCACCCTCGCGCTGATGGCCGCGGCCGGGGCGCTCACCGTGACCCTCGACATCCTGCGGCCCGGCCTGCTCCCGCGGCGGCTCGGCCTGCGGGAGAGCTGATCCGGGATCCGGTCGATCAACGCGGATCCCGGATCGCGAGCCCGCGCGGCGCCTGAGCGACGCCCACATCCGCCATCCCGAAGGGATCGAGCGGATGTGGGATCAGTCGCCCGAGCGGACCCGGGTGCGGCGGTTCCGCTTGGGGCCGGCACCCCGGCCACGTCGCTGCGCCGGACCGGCGACGCCCTCGGCGACGGGGCTCAGTAGCCCGCGCCGCCCGCCCCGCCGCGCCCGCCGACGCCGCCGCCGATGCCCGCACCCCCAGCCCCGCCGGCTCCGCCGCCCGGTCCGGCCCCGGCCGCCCCGCCGCGGCCGCCGATCCCGCCCGAGCGGCTCGGCCCGTCGGCGCCCGCCCGCCGGCTCGCGGACCCGTCGCGCCGGGAGCCGCTCCCGTCGGGCGGGGCGAGGTCGTCCCGGCACTCGGTCGGCATTCCCTCGCCCGGGGGCAGGCCCTCCTCGGGCGGCGGGAGCAGGTCCCGGCAGGATCCCGCCGGCGACTCCGCCAAGTCCGAGGGCGCGACCGCGCCGCTCTGGCCGCCGCGGCCGCCGGGCAGGCCCGGGAAGCCGGCACCGTTGCCGCCCCGCCCCGGCTGGCCGGGCTCGGCCGCGGTGCCGAACAGCACGGCGCATTCCTCGGGCCGGTGCGGCGAGCGCGCCTCGGTCGGCTGCCCGGTGAGCAGCGCCGCGCAGTAGCGCCGCAGGGCGAGACGCTCGGGCTCGCCCGCGTCCCGGCCCGGCGCGCCGATCCGGCCCGGCGCGCCGCCGCGGCCGCCCGGCAGTCCGGGGAGGCCGGCACCGTCGCTCGATCCGGCCGGCGTCGCGGCGGGCTCGCGCGGCGGCGAGGAGACCGGCGCGGCCTGGGCCAGCGCGGCCGCCCCGAGGAGGCCGGCGAGCCCGACGGCTCCGAGCGTCGCGGTCAGGGCAGAGATCATCCTCATCGGTGTGCCTCCCATGCGATGACGAGGCCCGTGATCGGGCCCGCGAGGCGGTCATCGCGTCCGCTCGCGGACCCGGATTCGCTCGGCCGCGGCGGCGTCCGACGCCGCCGCGGCCTGTACCGAGGATATCGGCAGGGCTCAGTAGGAGTTGCCGCCCTGGCCGCCGGCCCCGCCGACGCCGCCGTAGCTGCCGTTGCCGCCGGCCCCGCCGCTGCCGCCCCGGTTGCCGTAGCCCGCGGCCGAGCCGCCGCCGCCGCCCGAGCCGCCGACGCCGCCATGGCTGCCCATGCCGCCGCGCCCGCCATTGCCGCCCTGGCCCCCGTAGGCGCCCGAGCCGCCGCCGCCGCCGCCGCCGCCGGCCCCGCCGTAGTAGCCGCCGCCGCCGGCCCCGCCACCGCCGCCGCGCCCGCCGTAGGAGCCCGAGCCGCCCCAGCCGCCGCCGCCGCCGGCCCCGCCATAGGCCCCGGTGCCGCCGCGCCCGCCATTGCCGCCGCGCCCGCCGTGGATGCCGTCGCCGCCGCCGCCGCCCATGCCGCCGTAGCCGCCGTAATAGGCGCCGCCGCCGGCCCCGCCGCTGCCGCCCTGCCCGAAGGCGAAGGCCTGGTGCGAGAGCGCGAACATGCCGACCGCCGACATGATGGTGATCATCGTCTTCTTCATGGTGCTCTCCTGTCGTGTCGCGTGTGATGGGTTGTCCGATCGAGGGGGTGCGCTCCGAAATCCCGGATTTCGGCCGCGTTTCAGCATTCGGGACGAGCGCTCTCGCCCCGTCGTTCAATCCAGACGCTGACCTGTTCTTGCCGCCGGCGCCCCACTGCGATGGGGTTAGTTCCGAGATGGCTGCATGATCTGCTTTGTTGTGTTAACCATGCTCTATTCTGACTGAATGAAGACTGAACGCTGTTTATTTATTCAGTTCAGAGATCGCGTCTGCTTGTCGGTACTGTGTCCGAGCAGGATCCGGAAGTGCCCGGCGGGGCCGGGCACCGTGACCGGCGCGCTTTGCGCCGGCCGAATCCTTCTGCGTGCTGGTCGTCGTGAGCGGTCCACCCGAAGGTTGCCCCCTGTTCGACCCGGTCCGGGTTCGCCTGCGGGAGACCGTCGGCACCGACAGCTGTAGGACCTTCGCGCGGCCCCGTGTGTGCCGGCCCGCACGCGGCACCGGGGCCGGGCGCGCGCCCTCAGGGCTGCAGGCTGAACGAGAGACGGGTGCGCAGCACGACGGCGTCGTTGTCCCGCCCGGCCGCGACGGCGCGGCCCGCGCCGGGGAGCGCGGCGCCGCTCGCCCGGAAACCGTAGTAGAGCCCCTCGACCCCCGCCGTCAGACGGTCGGTGAGGCGCGCCTGCAGGCCGGCCCCCGCGACGAAGCCGACCTGGGTGTCCGCCGCGCGCAGGGCGAGGGCCTGCCCCCCCGCGCCGCCGGCGCCCCCGGGCCCGGCGACGAGCGGGCCGCCATTGCCGCCCGGGCCGCCATTGCCGGCGAAGACCAGCCGAACCCCCTCGTCCCGCGCCAGCCCGAGGCCGGCCGTGCCGTAGAGCAGGAGGTCGCGGTCCAGCACCCAGCCGAGGCGCCCGCGCAGGCTGCCGAGGACGCGGTGGTTGGCGTCGGTGCCGGCATCGATGTCGGCCTCGGCGCCGTAGACGAGGCGGGCGCTCTGCGCGTTCGCGCCGAGATGCAGCCCGCCGAGCGCCGAGGCGCCCCGCTGCAGGGCCGCGAAGGCCACGGCGCCGCCGCCCCCGCCGCCGCCGTCGATGCCGCGGGTACCGGCCCCGCCGGCCTCGCCGTTCGCCAGGGCCGCCGCGGCGAGGCGGGTTCCCGAGGGGCTGTAGAGGGCGCCGAACTGCGCCCCGAGATAGAGGCCGGCCCAGGAAGGCGCGGCGCCCCAAGAGGGCGCGGCGCCCCAAGCGGGCGCGGCGCCGAAGGCGGGCGCGGCGCCCGGCCCCTCCGCCGGGTCCTCGGCCCCGAAATGGTAGGTCAGGCGCCCGCGCAGGGTGAGCGCCTCGCGCGGGATCCCGGGGCTGCCCTTGTCGAACAGGAAGTAGAGGGCCTCGACCCCCGCCCCGACCCGCGGGGTGAGCCTGACCTCCAGCCCGGCGCCGCCGGCGAAGCCGAGGCGCGTCGCGCCCGGCTGGGAGATTGTGAGCGTCCCGAAGCCGTTGCCGCCCGCGCCGCCCGCGCCCCCCGGCCCGGCATTGCCGCCGTTGCCGCCGTTGCCGCCGACGAAGACGCCGAGCCGTCCCCCCGGCGCGGAGAGGATCCCGAGGCCGGCCGTGCCGTAGACGAGCGCGCGCCCCGTCGCGACGCCGACGCGCCCCCGGAGGCTGGCCAGCACGTCGTCGAGCGGCCCGGCGGCGCTGAGGTCGCCCTCCACCCCGCCGACGAGGTCGCCCCGCTGCCAGTTGTAGCCGGCATGGACGCCCTCGAAGATCGTGCGCCCCTCGACGGTCCCGGCGACGATCCCGGTCCGCCCGCCGCGCCCCCCGAACACGGTCGGGGTGAGGCCGCCGCCGTCGCCGCTGACGAAGGTGCGCCGGCCCTGGCCGGTCGCGAACCCGCCCGTCTGCGCGCCGAGATAGAAGCCGGACCAGTCGAGGGCGATGGCGGGAGCGGGCGGCACCGGGCGGGGCGCGAGGTCGGCGGCGCGGGCCGCCTGCCCGCAGGCGAGCGCTGCGCCGGCCAGTGCGGCCACCCGAATACAAGTCGTCATCGCCCGTCGCGCCCCACCGAGAACTCCCGGGACAGTGTCTCCGACCCCGTCCCGGCAGGGAACAGGCGTCGGGATTTGCCGGCATCTTTGTCCGCGGCTGCGTCCCGGGAGCCACGATCCCGGGGGCGGGAGATCGGCGGTGCCCGAAAAGCGCATGCGCGAAGGAACATCTCGACGCAGCGTCAGCTTCTCCCCGGCGCACGCGCGCACGACCGGAGACGCGAACGATGTTCATGAGGCTCGATCGCCTGCAGGCCGAACTGCCCCAGCCCAAGAGGCCCGATCCGAACGCCGCCGCCGCCCTGCAGGAGCTGCTCGGCGGCAAGTACGGCGAGATGTCGACGCTCGGAAACTACATGTTTCAGAGCTTCAATTTCCGCAACAAATCGAAGCTGAGGCCGTTCTACAGCCTGGTGTCGAGCATTTTCACCGAAGAACTCGGCCATGTCGAGCTGGTCTCGACCGGCGTCGCCCTGCTCAACAACGGCCCCGGTGACCAGACCGAGCAGGTCGATATCAGCAAGGCCCCGTTCGAGGACATGAAGGACGCGCGTCTGGCCGGCTCATTCCTGTCGAATGCGGGCGGCGCCATGCCGATGAACGCCAACGCCGCGTCCTGGAACATGGACATGGTGACGACGACCGGGAACCTGATCATCGACCTCCTGCACAACTTCCATCTCGAATGCGGCGCGCGGCTCCACAAGCTGCGGGTCTACGAGACGCTGTCCGACCCGACGGGCCGCGAGGTCTGCGGCTACCTGCTGGTGCGCGGCTCCGTCCACGCCCACGCCTACGCGCTCGCCCTGAAGAAGCTGACCGGGGTCGAGATCGAGAAGATGCTGCCGACGCCCAACATCGATCTCGGCCGCGTCCCCGAGTGCCAGAAATACCTGCAGGAGGGCTCCCACCGGCGCCTCTACACGTTCGGCTCGCCGGATTACCCGGAGATGGCGGGGGTGTGGTCGAACGACGAGGTGGCACTGCCGGGCGACCCGCCCGGGCCGCTGGAGATCGTCGACGGACCGCCGCAGGGCGGCAAGATCCCGGAGCTCGACGGCAATTACGGGGCCTTCGCGCCGGATTACGCGCCGCAGGAGATTTTCGAGATCGCCAGCAAGCTCTACCAGAAGAGCCGGTGATCCGCCGCGGCGGGCCCCTCGTCCCGCCGCGCCCGTCAGGTCCAGTAGAGGAGCCGCGCCTGCGGCAGCCGCGCGGCGAGGAGCGCGCCGATCTCGGCGCGCAATTCGGCCATCTGCGGCTTTGGGAGGACGTACTTCACCGACCCGAACTTGGTCAGCTTGCGGCTGCGCTCCTCCTCGCGCATCGGCAGGTCGGAGCCCGGATACCAGCCCTCCAGCACGGTCTTGGAGCCCGGGGTGAAGCGGTGGGTGATGCATTCCGCCGTGAGGTCGAGGTCCGGCACCCCGGCCAGCGCCGCGCCGATATCGGCGAGGAGCGCGCCGTAGGCGTCGCGCCAGCCGGGCAGCGGCAGGATCGGCGCGAGGGTCAGGCCGACCGGGTAGCCGGCCAGGGCCGCCTCCCGCATCGCGGCGAGGCGGGCCGGCAACGGATCGGTGCCGCCCTCGTAGCGCGCCGCCGGCGCGGCGTTGAGGGAGAAGCGGATGCGGGTGCGCCGCGCATGCGCGAGGCCGAGCAATGGCGCGACCGCGGCGAACTTGGTGGTGAAGCGCAGCTGCACCGGGGCGTCCCAGGCGCCGAAATGCCGGATCGTCGCGGAGAGCGAGCCGGTCAGGTGCTCGATCGCGAGCGGGTCGGTGTAGCAGGAGGCCTCGAAGGTCGTGCCCTCGGCGGCCCGCGCCTCGCTCGCGGAGGTGACGCCGCCGGCCCCCGCGTAGCGCGGCAGGACGGCCAGGATCTCGTCGAGATTGGCGTAGGCGCGCGTCACCGGGGGGCCCTGGAGCGAGCCCGCGAGGTAGCAGTACTGGCAATGGGCCGGGCAGCCCTCGGCGAGGTCGAGGCGCCAATCGGCGCTGGGCGGGATCGGCTGCAGGGCCAGCCTGGAGGGCGGCGCGGCGACGACCGCCAGGGTGTTCTTGGCCTCCCGGTAGGCCCGCCGCGGATCCTCCGCGCCGAGGCCGGTGAGGCGGTTGCCGCGCAGGCGCTCGACCGGCAGGCCGAGCGCCTCGAGCCGCGCGACCATCTGGCGGCCGTGGGCGTGATCGAGGGCGGCGGGCGTGACGAGCACCCTCTGCGGGCGCCAGAGCCGGGCGCGGGGCGGAAGCCGGATGGTCATGCGGGCGAACGCCGGCCGGGCGGGCCGGGATCCCGGCGTCCCGGTCGCGGCGCCCGGCGATCGACCGGGATGCGCCGCCCCACCAAAGCGTCGTTCCGCCTGTCGGTGCCGAAGGGGTCAGCGGTTCGGCGGCGAACCGAAGCACCGCGTCGGCGAAACCTGATGCGACACCAGGAGACCGAGCAGAATGGCCCCGTGCAAGTCTGCTAAGGTGCCGCCCCGCCCCCGTCGCCCCGAGGGACCGTGCTCGAACTCGCCGTCGCGCTCCTGCTCATCCTCCTCAACGGCGTCTTCTCCCTCTCGGAACTCGCCGTGGTGTCGGCCCGCAAGGCGCGGCTGCAGGTCATGGCCGAGCAGCGCCGGGCGGGGGCGCGGGCGGCGCTCGCCCTGGCGGAGGAGCCGGGGCGCTTCCTCTCCACGGTGCAGATCGGCATCACCCTGATCGGCGTGCTCGCCGGCGCCTTCTCGGGCGCGGCGCTCGGCCAGCATCTCGCCGAGTTCCTGCAGGAGGCCGGCCTGTCGCCGGGCCTGGCCCAGCCCGCCGGCTACGGGGTGGTGATCGGCCTGATCACCTACCTCTCCGTGGTGGTGGGCGAACTCGTGCCGAAGAGCCTCGCCCTGCGCCATCCCGAGCGGATCGCCTGCCTCGTCGCCGGCCCGATGGCCGCGGTGTCGCGCGCCGCCGGCCCGGTGGTCTGGCTGCTCGACGCCTCGACCCGGCTGATCTTCGGGCTGTTCGGCGCGGCGGCGGAGCCGCCCGAGGCGGTGACCGAGGAGGAGGTCCGCGCCGTCGTGGCCGAGGCCGAGACGGCCGGCGTGATCGAGACCGACGCGCACCGGATGATCGCGGGCGTGCTGCGCCTCGCCGACCGCACCGTGCGCGGCGTGATGACCCCGCGCACCGAGGTGACGCGCCTCGACCTCACCGACAGCGAGGCGGCGATCCGCGACACCCTCCTGCGCACGTCCCATGCCCGCCTCCCGGTCGGGGAGGGCCGCCAGGACGAGATCCTGGGCATCGTCCAGGTGCGCGACCTGCTGCCGGACCTCCTCCAGGGTCGGCCCCTCGACCTGCGGGCGCATATCCGGGCGGCGCCGGTCGTGCCCGACCGGCTCGGCGCCCTCGACGCCCTCGCGGCCCTGCGCCGAGCCGAGGTGCCCATCGCCCTCGTGCACGACGAGTACGGCCATTTCGACGGGGTGGTCACCCCGGCCGACATCCTGGACGCCATCGCGGGCGCCTTCCGGGCCGACACGGACGATCCCGACCCGGAGGCGGTGCGGCGGGAGGACGGGTCCTGGCTGCTGGCCGGGAGCATGCCGGTGGACGAGATGGCCGAGCAGCTGCGCGTCCCCCTGCCCGAGCGGCGCGACTACGAGACGGTGGCGGGCCTCGTCATCGCGCACCTGCAGCGGCTGCCCCGCGCCGGCGAGGCCATCGACGTGGCCGGCTGGCGCTTCGAGGTGGTCGACATGGACGGGCGGCGCGTCGACAAGGTCCTGGCCACCGCCAAGGCCGCGGCCAAGCCGGAGCCGGACCTGGCCTGACCGCCCCCGCACGGGCCGAACCGGAGGGCCCGCATCCACCGCCCGCACGCGGAGCACGGCGAGATCCTGACGGCGATCCCGGAGGGCGGCGCCGCCGCGGCCCGGCGGATGCGCGCATGCGCGACGCCGCGAGCGCGCGCGGCCGCCACGGGGCCGGGCACACGACCGGGCGAGCCGATGTCCGGACGATCGGTTCGGAGCGTCCCCGGCGCTCAGGCCGCCCTGGCCGGGCGCGCGGAATCCGCCACGTCCTGCGAGAGCGTCCCCGCCTCGCGCTGATACTCCGACACGGCGCGGGTGACGAAGGCGAGCTGGAGCTTGAGCGCCTCGACCGGCGACTTGCACCGGCCGATCGCCGCGACGTGCTCCGACTGCGCCTGCAGCCGCCGGGCGGCGAAGCTCAGGATCTCCGCGCTCAGCCGGAACGGCAGGTCGACGCCGAACGACGTCCAGAGGGCGGCGTCCGGGATCAGGCCGGACCAGGGATCGCCGGCCCCGAACGCGCGTGAGGTCTCGCCCCTGTTGGTCTCGCTCGCCATGGTGTCCTCCCGTCTTCGCAGGTGAGTGGTGACACGGCGGACGGGCCGGGCCTTGACCCAGATCAACCCGACCGTGCGCTTCGGGCCGGTCCGCGACCCTGGCGGGCGCGATCGCCCAGCCGACCGCGCGACGGCGGCGCACCCGCGCGCGGCGCCGCATAGGCCCCTCGCCGCGCGGCCGCGACGCAGCCGCCGGGCAGGAGGGCGAGGAGCGCCGGAGCGAGCCGGGCCGAGGGCGGCCGGACGGGAAACCGGGCTGTCGGACGCGTCGTTCGGGACTCCGCGAGCCGGTCCTGTCGGCGCCTCCCGGCGCGCGGCTCTCGGTGCGGATGCTGGGCCGCGGCAGCGCAGAAAAGGAACGCATAGTTCCGATGGTGGTCAGATGAAAATCGAATGACCGCGGCGCGCGCCCTCCCGGGGCCCGGCGCCCCACGCGGCCCCGGGGCGGGCCGCGACGGCCCGCGCCCCTCCGGCGCGGTGCCGGCGAGCGGCGTGGGCGGCACCGGGACGATCGAGGCCGTTCAGGGGACGGGCGGCTTGGGCGCCGGCCCTGCGCCAGGCGGGCGTGGAAGAGACTATATTCCTATGTCAGGCGAAACCTGCGGACCATGACCACTCCGCAGGAGTCGCAGGCCTCCTTGAACTTCTCCAGGCGCTCGGCCGGGACGAAGGCGTGGTTCCAGGCCAGCTCGTCGAACACGACCTCGCCATCGTGGATCGCCAGGTCGGGCCGCAATCTGAAGTCGAGGTAGTTCACGTCCGCCAGGAAGGCCCTCAGGGCCCCCCGCTTGGCGGGCCCGACCACTTCGGCGAAGACGAAGGGCCGATCCCGCCTGATCGTCTCGCGCGCGCCGCCGAGGAAGGCGTGCTCGTGCCCCTCGATATCGACCTTGATGACGGCGATCCGCTCGCGGATGTCGAGTTCGTCGAGCGTCCTGACCGCGACCCGGACCGTCCCGTGGACGGCCTTGAAGTCGTGCTCCAGGGACGCGCTCGTCTCCAGCAGGCCGTGGCTCGGATCGGGGAGGTGGAGCGTCGCCTCCCCCGACACGTCGCTGAGGGCGAGCTCGTGGACGGTGACCCGGTCGGTGAGCCCGTTCGCCGCCAGATTGCGTCTCAGCACCGCGACCAGGGCCGCGAGCGGCTCGAACGCGAGGACCGTGCGGTCCTCCGCCAGGATGCCGGCCATCACGGAATAGACCCCGGTATTCGCGCCGACATCGACGAATATCCCCTCGCTGCGCAGGTACGTCGCCATCATCAGGAACGGAAGCGGCGGTTCGTACGCGCCGGCGCTGACCTGATGTCCAACGAGGTCCATGCCGCCCGCCGCATCGAGGTAGAAGTGCTTTCCGGCGAAATCGACCTTCGTCATGCCCATCCTGGTCTTCCTCTGCGTGAGCGAGGCGGTCGCGCGGACGCGTCGACCGGCTCCCGGCCGGTGCCGGCCGGTTCGGCGCGCCCGGACCGGGACGGGCGGAGGGACGGGCGCGAGCGACCATCCCGCTCCCCCGCGTCCCCGTCGCGGGCACGGGACGTCATCCGGTCGCGCGGCCGGCGCGATGATCACCGGCCTGCGGGCCGGCCGAAATTCACATGAGTTACAACCGCGCGCCATTCGATCGGGTATTTCACCGCCGTGTCGTGCTATGCCTGTCCGGCCTGGAGTATTCCAAATCGTTCAGATGAGGCGAATTTTCAGCAGTTTACGACTTGCGCTCGGAAAAATACGGCGTCCTTCGGCGAAGGACGGGGTGAGCGACTTTGATGAAAATTTTTACTATACGCTCTACCCCGACCTTCATCACCTCACCGGCCGGGGCGAGCTGCTCGAACATTATCTCCGGCACGGCCGCCGGGAGGGGCGGCAGAGCAGCGTCGAGGGCTATCTGGCCGATCTCAGCGCCGAGCACGGCCCGCTGCCGAAGGATTTCCGCCCGAGCCTCTACCGCGATCTCAATCCTGACCTCGCGTCGCGGTTCACGGAGGACTGGCAGTTCATCGCCCATTACCTGCGGCACGGACGCGAGGAGAAGCGGCCCTACGCCCTCGACATTGCGTCGGACGCCGACGCCTTCGCGCGCGTCGCGGTGCGGGACGGTGACCCCGAGGCCGCCGATGCCTTCGCGGCCTTCCTGCGGCAGCACGGCCTGGTGCCGGGATCCTGGCTGCTTCGGTTCGACCTCGCCCAGTTCGTCCAGCTGAATGCCGATTGGATCGGCCCCCCGCCGCGGGTGCGGGCGGAGGGACTTCGTCTCTTCGTGGAGCAGGGCATCGCGCGCCTGGCCCCGATCCACGCCGAGGCGATGTTCGATCCCGCCTTCTACCGCGCCGTGTACCCGGTCGAGGACCTCCCCGACGACGCGTCGCTCTATCGGCACTGGCTGTGCACCGGCATCGAGCGGGGCTTCGCGCCGAACGAGTCCGCCCACCTCGCCGCCCTGATCGGCGAGACGGTCTTCCCGCGCTGCTTCGATCTCGCGGGCTACCGGGCCGCGCTGCCCCGGGGCGCCGCCCTGCCGCGCACGCAGGTGCTGGAGCACTGGCTCGATTTCGGGTTCCCGGCGGGTCGTCTCGACGTGGTGTCCGGCCCCGACGAGGCCGCGTTCCTCGGCCTCGTCGGGATGCGGGAATTGCTGCGCCAGCGCTTCGCGCTCGCCCGCCGGGCCTACGACGAGGCGATCGCGCGCGGCGGCCCGACCGCCCGCCGGCTGCACGGCCGCGGCGAGGCCGCGCGGGCCCTGGGCGACCTCGCCGCCGCGGCCGCCGATTACGCGGCCGCCGCGGCCGACCCGCGGTCGAGCCTCTGGAGCCACATCCACGCCGCCGAGTGCCTGGCCGCCACCGGAGATCTGCCGGCCGCCTGCGCGCAGGTCCGGGCGTCGTCGCCGCGCTGGATCAAGGACGCGCGCTGGCGCGAGGCGGGGCTCGGCATCCTCGGCCGGGCCTTCGACGCCGCCTGCGAGGCCGCCCGCGCGGAGTACCGCCAGGGCCGCCGCGCCGAGGCCGACGCCCTCCTGGACGAGGCCCTGAACCGGCTCGCCGCCGACCTCCCCCTCGCCGCCCCCTTGCCCGTCCCCTTGCCCGTCCCCTCGCCCGTCCCCTCGCCCGTCCCCTCGCCGCGGCCGACCGTCGCCATCCTGGCCAACCTCGACCTGCCCCAGTGCGTCCACTACCGCGTCGAGCAGCGCCGCCGCCAGCTCGAGCACGCCGGATGGACCGTCCGCGTCTTCCCCCCCGACCAGGCCCGGGCCTTCCGCCAGGCCCTGCACACCGCCCGCGCCGCCCTCTTCTACCGCCTCCCCGCCTTCCCCGACATCCTCCACAGCATCCTCTACGCCCGCGCCCTCGGCCTGCCCACCTTCTACGACGTCGACGACCTCATCTTCGACGCGCGCTGCTACCCCGACCCCTTCGACAGCTTCGAGGGCCAGATCTCCCCCGAGGACTACGTCGGGCTGCAGTTCGGCGTGCCCCTGTTCCGCTTCGCCCTCGCCCAGTGCGACGAGGGCCTCGCCTCCACCCCGGCTCTCGCCGAGGCCATGCGCCCGCTCCTGCGCACGGGCCGCTGCCACGTCCTGCGCAACGGCCTCGACCAGCGCAACGCCCCCTTCCTCGACCGGCCGGACCCCGCCCCCGCCCGCCCGGAGGCGCCCGTGACGCTGTTCTACGGCTCGGGCACCAAGGCGCATAACCGCGACTTCAACGCCCTGGCCGGCCCGGCCCTGCTGCGCCTGCTGGAGCGCCACCCGCAGCTGCGCCTGCTGATCGCCGGCCACCTCACCCTCGATCCCGCCTTCGCGGCCCACCGGGACCGGATCCGCCGCCTCGGCTTCACCGCGCAGGTGGAGGATTACTGGGAGATCCTGTCGGGGGTCGACGTGAACCTGGCGGTGCTCGCCCCCGGCGCGGCGGCGGACGCCAAGAGCGAGATCAAGTGGCTGGAGGCGGCGGTGGCCGGGGTGCCCTCGGTGGTGAGCGGGACGCGCACCTACCGGGAGATCCTGGTCGAGGGCGAGGACGTGCTGTTTGCCGACACGCCCGAGGAGTGGGCCTCGGCGCTGGAGCGGCTGGTGGGGGATGCCGGGCTGCGGCGGCGGATCGGCCTGGCGGCGCGGCGCAAGGCGCGGCGGGATTACGGGCTGGCGGCGGGGGCGGGGCGGGTGGCGTCCGTGCTGGCGCGGCCGGCGGCGCCCGCCGTGGCGGCGGCGCGGCCGCGGATCCTGCTGGTGAACGTGTTCTTCCCGCCCCAGACGATCGGCGGGGCGACGCGGGTGGTGCGCGACAACCTCGACCACTTCCTGGCGGCGGCGGGGGAGCGCTACGCCTTCGCGGTGGCGGCGAGCGACGAGGGGGTGCAGCCGGCGGGCCGGGCGCGGCTGGACGGCTACCGGGGGGTTCCGGTGCTGCGGCTGTCGACGCCGCTGGAGCCCGGGATGGACTGGCGCCCGTTCAACCCGGCGCTGGGGGCGCTGTTCGGGGAGTTCCTGGACCGGCTGTGCCCGGACCTGGTGCACTTCCACTGCGTGCAGCGGCTGAGCGGGTCGGTGGTGGAGGCGGCGCAGGCGCGGGGCCTGCGGCACGTGGTGACGGTGCACGACGGCTGGTGGATCTCGGACCACCAGTTCCTGCTCGACCGGGACGGGCAGGTGGTGCGTCCCTCGCCGGACCTGCTGGAGGCGGCCTCGGACGCGCCGCACGGGGCGGGGGCGCAGCTCCTGCGGCGGCGGCGGCTGGGGCGGCTTCTGTGTGGGGCGGACCGGGTGCTGGCGGTGTCGGAGAGCTTCGCGGGCCTGTACCGGGCGGCGGGGTTCCCGGAGGTGCGGAGCGTGCCGAACGGTCTGTCGCTGGGGCGGGTACCGGCGCGGCGGGCGGGGCGGGGTCCGCGGGTGCGGCTGGGCCACGTGGGGGGTCTGGAGGCGCACAAGGGGGCGCCGCTGCTTGAGGTGGTGCTGCGCACGACGCCGTTCCGGTGCCTGGGCCTGACGCTGGTCGACCTGTCGCGGGAGCCGGGCTCCGCGAGCGAGGAGGTGTGGGGGACGACGCCGGTGCGGATCGTGGGCCCCGTGGCGCAGGAGGAGATCGGGGGGTTGTACGGGGAGCTTGACGTGCTGCTGGTGCCGTCGCTGTGGCCGGAGAGCTTCGGTCTCGTGTCGCGGGAGGCGCGGGCGTTCGGTCTGTGGGTCGTGGCGAGCGACCGGGGCGCGGTGGGGGAGGAGGTGCGGCCGGGGGTGGACGGGTTCGTGATCGACGTCTCGACGCCGGGCCCGCTGCGGGAGGTGCTGGGGGCGATCGACGCGGATCCGGCGCGGTTCCAGGCGCCGCCGCCGCCCGGCCCGCCGCTGCGCCGTGCGGCCGACCAGGGCGACGACCTGCTGCGGCTCTACGACGAGATCCTGGGCCGCGGCGCCGCGAGGGCTGCCGGTGCCCGCTCGCGGCGGCCGCACGGATCCGCCTCCGACCGGCTCCCGCAGGAGCCCGACGGGCTCCCGCCGGAGGTCGCGGGCCTCGCCGACCACCGGGGTGAAGGGACGTTCCGGGCGGGGTCCGCGCGCGGCCCGGGATCGTGATCCGGGAGCGGGGGCCTCCGGGCCCGGCCGCCCGATCAGTGCGGGGCCGGCCCGGCCTGCGGCATGGCCATGCCCTCCGGCATCATGTTCGCGTTCATGTGGTGCATGATCCGCCGGGCATATGGCGCCGGGCCGGTGCCCCTCCATATCGTGCCGAATCGTGCGGCAGGCGAAATCCTCGCCGGACCGAAACCCTCGCGAGATCTCGCGGGCCCGGCACGGCGAATCACCGCCGCACCGTCGACCATTCGACGGGACCCGGCCGATCGCGGCCTGATCGGATGCGGACGATGTCGGAGCCGTTCCGCGACACCGAGTTCGGGCGCAATACCGGGGACTTCATCGCCCCGGCGCTGGCGTCGATCGAGGGCGCGTCGCCGCGATGGAATCGCGGCGCGGCGATGCCGCGGAAGACCGGGTTGACCCAGGAGAGCCGTCGTCCTCCGAGCCGAGGCCGGCGGCACGACACTGGCGATTGGCTCGATCATATCGCCGCGCGGGGTGCGGAAAGGGGCGAGAGACGGCTGCGCGGCGACCGCCGCGAGCGGCTCGACCTGGATTCGCGCGAGCCGGCGCGGGTGACGGCCCGGGCCGGGGCGGGCTTCCCGCGCCGGCTCGCGCGAGACCTGCCCGCGCGCCGGAGGCCGTCAGCCGCCGGCGCGAGCGCCCGCCGGCGCGGGATCCAGCGCGGCCAGGGCGAGCGCCACGTCGCGCAGCGCCTCGCCCTGCAGATCGGGCTGCACCAGCACGCGGGGGTAGATCTGGCCGCGCGCCACGAAGGCCGCCCCGAGGCCCGCCACCTTGGCGCCGTGCGTGTCCCAGGCATGGGCGGCCACGAGGGCCGCCTCGCCGGGCGCGACGCCGGCGGCCTGCGCGGCCGAGAGGTAGACCTCGGCCCGGGGCTTCGAGCGCTGCACCTGGTCGATCGACAGCACCATCTCGACGTGGCGGTGCAGGCCGCCGCGACGGAGCAGCTGCTCGGTCGCCTCGGCCGACCCGTTGCTCAGCGCCGCCACGCGGAAGCCGGCCTCGGTCAGGAGGGCGAGCGCCTCCGCGGCATCCGGCTGGGGATCGAGCTCGGCCATGCCGTCGAGGACGGCGTCGAGACGCTCCATGCGGACCGGGAGGCCGTGCGCGGAGAGCAGGGAGGCGAGTTCCCCCCGCAGCACGAGGCGGAAGGGGGCGAACCGGTCGGTGATCGCCAGCGCGAAGGCGTCCCGCAGGGCCGAGGCGAACCAGATCTCCAGGGCCGCCGGCGGCAGGCCGAGGCCGGTCAGGAGCGGGCGCATGCGCTCCAGCGAGACCAGCGTGCCGATGACGTCGCAGGCGATCAGCTTGGGCCGGGGCATCATCGGCGCGTCTCCTGTCCGGCGCGCGATCCCGCCCGCCCTGCGCGGACCGGACGGGCCCGCTCCCCTGCCAACGCGCGGGGGAGCGGATCGCTCGGCCGGCGGCGGGATCGGGGCCGCCGGCGCGGCCGCGGGCCGTCCGGTCGGATCCCGCCGCGATCAGCAGAGAGGCATCCCACGCAGATCGGGCGGATGATCGAACCAGGAAGAGAGTCGACATCTCGCTATCGTGACGGCGCCGACCCCGCTCGTCGGTTGAAAATCATCTGCGCAGGATGTCTTATCGACCGCGCGGCGGCGATGCTGCATTGACGCCGAGGGGCCTCGGCTCGGGACCGACCGTCGAGTTTCGTTCGGATATGCTCGCGCGATGGATGTCTGGCGAGAGAGCGCGTGGGCGTGCCGCGTGACTGACGAGGGGGCAGAGGCGCGTCCCGAGGCGCTCACCACGCCGAACCTGCTGCTGGCGGCCCTGCCCGAGGCCGAGTGGGCCCTCATCCGTCCCCACCTCCAGCGGGTTCCCCTGCGCCGCAAGCAGGTGCTGGAGGAGCCGCGGACGGAGATCCAGCACGTCTACTTCATCGAGCGGGGTCTCGCCTCCGTGCAGGCCAGGACCCAGGCCGACGGTGCGCACGGGGTCGGCCTCGTCGGCCGCTTCGGCATGACCGGGCTCGGCATCCTGCTCGGGACCCGGCGCGCCACGCTGCGTGTCTCGGTCCAGGTTCCGGGCTCGGCGCTGCGCCTGGGCGCCGAGGAGGCGGCGCGGCTCATGGAGGCGAGCGCCACCCTGCGCCGGACCGGTCTCAGCTACATCCAGGCGCTGATGACCCAGTCGGCCCAGCTCAGCCTGTGCAACGCGCGCCACCCGATGAAGCACCGCGTCCGGCGCTGGCTGCTCCTGGCGCGGGACTGGCTCGGCGAGGACGAGGTCTGCGTCAGCCACCAGCTGATCGCCGACCTGCTCGGGGTGCGGCGCGCCAGCGTCAGCGAGCAGATCGAGTGCCTGGAGAGCGAGGGCATCGTCAGCCAGAGGCGGGCCTGCATCACGCTGCGCGACCGGGCCGCCCTCGAAGCGGATTGCTGCGAGTGTCACCGCCTCGTGCGCGCGGAGTACAGGCGGCTGAACCTCCTCGGGGCCGAGCGGGCGGCCGAGCGGGCGGCCGAGGACCGGTAGCGCCGCGCCCCGCGCCGCCGGCGGATCCCCGCGGGAGGCCGCCCGGCCCTCAGCCGCCCAGCTTGGACAGGACGAAGGCCGCCAGGAAGCCCGCCACGGTGATCAGGCCCGCGTAATCGTGCGCGATCGCGAAGGCCTCCGGGATCATCGTGTCGGAGATCATCGCCAGGATGGCGCCGGCCGCGACGGCCTCGGTGGCGGCGATCACCGCGGGCGAGAAGCCCGAGAAGACCGCGTAGCCCGCCAGCGAGGCGAGGCCCGAGATCGCCGCGATGCCGGTCCAGAGCCCGAACACGAAGAGGGCCGAGCGCCCGGCGCGGCGCATGCCCGCCGCGCTGGAGAGGCCCTCGGGCACGTTCGACAGGAAGATGGCGACCACCGCCACCCAGCTCACCGCCCCGCCCCCGATCATGGTCACGCCGATGACGATCGATTCCGGGATGCCGTCGAGGAGCGCCCCGACCGCGATCGCGAGACCGCTGCCGGCATCCCCGGGCTGCCGGCCGTCCTCGGTCCCGCCCGACCGCTTGCGGTGCCGGGCGCCCCGGCGGGAGAGGTAGACGTTGGCGCCCGTGTACACCGCGGCGCCGCCGAGGAAGCCGAGCGAGGTCGCGTCGAAGCCGCCGGTCCGGTAGGCCTCGTCCATCAGCTCGAACGAGAGGGCGGAGATCAGCACGCCCGATCCGAACGCCATCACGGCCGCGATGAGCCGCTGCGGGATGCGCAGGAACCACGCGAGGGCGGCCCCGAGCACCAGGGCCGAGCCGCTGAACAGGCCCCACAGGCCGGCCTGAAGCGAGACGGGCATGTCGGATCATCCTCCGATCGGAGAGGTCGAAGCGGAGGCGGGACCGGCCCGGTCCGGCGCAATCCGCAGGTCCGGCGCGCCTCGGCGCCCCTGCGACTCGACGTCGGGCTGCATCCCGCGCCGATCAAGTCGGGGGATTTCCCGACAGGCACGGCGCCGGGCACGGTTTTCCCCGACTGACGCGGGCGGATCACGGCCTCCATCTGGCAGGAGCGGGCGCCGCGGCCGCGGGCCGGGGCGCCTCATCCCACGAAGCCAAGCTGAGGAAGGCACATGACCAAGATCACAGGTGCGGCGACCGCTCTCCTGGTCGCCCTCGCCGGTCCCGCCCTCGCCGGTCCCGCCCTCGCCGGTCCCGCCCTCGCACAGGGCAACGGCGCGCAGACGCAGACCAGCCCCTCCGCCGCGCAGGCCGGCCAGCCCGGGAGCCAGCAGCACGCGAGCCTCGTGACGGCCAACAAGATCCGTCAGGACCTGCAGAATGCCGGCTTCAGCGACGTCAAGGTGGTGGCGGAATCCTTCGTCATCCAGGCCAAGTCGAAGGACGGCGACCCGGTCCTGATGACGGTCGGGCCGCACGGCATGTCGATCTTCGAGACGCTCGGCAGCAACGACCTCAAGGGTGCGGACAAGACCGGCTCGACCAACGCGGCCGGGACGAGAGCGATCAAGGTCTCGCGGCTCACCGACATGAACCTCTACAACGCCAAGGGCGAGGTGCTCGGCGACGTCGAGCAGGTCGTGCGCGGCGGCGACGGGCATGCCAGCATCGTGATCGGGCACGGCGGCGTGCTCGGTCTCGGCGAGAAGCAGGTCGCGGTCCCGCTCGACAAGGTGTCGATGAACGGCGACCGGCTGGTCGCCCGCGGGATCACCGACGACCAAATCAAGGCGATGCCGGCCTGGACCAAGGGCAGCGGCACCCCGGTCAACGCCGACCAATCCGTCAGCGTCGCCACCAGCGGCTGAGCCCCCTCGCCGCGGCGGGCCGGAGAACCGAGCGGGCGACGCGGCATCCTGCCGGGGCGCCCGCTCTCCCCGGGGCGCCCGCGCCCCCTGCCCCGGACCAGCGCCGGGATCGCCCCGTCCCGCCGCGCGACCGGCCCCGCCATCCCGCTCTCCCGCGCGGATCCGTGAGGGCGGGGCCGGTCACGGCGGGGTCTCGCGCAGCGGATCGAGCCAGCCGCGGGCCGCGCCGAAGCGCACGATGTCGGCGCGCGTGCGCAGGTGCAGCTTCTCGGCCGCGCGCGCCTTGTAGGTCTCGACGGTCTTGACGCTGACGTCGAGCCGCAGCGCGATCTCCTTGTTGCTGAAGCCCTGGGCCGTGTGCCGGAGCACCTCCGTCTCCCGCGGGCTGAGATCCGCGCCGCCGGGTTCCGCGGACCGGGCGGCGGGCGCCCCGGGGAGCGCCTTGTCGGCCACGGCCGGGTCGAGGTAGAGCCCGCCCGCCGCCACCGCCCGGATCGCCCGCAGCAGCTCGTCGGCGGCCGAGCGCTTGAGGAGGTAGCCGCGCGCCCCGGCCTGCAGCATCGGCTGCACGTAGGCCCGGCTCTCGTGCACGGTCAGGGCCAGGAGCTTCACCTGCGGGCATCGCTCGGCGAGGCGGCGCGCGAGCTCGAGTCCGTTGAGGTCCGGCAGCGACATGTCGATGATCGCGACGTCCGGCTCGGTCGCGCAGATGACCTCGAGCGCCTGCGAGCCGGTGGCGGCCTCGCCCACGAGGTGCAGGTCCGGCGCGCTCGCCAGCAGCGCCTTGATGCCGGTGACCACGATCGGGTGGTCGTCGGCCAGGGTCACGCGGATCTCGGCCATCGGGCCTCCGGCATCGGTGCGAGGGGGACGTCGATGAACAGGGTCGTGCCCGAGCCCGGCGCGGATTCGACGCGCAGGGTCCCGCCGATCAGGCTCAGGCGCTCGCGGATGCTGGAAAGGCCGAGGCGCCGCGGCCGCCCCTCCGCCGGCGGGGCGCAGGCCTCCGGGTCGAAGCCGGTGCCATCATCCTCGATCACCACGCCGAGGCGCTCGCCGCGGCGCTCCAGCACGACGCTGACATGGGTCGCGCGGGCGTGCTTGAGCACGTTCGTGAGGGCCTCCTGCGCGACGCGGTACATGGCGGTCTCCACCTCAAGCGGCAGGCGCGCGGACAACCCGAATGCCTGGACGTCAACGCCGAGCCCGTAGCGGGCGGTCCAATCGGCGCCGAGCGCCGCGAGCGCGTTGACGAGGCCGAGATCGTCGAGGGCGCTCGGGCGCAGGTCGGAGGCGGTGCGGTGGATGTCGCGCCCGATCTCGCCCGCGAGGCCCTGCAGCCAGCGGACCTGGTCGCGGGCCCGCGGCGGGCTCGGCCCGCGGGCGAGGAGATCCTCGAGTCCCTTCAGGCCGAGGGAGAGGCCGGTGACCGTCTGCCCGACCTGGTCGTGCAGCTCGCGGGCGATGCGCCGCTGCTCGTCCTCCTGGGCCTGGGCGAGGCGGCGCAGCAGGTCGTGATGCGCCGCCTCGGCGCGCTTGCGCGGCTCGATGTCGGCGATCACGCCGTGCAGCACCGCGCCCTCTCCGCGGCCCCCTCCCGCCCGCGGCAGGTCCGGGCGCTCCTCGCGGCCCATCAGGCGCCGCCAGCGCGCCTGCTGCCCGGCCGGGGTCACCCGGAACTCGATGTCGAGCCCCGCGCCCCGGCGCAGGGCCTCCTCGACCGCCGCGACCAGGCGGTCGCGGTCCTCCGGCGCGACGACGGCGAGGACGGCCCGGTCGGGCCACCCGAAGGCGTCCGGCGCCGCCGCCGTCGCGGGCAGGCCGAGGAGGTCGCGCGTCCGGGCGGAGCCGACGATGCGGCCGCCGCCCCGGTCCCAGCGCCAGGTCCCGAGCTCCGCGGCGGCGATCGCGACCGCGGCCCGCTCCTCGCTCGTCGCGAGCGCCAGCGCGGCGCGAAGCTGCTCGCCCCGCCGCCGCTCCGCGATCTCGCGGCCGGTCCGGACCGCGAGGCCCACCGCCAGGGCCAGGGCGGCCGCGAGGCCGGCCACCAGCAGGATCAGCGACCGGGCGACCGGCTGGTCGAGGGCGTCGCTCGGGATCGCGAAGTGGACCGACCAGCCGCCGGTCCCGGCGAGCGTCTGGTAGACGGTGTCGACCTCGACCCCGTCCTGCGCCTCGCTGCGGTAGAGGCCCTGCGGGGCGCGCGCCACCGCCTCCCGCATCGCCGCGTCCGGGGGCCGGCCGACCCGCTCGTCGCCCGGCACGCTGCGGGCGATGAGCCGCCCCTCCCGGTCGACGATGGTGCCGATCCACCCCGCCGGCGCGCCGGCCTGGGCCAGGATGGCGCGGATGCCCTCGGGGCTGAGCCCGACGCAGAGCACGTCGCGCAGCGCCTGATCCCGCGCGACGGGCGCGCAGACGGAGACGAGGCGCTTGCCGCTGATCGGTCCGACGGGCCCGACGCCCCCGATCGCGGGCGCGCGCGTGCGCCGCACCGCCTCGATCGTCGGCAGGTCGGCCGCCGGCCCGAGCGCGCTGCCGAGCGGGCGCAGCAGGTTGAGGATCTGCCGGCCATCCGCGCCGACGAGCGAGACCGTCTCCCAGAGCGGGCGCGCGCGGGTGATGCGCTGCGCCTCGTCGTAGAAGGCGGCGAGGTTCGGCGCGTCGAGCGCCGGCGACAGGGCGAGCGTCGTCAGCACCGCGAGTTCCTCGCCGACCGCGCTCGTCACCCGCTCGGCCACCTGCGTCACGGTCTCGGCGGCGGCCCGCCGGACCCCGGCCCGGGTCTGGGTGGCGGCCAGGTAGGCGGCCCCGGCCCCGAACAGGACGATCGGGATCGTGGTGGCGAGGAGGAGCGAGATCAGCGGACCGCGCGCGACGGGCCGGGGCGGGGCGGTCGTGCATGCCGGTGTCTCGGGGTCGAGCATGCGCGCCTCATCCACGCGTCGCGCCGGGAGAGCGGGGCCGCCGCCCCCGTCATGGCGGCAACGTCGCCGCGCCCGGGATGCTCCCGCGGGGTTCGCCGCGCGGCCCCGCGCCTCCCGGCCCCGTCCGGGAGGCCACGGACAGGGTCGCCGCATCTCCCGACCGGCGGCCGTCCCGGGCGGCCTCCCCTCAGGATCAGCCCCGCGTCGGGCGCGACCGGTCCCGCGCGGTCCGGCAGACCACCCGGGAGACCCACACCATGAGGACCATCTCGATCGGAATCGCCGCCGACCTGTCCGTCGCGGTGCTGGCCGGCCCCGCCCTGGCCGGACCCTGCACGCAGGACATCGCGCTCCTCGACGGGCAGATCTCGCGGATCGGCGTCGATCCGGCCGCGCGGGCGGGACACGAAGTGTTCATTCTCACCATTCGCGCGTTCCAGGATTAAAGTTCATCGAAATACGTGAAGTACAATAATATTAAATCGCCGTAATCTTGCTTGAACTCGTAAGTTTAGACATCAGATCGACGCGTGCGGGCGCCGCGATGCTTCTGCACCGGATCGGGATGCGGATTGGCGGCCCGGCGCGCGTCGCTGATGATCTCTCGGGTTCAGGAGCAAAGTCCCATGTCGATCCGATCTGTTGCCCCGGTTCTCGGCCTCCTCGTCCTGTCGGTCAGCCCCGCCCTGGCCATCACCGTGACCAATCAGGACAAGCGGGAGCACACGCTCACCATCGACCGCGGCGCGGAGGAGAAGGACGCGACGATCGCGCCCGGCGCCTCCCTGCGGGTCGATTGTCCGGACGGCTGCAGCCTGCGCACCCGCACGGCCGGCTACGACAGCGCCGCCGAGACCGGTGACCGCTGGGTGATCCGGCAGGACGGCCTGCTGCATCCCGCGGGCGAGGACCTGGCCACCGGCAGCCTCCGGGACAAGCCGGCCGCCGACCGGGGCGGCAAGGCCCCGACGCGGTGAGCCGGCGGGCCGGCGGGGGTGAAGCGGCCCCCGCCGGCCCCGGCTCCGCCGCGGGACGAACCCGTCCCGCCCGATCCGGTTCGCCGCCGCTCCCGCGTCCCGGGTGCGGCTCACTCCGCCGCGAGCCGCGCGGGCGCGCGCCGCCTCTCCGCCGCGTAGCGCGCGACGGCGCCGGCGAGGGGCGGCAGCGGCCGCCCGCGCTCGCTCGCCAGAGCGGTGTTGCGGTGGTCGGCCGGTGCGCGGAAGCCCGGAGCGGGGCGGGGCAGGCCGGCGGCCAGGGTCAGCCGCGTCGCGAAGCCCGCCCAGGTCGTCTCGCCCGCGTTGACGAGGTGCCAGAGGCCCGCCTCGCCCGCGGCGAGCAGGCCGAGGGCGGCGTGGACCAGGTCCGGCAGGTAGGTGGGCGAGACGATCTCGGGCCGCAGGAAGCGCCGGAGGCTGCCGGACCCGAGGCCGGCGAGGAGCAGGCCGGCCTCGTCGCTGGCGTCGGGGAGGCCGAAGACCACGCTGGTGCGCGCCACGAGCGCCCCCGGATGGGCGCCGAGGATGCCCGCCTCCCGCGCGGCCTCGCTGGCCCCGTAGGCGCCCGACGGCCGGACCGGATCGCTCTCCACGGCGGCGCTCCCGGTGCGGCCGTCGAAGACGAGGTCCGAGGAGAAGGCGAGGAGCCGCGCGCCCACCCCGGCGCAGAGCCCGGCCACCCGCTCGCCCCGGCGGATGTCGGCGCGGAACGAGCCGCCCGGATAGCGCTTGGCAGCGGCGGCGAGCGGAAGGCCGGTCGGGTCGATCACGGCCCAGGCCGGCTGCGCGGCCAGGTCGTCCGGCAGCGCCTCCGGATCCACCACGGCCGCGGACAGGCCACGGGCCTCGCAGAGCCGCGCGATGGCCCCCCCGTAGGCTCCCGCCCGCCCGAGGACGACGAGGCGGGCCGCCTCGGGCGGCGGCGCCGGATCTCCGGGCTCCGCCCCGGGAGGGCCGGCCGCGGCGCGGCCGGGCCTCGTGCCGCGGGCCGGCCGGTCATCGTGCCGGGACCCGTCGCGGCGGTCCGGATCGTCGGGCGCGACGGCCTTCCGCGGGAAAGCGGCCCGAAGGGCCGCGATGCCCGGCGCCGCGAGCGCGTCGCGGTCCGCGCGCCGGTTCCCGCGGCCGGTCCGCGCGAGCGGCTCCCGGCCGGTCCGCGCGAGCGGCTCCCGGCCGGTCCGCGCGAGCGGCTCCCGGAAGGCGTCCGCGAAGCGACCGATGCCGCACGCGATCCCACCCCATGCCTCAAGCATCACGTCGAATCCCGCTCGGTCCATGACAAATGCGCGCCGCTTTCAAGCCATCGCTTCGCCAAACGTTCCAGATCTTGTTCTGTATCCAACCGCGCCGGAGCAACCTGTGTTAAGCAGATTGTGCGGGACGTTGCGCGGCGACGAGGTCCTGTTTCGCTGATTAACTTATGATCAGGGCGCGCCGGGCGGACGAACAGCGCTGATCGAGCGTGGAGGCGGGCATCGGGAGCCCGGCGGTCGAACCGCTCAGCCGGCGCCCGCCGCGGCCGGATCCGGACGGGTCCGCGCCCGGGTCGGCGGCCGGGCGAGCAGGACCGGCCGGGCGCCCTCCCCGGGCGCGTCGAGGGCGCGGTCGGGCGAGGGAAGGTCGAGGGAGCCGTCCGCCCGGATCACGAGGAGGCAGGTCCCGTCCTGAGCCGGCCCCTCTCCCTGGCGGCGCGCAGCTCGCGGACATCGAGGGCGAGGCCGCCCTCGAACACCACGATCGCCACCGCCAGCCCGACCAGGGGACGCAGGCTCGGCCCGAGAGCGGCGCAGGGGCGCAGCAGGCCGAGCACGGGGCCGACCAGGACGCCGAGCGCCAGCAGCATCATGGTGGCCGGGACGCGCAGGCGGGCCGCGAGGCACTGCGCGGCCACCCCGCCCCGCCACCATGCACAGCACCGCGGTCGCTACGCCCTGCTCCATGCCCGTCCGCCGCGCCGGTGCGGCGGACGACAACGCGCCGCGAGGGGGCCGGATCGCGGCGGGCCGTCCTGCGGCGTCGGGGCGCGGCCGCGGCGGCCCCGGCCGCCGTCCCGCTACCGCGTGATCTGGTGCGGGGAGATCGGGTCGCTGCTCGGGAAGGTCTCCTCCAGGGCCTCGTCCAGGAGGCGGTCCTGCCGGTTCCGGAGATCCTCCCCGGGGACGCGGTTGCCGGGCGCGGCGGCGGCGGCCAGGTCGGCGCGCGACTTGCCCCGGCTGATCCCCTCCGGCCGGTCCGGCCGCCCGCGCCGGGGGGCACCGCCCGGTCCGCCCCGCAGGATGCCGGACCGCCACATCATTGCGGCCACGGCCGCGGCGGCGAGCCCGAGCGCGAGCGGGCCGAACAGGCCGCTCGACGGCGCCAGCGGGGGACGCCGCCGCGCTCCCTGCCGCAGGCCGCGCATCTTCGCGCGCGCGAAGGTCCGGGTGACCTCCTGCACCTCCGCGGGCGAGAGGGTTTCGCGCGCCAGGGGCAGCAGCTCGTGGGTGTGCCGGTAGAGGTGCTGGTCCACCAGGTAGGTCACGTCCTCGAAGGTGCTGAGCCAGCCCTCGCTGCCGCGGCGGTGGCGGCGGGCCAGCTGATCGAGCTGCCGCATCACCTGCCCGCGCTCCCGCCGCAAGTCGTCGAGCAGCCCGCCGGCCCGGCCATGCGCGCCGAGCGCGTCGAACAGGCTCGCCTCGAGGGCCTCCGCGTGGCCCTCCAGCTCGTCCATGAGGTCGGCCAGCAGCCGCTCGCGGCTGCGCACCACGCCCGGTCCGTTCAGCGCGTAGGGGATCTCGCGGACGAGCGCGGTGATGTTGGCGTGATCGCGTGCGGTCAGTTGCCAGATGTCCATGAGTCGCGCTCCGTCGATGGCGCCTTCCAAACTCGCGCCGATTCGGGGTGTTCCCGCATCGGCCGGCGGAAGGCCGGCGCACGGCGTGATCGGTCCCTCCCCCCGGAGGTCCTGGAGCCGAGTTCCTGGAGCCGAGTTCCTGGAGCCGAGTTCCTGGAGCCGAGTTCCTGGAGCCGGAGTTCCTGGAGCCGGAGTTCCTGGAGCCGGAGTTCCGGGAGCCTGCGGGTGACGTGAACCGTCGAGGTGCCGAGCGCGGCGCCGCGTTCGGCCCGGGGCACCGGCAGGGCGCCGGTCCCGTCCGCGACCATCGCGGCCGCTCCCAGGCGCCGCGCGCGCGAACGCCGCGGGTTCGGCCAAACCCCGCCTCTCGGCGTTACCTCCCGCGCAGCCGCACTGGGTGGCTGCCCTCGCGTGTGAGGGAGTGTGAGTATGAAGACGCTTGTTCTGACGAGCCTCGGGGCTCTCGCGCTCGGCGCCGGAGCCCTGCTGGGCTCCTCCTCCGCCCGGGCCATGGGAGACGGCTACGACGCGTTCGACGTCCCCCGGACGGTGGTGACGCGCCGCACCATCGTGGAGAGGCGGGTGATCGCGCCGCCGCCGCGGGTGGTGCGCGAGGTCGTGGTCGAGCGCCCGGTGATCCGCCCGCGCCCCGTCCTGCGCGAGGTCGTGGTGGAGCGTCCCGTTGTGTACAGGCCGCGGCCCGTCGTCGACGAGGTGGTCGTGGAGCGGTACGGCGCCTACGGGCCGCGCCGGTTCGGGCCGGGCCCGGTCGGATTCGGCCCCGCCGACGATCCGGCCGATTGGTAGCAGGCCCCGCTCCGGCCGGCTCCTCGGGTGGGAGCCGGCCGCCGGGTCGCCCCAGCCGGTCGCCCGGACACGTCCGTGCCGGCGGACGGCGCCCGAGCGGCCCCGGCCTCCGGACGGGCCGCCGCCCCGCCGGGCGCCGCGCGGGTTGCGGCGTCCCACGGTCAAGCTTTCGAGCGGAGCCGTTCCTCCTGTATTCTTCAATACTGAGCGCACGCCCTCATCTTCGGCCTACTTCCAGCCCTAGAAAGGCCTCAGTCCTCAGTGCAAAACGGCGTCACTCATTAACGTGTGACGTTTCCTCTCATGGGCCGGCAACCCTCCTCGTACAGTCGAGCTCGGCGCGCGATCGTGTCCGTCGTGGTGGCCGTGGCCGCGCTCATCGCGGCCGTGCCGAGTGGCCGGGCCGAGGCCCCGTCCGGCCGGAAGGGGCGGCCGGCGGAGAGCTTCGCCGCCCGCAGCGAGCGCGCCAATTCCGGCGTCGTCACGGTCATCTCCGGCACCGTGTCCGGGACCTTCATCCAGATCGCGAACGACCTCTCGTTCGTCCTCGACGACGGCGACGCGCTGCGCATCCTCCCGGTCATCGGCAAGGGGGCGGACCAGAACCTTCGCGACATCCTCATGCTCCGGGGGATCGACCTCGGGATCGTGCGCTCGGACGGCCTGGAGGCCCTTCGCCGGGATGCGCAACTCGGCGGCGCGGCCAAGTCGCTGACCTACATCGCGCGCCTGTTCACCGACGAGGCCCACCTCATCGCCGGGCCGGACATCACCAACATCCGTCAGCTCGCCGGCAAGACGGTGAACTTCGACCTTCAGGGCAGCGGCGCCAACTATACGGGCCGCCTGATCTTCGAGCTGCTCGGCATTCCGGTGGTGGCGACCAACTACGACCAGCTGACCTCCTACGAGATGCTGAAGAGCGGCGAGATCGCGGCGACGTTCCAGATGTCCGGCAAGCCCATCCCGGCCGTCGCGAAGCTCGACGCCGCGAACCGGTTCCACCTGCTGGAGGTCCCGTTCGACCAGAAGATCGCGGAACTCTACCTCCCGGGCGAGTTCACGCACGAGGATTACCCGAACCTCGTTCCCGGCGGGCCGGTCAAGACGGTCACGGTCAGCTCGATCCTCGCCGCCTACAACTGGCCGGAGAAGAGCGACCGGTACCAGAAGATCGCGCGGTTCACCGAGGCGTTCTTCTCCAAGATCGCGGCGTTCCAGCAGCCGGCGCGTCATCCGAAATGGGCCGAGGTCAATCTCGCGGCGGAGATTCCCGGGTGGACGCGGTTCAAGGCGGCCCAGCAATGGCTCGACAGGAACAGGCCGAGCGAGGCCGCCGGCCCCGACGCCGAGAGCCGGGCCTCGTTCAACAGGTTTCTCGACGCGAGGGGTCGGGCGGACGCCGCCGCGGAGGACCGCGAGGCGCTGTTCCGCGACTTCGTGCGGTGGCAGCGGCGAGCGCAGGGCGCCAAGGACGAGGGACGTGAGCGATGAGTGCGGTGCCGAGATCCGATCCCGCGGTGCTCAGGCTGATCGAGGGCGACGAGGCCGCCCCCGATGCCGAGGATCCGGCGGGCGAGTTCTGCCACCCTCTTCCCCGCCTGACCGAGGCCGGTCACGGCGCGGGGCCGCGCCGCGGCGTCCGCCGGAGCCTCGCCGTGGCGGCCGGCGTGCTCGTCCTCGCCCTCCTCTCGGTCGGGTCCGTCACCGCGCTGATCGCGGTGCGCGGCGGCCTGCCGGTGCGGGGCGAGCCGTCGAGCGGGCCGGACGCCCCCGCGCCGCGCGCGCATCGCGGCGCGCCGACGCCCCCGGCCCCGCCCGCCCCGGACCTGCGCGCGGCGGTGGAGGTCCTGCGCGACGAGTTGCGGCGCACGGGGGGCGAGCCGAGCCAAGCGGCATCCCCGCCCGCTTCGGCCGCCGCGACCGTCCCGACCGTCGCGACCGTCGCGGCCATCCCCCCGGCGGTGCCGGCCGTCGCGGCCGATCCCGCCCGCGCCGCGTCGGAGGCGCGGGGCCCGGTCGTCGAGGTCGCCTCCGCGGACATCGTCCCCGCCGCGCTCATCCCCGCCGCGGCCCCGGTCCCGCCCAGGGCCGCCGGCGGCGAGTTGACCCCGCAGGGCGCGGCGCTGCTGGCGCGGGCCCGCGGCGCGGTCAAGCTGGGGGACATCGCCGCGGCGCGCCGGCTCCTGGAACACGCGGCGGCGGACAACCACCCGCTCGTCCTCGAGGCGCTGGCCGAGACCTACGACCCGTCCCGGCTGTCCGCGTGGCGGGTCAAGGGCGTCAAGGCCGACGTGGCGCGGGCCCTGACCCTGTACCGGAGCGCCGCCAGCGCCGGCTCCGCGAGCGCGGCCGCGCGGCTGACGAGCCTCGAACGGGCCGATGGCGGGGCGGCCCAGCGCTGATCCGGTGGACGGCCCGCCAGGGTGCCGGCCGGCTCCTCCCGGAGGAACCCGCCTGTCCGGCGAGCCCGCCGGGCCGCGAAGTCCCGGCCCGCCGATGGAATGACCGGGGCGGCCGCGCCCCGGCCGCGTCGCCCCGCTCGCATGCGCGGGCCTCCGCGCCCATTCCGGTCGCCGCACCTGTCAGGAGGCACGGGGGTTCGCCGGTCGCGAACCCGCGCCGTCCGGTGGATGGGCCGGCGCGGTCTCGCCGCGCCTCGACCCGGGCGGGGACGCCCTCCTGCGATGGAAGGCGCCGGACTCCGCCCGCGCTGCGGCGCGTCGGCGCGGCGGCCTGAGGCCTGCCGGGGCAGGGCCCGCATCGCCTGCGCCATCGCACAGGTTCGCCCGCGGGAAGCACCGCCGGACCTCCCGGGCCGCCATCCGTCCCGGCCCAGCCCGGGACCCGCGGACCGCTGCGGACGCCGATCCCTCGCGCCCGTCACGGGCGCCCGGACGCTCCTGACGGACCCTGGCGCTCGGCACCGGACGCGGGGAGTTGCGGCGGCCCGGCCCGCGGTGCTCGGGCGGCCGCGAGGGTGTTCGGCTCTTCCCCGCCTCGGTGTCTCGGCCTCCGCTGTGCGCGCCGAGCGACGCCCGCCGCGGGAGCGTCGGCGTCATCGCCCGGAGAGGGATCCCGCGGGCGAGGAGGGGCGGACCCGCGAAGGGCACCCCCCTTGCCGCCCGGGCGGCGCACCCCCATCTCCTGACCATCCGGTTGGATGGTCAGGAGATGGCGCACATGACGGGCAACCTGCACGACCCGCGGACCAGGACGCCCGACAGCGAGAAGATCACCGTTAACCTCGGCTTCGTGGATCTCGGGCGCGTCGACCTGATGGTGCGCGACGGCTTCTACGCCAACCGCGCCGACTTCATCCGCACGGCGGTGCGCAACCAGCTCGACCGGCAGGAGGAGGCGATCCGCACCTCCGTGGCGCGCAGGCAGCTCAGCCTGGGCCTGGCGCACTTCTCCCGGCGGGACCTGGAGGCGGCGCGGGACAGCGGGCGCCCCCTCCACATCCAGGTTCTCGGCCTCGCCAGCATCGCCGACGACGTCACGCCCGACCTCGCCCGCGCGGCCATCGCCTCGGTCCAGGTGCTCGGCGCCTTCCACGCGAGCGCCGCCGTCAAGGCCGCACTCGCCGACCGGACCACCTGACCGCCCCCCGCCACCAGCCCGGCGCTCCCGCCCGCTCCGGGCATCGAAGGACCATGACATGACCCAATTCAGCACGATCGACATGGCCGAGGTGACCCGCCTCACCCGGGCCGGCAAGCTCGCGGAGGCCGTGGCGATGCTCCAGGGCCGGTCGGTACCGCGCACCGCGAACGACGCCCCGGCGCAGGGGCCGGGGCGGCCGGCCTGGAGCAGCGAGCGCCCATCCCCGACCTCGTCCCCGACCTCTTCCCGCACCTCGTCCCGCACCTCGTCCCGGACCCTTTGGCCGACCATCGACATGGTGCCTCCGGCGGGACCGGAGGGGGCCTGGACGGCCCCGCGCGAGGCCGAGGAGCGCAATGCCGACGCGCCCGCGGGCGGCGACCGGCCGGCGCGCTTTCCGGACCTGTCCGAGGCGATGCGGGCGGTTCGCGATCGGCTCGGCCAGCCCGGCGCCTTCGGCCCGGCAGAGGGGCTCGGGGCCGTCCGTCCGCGCGCGGTCCCGGTGCCGGAGGGCGCCCGGTTCGAGGAGCGCAGCTTCGCGAACGCGGCGGGCAGCCGGACCTACAAGGTCTTCGTCCCGAGCGGCTATTCCGGTCAGCCGCTCCCCGTAGTGGTGATGCTGCACGGCTGCACGCAGAACCCGGATGATTTCGCCCTCGGCACGCGGATGAACGACCTCGCCGAGGAACACACCTTCCTGGTCGCCTACCCGCGCCAGCCCCAATCCGCGAACATGCAGAAGTGCTGGAACTGGTTCAACGCCGCCGATCAGGCGCGCGACGGCGGGGAGCCCGCCCTGATCGCCGGCATCGCGACCGCCGTCGTGGAGGAGTTCTCGGCCGATCCGTCCCGGGTCTACGTGGCCGGCCTGTCCGCGGGCGGCGCGGCCGCGGCGATCATGGCGGCGACCTATCCGGATCTGTTCGCCGCCGTGGGCGTGCATTCGGGGCTGGCCTGCGGCGCCGCCCGGGACATGCCGTCGGCCTTCGCCGCCATGAACGGAGGGGCGGCGGTCCAGCCGAGGCGGGGCGGGCCGGCCGTGCCGACCATCGTCTTCCACGGCGACGGCGACCGGACGGTCAATCCCGTCAACGGGGATCAGGTCATCGCGCAGGCCAAGCCCGCCGGGACGCTGGTCGCGGCCGTGACCCGCGGCGAGTCCCCGGGTGGGATCGCCTACACGCGCACGGTCCACGCCGACGAGACCGGGCGGGCGGTCCTGGAGCAGTGGCTGCTGCACGGCGCCGGCCATGCCTGGTCGGGCGGCAGCGCGGACGGCTCCTACACCGATCCGCGCGGCCCCGATGCCAGCCGGGAGCTGATGCGCTTCTTCCTGGCACACGCGCGCGCGCCGAGCCCATCCCGGCACTGAGCGCGACGGGACCGAGAGCCGATGCCCGGACCGCCCGCGTGCCGCGGGGGCGGTGCCGGGCGCCCCCCGCGTGCCGCCCCGGGAGGCCCATCCCGGCGCGGGCACGGGATCCGTCGCGGCGGCACGCTCCGGCTTGCGGGGCTTCCCGCCGGCGCGACGGGCGCCGCGAGGTCCGTCGACGCGGCCGGCCTGGTTCGGAGATGGGCGGCGCGCCGCGGCCGGGAGAGGGACGGACCCGTCCAAAGATCCGACTCCCCACGCTCGGATTTCCGAACATGGGCAGATTTTCGGCCTAAACCGCCCGACGGAACACGGATATGCAGCTCAAGCTGCGCAATTGAGGGCGGATCCGGCCAAGCGTTTATTGTGACGGATTGCCCTAAATTGACTTGTGATACATCCTCTTCTCTGATTTTCTGGTCGCAATCGAGCGCTTGAGCCGCGGCTCAAGCTGTGCCGACGCGCGCGCACCCGGGCTGTCCTTGGCGGGCGGGAGCATCGGCACGGAATCAGGGAGGTGCGTCGATGCCACTGAACCTCACGCAGAAGCTCGTCCGCTCGCACCTCGTCGAGGGCACCCCGGAGCCGGGGCAGGAGATCGCCCTCAGGATCGACCAGGCGCTGCTGCAGGACGTCCTCGGCAGCCTCGTCATGCTCGAACTGGAGGCGATGGGCGTCGAGCGGGTCAAGGTCGAGCTCGCCGCGCAGTACGTCGATCACAACCTCGTCCAGAACGATCACCTCAACGCCGACGAGCACCTGTTCCTGCGCTCCGCCTGCCGCCGCTTCGGCGTCTGGTACAGCCGGCCGGGCAACGGCATCAGCCATCCCGTCCACATGCAGCATTTCGGCAAGCCCGGGCGCACGCTGGTGGGCTCCGACAGCCACACGCCCGCGGCCGGCTCCCTCGGCATGCTGGCCTTCGGGGCGGGCGGGGTCGAGGTCGCGCTCGCCATGGCGGGCGAGCCGCTTCACCTGCGCATGCCGCAGATCTGGGGCGTGCGCCTCGCCGGGACCCTGCCGGATTTCGTGAGCGCCAAGGACGTGATCCTGGAGATGCTGCGCCGCCACGGCGTCGAGGGCGGGTTCGGCCGCATCGTCGAGTATTACGGGCCGGGCCTCGACGGGCTCTCGGCCATGGACCGGCACGTCATCGCCAACATGGGCGCCGAACTCGGCGCCACCACGAGCGTGTTCCCCTCCGACGAGGCGACGCGCGGCTTCCTGCGCAGCCAGGGGCGCGAGGCGGACTGGATCCCGCTCGCCGCCGACGAGGGCGCGGCCTACGACCTGCACGAGGAGATCGACCTCTCCGCCCTCGAGCCGCTGATCGCCAAGCCCTCCAGCCCCGGCAACGTCGTGCCGGTGCGCGAGGTGGCGGGCGAGGAGATCTACCAAGCCTACATCGGCTCCTCGGCCAATCCGGGCTACCGGGACTTCGCGGTCGCGGCCGCGATGGTGAGGGGGCGCCAGGTCCACGACCGCGTGTCCTTCGACGTCAATCCGAGTTCGCGGCAGGTGCTGGAGACGCTGATCGCGACCGGCGAACTCGCCGACCTCGTCCGGGCGGGGGGGCGCGTGCACCAGGCCGGCTGCAACGGCTGCATCGGCATGGGGCAGGCGCCGGCCTCGGGGCGCAACTCGCTGCGCACGGTGCCGCGCAACTTCCCCGGCCGATCCGGCACGCGCGAGGACAGCGTGTACCTGTGCAGCCCGGAGACCGCCGCGGCCTCCGCGCTGACCGGCGTCATCACCGACCCGCGCGGCCTCGGCCTCCCCTGCCCGCGGATCGCGCCGCCCGACACCTATCCGGCCACGCTCGCGATGCTCGTGCCCCCGCTCGACGCCGAGGCGGCGCGCGCGGTGCGGCTGGAGAAGACCCCGAACATCACCACCCTGCCCGAACTCGGCCGGCTCCCGGACAGCATCCGCGTGCCGGTGCTGCTCAAGGTCGGGGACGACATCTCGACCGACGACATCATGCCGGCGGGCGCGCGCGTGATGCCCTACTGGTCGAACATCCCGAAGACGAGCGAGTTCACCTTCGAGCCGATCGACGCGACCTATCCGGACCGCGCGCGGCAGGCCGGCCGGGAGCGGGCGGGCCACGCCATCGTGGCCGGCTCGAATTACGGCCAGGGGTCGAGCCGGGAGAACGCCGCGCTCGCGCCGCGCTATCTCGGGCTGGAGACCGTGCTGGCCAAGAGCTTCGCGCGCATCCACTGGCAGAACCTGGTGAATTTCGGCGTGCTGCCGCTCACCTTCGCGGACCCGGCGGATTACGAGGGCCTCGCATGCGGCGACCTGATCGAGATCGCGGGGATCGCCGCCGCGCTGCAGGCGGGCCACGAGATCGTCGCCCGCGTCGGCGGGAGGCGGATCACCCTGCGCCACGACCTCTCGCCGCGCCAGATCGCGCTGCTGCTCGGGGGCGGGGTCATCAACTGGCTGCGCGAGCGGCTGGCGGCGCGGGGCGACGGGGGATCCGCGCAGCACGTCGCCTGACCTCCCGCTCCGAACCGGCCGAGACCGCGATGCCGACACCCGCTCCCGCCCCGTCCAGCGGCCCCCTGACGGGCCCGCGCGTCCTCGGCCCCGGGCCCCGCGTCGCCGCCCCGTTCGAAGCGCGGCGTCGCGCCGCCCCGGCGCGGCCTGCCGGCGGGGGCGTGCGGGGGATCGAGGCCTCCTGCGCGGGCCTCGGCGGCCGCCCCTTCGCGCCCGGGGCCACCGACACCGTCGCGGCCGAGGATCTCGCCGGGAGGGCCGCGCGGATGCGCGTCGCGACCGGCACCGACCTCGGCGCGTTGATCGCGCGAGAGGGTGCGGCGCTGCCGGGCGGCCTCGCCGGAGGCCGCGTGCGCGACGCGCTCACGATCCGCGGCGAGGCTCGCGCCCGCGCGCGCCGCGACCTGACTGGGCGGCGCGGCACGAGGACGGAGGGAGGAACACATGGCGGCCGGTGATGCGATCCTGCGCGAGGACGCCTCTGCTCCCTGGTACGCGGGCCTGACGGCGCGACATTGGCGCATCCTCTGGGGCAGCTACCTCGGCTGGATCTTCGACGGCTACGAGGCGGTGGCGCTGGTCTACGCGCTCCGCCCGGCGCTGAACTCCATCCTCACGCCCGAGCAGGCGCAGGCGCCCGCCTTCTACGTCGGCGCGGCGATCGGCATCACGCTGCTCGGCTGGGGGATCGGCGGCATGCTGGGCGGCATCGCGGCGGATTACATCGGCCGCAAGCGCATGATGATGCTCTCCATCCTCGGCTACGCCATCTTCACGGGGCTGACCGCCTTCGCCGGGAGCTTCGCGCAGCTCGCGCTCCTGCGCTTCATCACCGGCCTGGCGATCGGCTCGGAATGGAGCACCGGCATCGCGCTCGTCGCCGAGACCTGGCCGAACCGGGCGCGGCCGAAGGGCTGCGGCTTCCTGCAATCGGGCTTCGGCGGCGGCGCGGTGCTGGCGGCGATCGTCTGGGCGGTGCTGGCGGCGACCAACCCGCTCGGCTCCGAGAGCTGGCGCATCATGTTCGCGCTCGGCGCGCTGCCGGCCTTCGTCTGCCTCTACCTGCGCCGCGCGCTGGAGGAATCCGAGCGCTGGATGACGGCGCTCAAGGAGCAGCGCTGGGCCGCCACGACGGAGGACGCGCAGAGCGGCCGCGTGCACAAGACAGCGCAGCGCCCCTTCACGCTCACCGAGATCTTCCGCGAGCCGGAGAGCCGGCGGCGCGTGCTGCTGGCCACCGTGATGTCCTTCGCCACGACGGTGGGCTGGTGGGCGGTATCGTCCTGGCTGCCGGCCTACACCGAGGCGCTGGCCAAGGCGGCGGGCGAGCCCGCCAACGTCTGGGGCCCGCGCATGGGCATCATCTACAACATCGGGGCGATCGCCGCCTACCTGGTCTCGGGCTTCCTCGCCGACGCGATCGGGCGGCGCAAATTCCTGATCCTGACCTATGCGGGCTGCCTCGCGACCTCGGTGCTCGCCTATGTGTGGACCGGCGGTCTGACCACCTTCATGGTCATCGCCTTCCTGAACGGGGTCTTCACGCTCGGCTTCTCGTTCAGCTGGATGGCGATCTACCTCGTGGAGCTGTTCACGCCGGCCGTGCGGGCGACCGCCGCGAGCTTCGTGTTCAACGGCGCCCGCCTGATCGCCTGGATCTTCCCGATCATCGCCGGCCAGATCGTCACCTCGTTCGGCGGCGTGGCGCGGGCGGCGCTGATCATGAGCAGCGTCTACGTGCTCGGGCTGATCGTGCCCTGGTTCATGCCCGAGACCACCGGCAGGCCGCTGCCGGAATAGAGGCGCGGGCGGACCGCCGATGCCCGGTCCTCCTGCCAGCGGTCACGTCTCACGACCGCCGGTCCCGTTCTCGACGCCTCGCCGCGCGATCCTGCGTCGTGCGCGAGCTCGATTCCCAAAGGCTCCGCCCGGGCGCGGCGGGCCGACGCGCGCGAGCTTCGGTGGGCGCCGCAACGGTGAACCGCGCACGACGTTGTGCTCGCACGACGCTCGCGAGGTGCACATGGCCCGTCGGCCCCATTCCGTCCTGCCGCTCCTGGCGCGGCAGGCCGCCAAGGTCCTCGGCCTCGCGGCCCTCGGCGGCAGCGGCGCGTGGCTCGCCTACAGCCGGTTCGCCGTCGATCACCGCCGGCCGCTGCCGAGAGCCCTTCCGGGCCGTCTCGACGCACTGGACACGCGGGCCGGCGCCGTCGCCCTGTACGGCAGCGCCGGCGGGAGCGGCCCTCCCCTGCTCCTGATCCACTCGATCAACGCGGCCGCGAGCGCCTACGAGGTCCGCCCGCTCTACCTCCACTACGACGGGCGGTGCCCCGTCTACGCCCTGGACCTGCCCGGGTTCGGCCTCTCGGAGCGCGCCCGCCGCCGCTACACGCCCGACCTGATGGTCGAGGCGATCCACGCGGCCGCCGGCGAGATCCGGCGGCGGCACGACGGGGCCGCCCTCAACGCCCTCGCCCTCTCCCTCTCGGCCGAGTATCTCGCCCGCGCGGCCCTCGAACGCCCGCGAGACTACCGCGGACTCGCCCTGATCAGCCCGACCGGGTTCGATGCCCGGCTCTCCGGCCGCTCTCCGCGCGGCGGCCACCGCGGCAGGGAGCGGCTGCGCGCGACCCTCGACGCGCCCCCCTGGGGCCGTGCCTTGTTCGATGCCCTGGTCAGCCGCCCGAGCATGCGCTTCTTCCTGGAGAAGACCTGGGGCTCGCCGGATATCGACGAGGGCCTGCTCGCCTACGGGTACGCGTCGGCGCACCGGCCGGGAGCCCAGCATGCACCCTTCTGCTTCATCGCCGGCCACCTGTTTCCGACGGATGCCACCGCGCTCTACGAGGCGCTCGACCTGCCCGTCCTGGTGATCCACGGCACGCGCGGCGACTTCGTCGACTACCGCGACCTTCCTCGCTTCGCCGAGCGGCGGAATTGGACCGTGATGCGGCTGCCGACGGGCGCCTTCCCGCATTTCGAGGATCTCGCCACCGTCACGCGGGCCCTCGACGGTTTCGGGGCCGCGGTCACCGAGGTCGCGTCGGCGTAGCGAGGCCCCCCGCGGGGCGCCTCGCCGGATCGGGCCTGGCCGCCTCGACGGCGGTGACCGGGGCGGCCGCGGATGCTCCGGGCCGATCGCTGCCGGCGCCCGAGACATGCCTCATCCGACATCCGGTTGGTGGCTTCGCCATCTCCCATTTCGGCCATGCGGATGTCGGCTTCGCTCAGGCGCGGCGCTCAGGCGCCGCGCGGGCTCGTGATCCGGGATCCGCGTCGATCACGCGGATCCCGCATCAGGTCTGCAACTCGGCCATGCCGGGCGCTTGGCCGTGCGCCGCTTGGCCGTGCGCCGCGGCGATCTTCCTCATCAGGTCGACGAAGAGCTTCCGCTCCGCCGGAGAGAGGGCGGCGATCGTGTCCGCGTGGGCCTGCCGAACCGCATCCGCCATCGCGGCGTGGATCTCCCGGCCCTCGTCGGTCAGGCGGCACTGCTGCGAGCGGCGATCGACGGGGGAGATCGTCCGGCTGACGAACCCGCGCGCTTCGAGGCGCCGCAGCGCGCCCGTCGTCGTGGTCCTGTCCAGCGCGACGGCGTGCGCCAGGGTCGTCTGATCGGCCTCGCCCCGCACCATCAGTTCCGACAACAGGCTGTACTGCAGCGGCGTGACGCGGAAAGCGGCGCAGCGCTCAGAGAAGAGGCTGACGTGGATCTGATAGAGTCGCCGGACGAGGAAGCCCGGACGGTCGATCAGCGGCCAGATCCCTCCCGCCGCCTCGGGCCCGCGCGAATCTGCGCGCGCAACGGGCAGTGCTGCCTCCTTGGCCAGATCTCCGGCACCGTCCTCCATCGCTGAGCCCTCCGTTGCTCCTCGCTCCAACCTGGCACGCATCCTGCTACCAACGAATTGCGAAGCATGCTTCCTTTTTCGCATTATCCTGCATGGGCTCACTGGGGCGCGGCGAACCAACAGGTAAGGTAGAGCGATGGATGGCACCCGGTACGACCTGCTGCTGCGCGGCGGGCGCGTGATCTGCCCAAAGAACGGCATCGACGGCATCCGTGACGTCGCAGTGCGCGGCGGTCGCATCGCGAACATCGCCGAGACCATCCTGCCATCGAGCGCCGCGGAGGTGATCGACGTCTCCGGAAAGCTGGTGCTGCCGGGGCTGATCGACACGCATGCCCACGTCTACCAGTATGTCACCGGCCGCTTCGGTCTTAATCCCGACATGGTGGGCGTGCGCTCGGGAGTCACCACCGTCGTCGACCAGGGCGGTCCGTCGTGCATGACCCTGCCGGGATTCCGGCATTATATTGCAGAAACCTCCGACACGCGGGTGCTCGCCTTCCTGTCCGCCTACCTCGTCGGAGGTCTCGAAGGGCACTTCTATCCCAACCTCTACAGCCCGGACGGCGTCGACATCGACGCCACCGTCAAGGCCGCGGTGGAGAACCGCGACCTCGTGCGCGGTATCAAGGGCCATGCCGAGATCGGCGGCTTCGCCCGCTGGGGCATCAAGGTGATGGAGATGGCCGCCGAGATCAGCCGGCGCGCCGACCTGCCGCTCTACGTCCATTTCGGCCAGCTCTGGGGCCTGCCGGAATCCGGCGCCAATGGCGAGGACGCCAACACGATCATGGAGCGGGTGATCCCGCTCCTGCGCCCCGGCGACGTGCTCGCCCATCCCTTCACCCGCCACCCCGGCGGGTTCATCAACGAGCAGGGCGAGGTGCATTCCGTCATCAAGGCCGCGCTCGATGCCGGCCTCAAGGTCGATGTCGGCCACGGCAGCCACTTCTCCTACCGGGTGGCCCGGGCGGCGATCCCCGCCGGCGTGGTGCCCTACACGCTCGGCGCCGACATGCACGGCTACAACACGGAGGTGCCGCGGCCCGCGGGCACGCCCGACGCCCACCACGATGACGAGAACCACCCCTTCCTGGGCCAGGCACGGTTCAGCCTGACCCAGGCGATGTCCTCGATGATGGCGCTCGGCATCCCGCTCGAGGAGGTGGTGCCGATGGTGACCTCGCATCCGGCGCAGATGCTGGGCCTCTCCGACAGGATCGGGGCGCTCACCCCCGGCTTCGAGGCGGACGTGTCCGTGCTGCACGACGACCGCGGGTCCTTCCTGCTGCGCGACAACGAGGACACGCGGGTGGTCGTCGACCGGCTGCTGCGCCCGGCCTTCTGCCTGCGGGCGGGCAAGCGCTTCGACGCCGATTCGCCGATCCTGCCGCGGGCGATCGCGGCCTGATGGGCGCCTCCCCCTCTGCCGCGGGCGCCTCCCCCTCCGCCGCGGGCGCCCGGGAGGGCGTGGGCGCGCCGCTCCCCCGCAAGGAGGACGAGCGTCTGATGCGCGGGCGCGGCCAGTACGTCGGCGACGTCCGGCTGCCGCGCATGCAGGACGTGGCCTTCGTGCGCAGCCCCCTGGCCCATGCCCGCATCCGCGCGATCCACGTGCCGGAGGAGTCTCGCGGCCGGGTGTTCACGGCCGCCGACCTCGACGGCGTCGCGCCGATCCGCGCCGTGTCGGGCCTGCCCGGGTTCAAGGTGTCCGAGCAGCCGCCGCTCGCGGTCGGCAAAGTGCGGCAGGTCGGGGAACTCGTCGCCTTCTGCGTCGCGCCGACCCGCGCGGAGGCGGAGGACATCGCCGCCTCGGTCGTCCTCGACCTCGAGGAGCTGCCGGCGGTCCACGACATGCTCGCCGCCCGCGAGCCCGGCGCCGCCCTCGTGCACGAGCACTGGGGCGACAACGTCTTCCTGGAGACGCTCGTCGACGTGGACATCGCCTCGGCCCTCGACGCGCCGATCAAGGTCTCCCGCACCATCTCCACGGCGCGCCAGTGCATGGCGCCGATCGAGGGGCGCGGCGTGGTCGCCCACTACGACCACCGCCTGGATCAGCTCGTCGTCCACACCGCGAGCCAGATGCCGCACATCGTGCGCAACGGCCTCGCCGAGTGTCTGCGGATCGAGCAGGAGCGCGTCCGCGTCGTCTCGCCGGACGTGGGCGGGGGCTTCGGCTACAAGGCGATCCTGCTCGCGGAGGAGATCTGCCTGGGCTGGCTGGCGCTCCGGTGCGGCCATCCCGTGCGCTGGCTGGAGGACCGGCGCGAGCATCTCACCGCGAACGCGAATTGCCGCGAGCACCATTACCGCATCACGGCCTATGCCGAGCCCGACGGCACCCTGCGCGGCATCGACTGCGAGGCCACCGTCGATTCCGGCGCCTACTCGGCCTACCCGTTCTCGGCCTGCCTGGAGGCCGCGCAGGTGGCGAGCATCCTGCCCGGCCCCTACGACTTCCCGGCCTATCGCTGCCGCACCTGGTCGGTGGCGACCAACAAGTGCCCGATCCTGCCCTACCGCGGCGTCGCCCGCACGGGCGTGTGCTTCGCGATGGAGCTGATCCTCGACGCGGTGGCGGCGGAGGCGGGCCTCGCCCCGGAGGTCGTGCGCGAGAGGAACCTCGTGCGGCCCGAGCAGATGCCGTTCGACAACATCACCAACAAGCACTTCGACAGCGGCGACTACCCGCAGGCATTGGCCCGGGCGCTCACCGCCATCGGTGCCGAGGGGGTGCGGGCGCGCCAGCGCGCGGGCGAGCCCGACGGACGGCGCATCGGGCTCGGGCTCGCGATCTACTGCGAGCAGGCGGCGCACGGCACCTCCGTCTACGCGGGGTGGGGCATACCGATGGTGCCGGGCCACGAGCAGGCGAGCGCCCGGCTCACCCCGGACGGGGGGCTGGAGCTGCGCGTCGGCGCCCACTCGCACGGCCAGGGACTGGAGACGACCCTGGCGCAGGTCGCGCACGAGATCCTGGGCGTGCCGGTGGCGCGCACGCGGCTGGTGCACGGGGACACCGCCGCCACGCCCTACTCCACCGGCGCCTGGGGCTCGCGCATGATGGTGATGGTCGGCGGCGCGGTCGCGGCGGCCTGCGAGGCCCTGCGCGAGCGGGCCGTGCGGATCGGCGCGCACCTGCTCCAGGCCGAGCCGGAAGCCTGCCGCTACGAGGCCGGCCGGGTGATCGGCCCGTCGGGCGACGTGCCGGTCGAGGTGATCGCCCGCACGTGGTACCGGCGCCCGCAGGACCTCGCGCCCGCCACCGATCCGGGCGGTCTCGAAGTCACGGCCGGCTACAAGCCGGTGCGGGATTCCGGCACGTTCTCCTACGCCGCGCACGCGGCGGTCGTGGCGGTCGATCCCGACCTCGGCGCCGTCGAGATCCTCGACTACGTGGTGGTCGAGGATGGCGGCACGCTGGTGAACCCGCTCGTCGTCGACGGCCAGATCCACGGCGGCCTCGCGCAGGGCATCGGCACGGCGCTCTACGAGGAGGTGCGCTTCGACGCCCGCGGTCAGCCGCTCGCCTCGACCTTCGCCGACTACCTCCTGCCCGGCCCGGCGGAGGTGCCGGCCGCGCGCATCGCGCACATGGAGACCCCCTCCCCGTACACGCGCTTCGGCCAGAAGGGCATCGGCGAGGGCGGGGCCATCGCGCCGCCCGCGGCGCTCGCGAATGCGATCAACGACGCGCTGCGCCCGCTCGGGGTCGAGCTGCTGCACGCCCCCGTCACCCCGCGGCGGATCGTCGAGGCGGTCCTCGCCGCGCGCGGCGCGCCGCGGCGCGCGAGGGCCGCCGCATGAAGCCCGCGCCCTTCGCCTACGAGCGGCCGCGCGACCTCGCCGCCCTCCTGGCCCGGCTCGGCGAGGCGCGAGGCTCCGTGAAGCTGATGGCGGGCGGCCAGTCGCTCGGCCCGATGCTCAACCTGCGCCTCGTCGCGCCGGACCTGATCCTCGACATCACCGGCCTGCAGGAACTCCGGCGGGCGGCGGTCGAGGGCGACACGCTCGTCCTCGGCGCGTGCGTCACCCACGCCGACATCGAGGACGGGCGGGTGCCCGACGTGACCGGGGGCGCGCTCCGGCGGGTGGCCGCGGCCATCGCCTACCGGCCCGTGCGCAACCGCGGCACGGTGGGCGGCAGCCTCGTCCACGCCGATCCCGCGGCGGACTGGGTCACGGCCCTGACGGCGCTCGGCGCCGAGGTCGAGATCGCCGGGCCCCGCCGGCGTCGGCGGCTGCCGGTGGAGCGCTTGGTCACCGGGGCGCTGGAGACCGCGCTCGAACCGGGCGAGGTCCTGGTCGCCGTTCGGGTGCCGGCCCGGCCCGAGAGCGTGGCCTGGGGCTACGTCAAGCATTGTGCCAAGATCGGCGAGTTCGCGCACGCCATCGGGGCCGTGCGGCTCGATCCCGCCGCCGGCCGGGGCCGCGCGGTGATCGGGGCCATCGAGGGGCCGCCCCTCCTCTTCGCCGACGCGCGCCCGCTCTTCGGCGGCCGGATCGGCCCCGATTTCGCCCGGCACTTCGACGCCGCCGCCGCGGAGCGCGCCCTCGCCGCCGCCGGCATGTCGGACGCGGTCGAGCGACACGTCCACGTCACGGTGCTCGCCCGCGCGGTGGCGCAGGCCGCGCGGCCCACCCCGATGCCCCTCACGGAGGTCGCATGAGCGCCGGACTGGCGGAGGCGCCCGCGGCAGCGGGGCGCGTGGCGCTGGGGCTGACGGTGAACGGCCGGCCCGTCCGGGTGGAGGCCGAGCCGCGCAGCCACCTCGGCGACGTGCTGCGCGAGGACCTGACCCTCACGGGCACGCATCTCGGCTGCGAGCACGGCGTCTGCGGCGCCTGCACGGTGCTGATCGACGGCGAGCCGGCGCGCGCCTGCCTCACCTTCGCGGGAGCCTGCGCGGGCGCCGAGGTCACCACCATCGAGGGCCTCGACGACGATCCGGTCGCGGCGGAATTGCGCGCAGCCTTCAACCGCGAGCACGCGCTCCAGTGCGGCTACTGCACGCCCGGCATGCTGGTCAGCGCGCGCGACCTCGTGCTGCGGCTGCCGGAGGCGGACGCGCAGCGCATCCGGGTCGGCCTCTCGGGCAATCTCTGCCGCTGCACCGGCTACGCCGGTATCGTGCGGGCGGTGGCGAGCGTCATCGCCGACCGCCGCGCCCGCGGCATCGGACCGAGCGGGCCCGCGCCGCGCCCGCTCGGTCCGGTCGGCGCGCGGGCCGGCGAGGGCCTCGCAGCGGCCCAGCGCCCCCCGGCGACCGCGGCCGCGGCCGCCCCGGGCGCCGCGCCGACGCTCGCCGGGACCTTCCGTCCGGCGCATCGTTTCACGCAGACGATCGACCTCGCCCATCCGCCGGAGGCGGTCTTCGCGCTCCTCGGCGACATCGCGGCGGTCGCCGCCTGCCTGCCCGGCGCCGTGCTCACCGGCCGGCCGGCCCCCGACGCGGTGGAGGGCGGCCTCCAGGTGCGGATCGGGCCGATCGCCGCCACGTTTCGGGGCCGCGCCCTCATCGAGCGGGACGAGGCCGCCCGCACCGGCCGCGTGCGCGGCGCGGGCAGCGACGCGGGCGGGCGCTCCGCCACCGAGGGCGAGATCCGCTACCGGGTCGAGCCCGGCGCGGAGCCCGGCACCGCGCGGGTCGCCCTCGAGGTCGGCTACAGCCTGACCGGGCCGCTGGCGCAGTTCGGCCGGCCCGGCCTCGTGCGCGACCTCGCCGGCCGCATCGCGGCCGCGTTCGCCCGCAACCTCGACGCGCAGCTCTCCGGGGCCGCGCCCCCCGCCCCCGCCGCCCTCAACCCCGTCCGCCTGCTCCTCGGCCTGATCCGCGCGCGCCTCGCGGCGTGGCTCGCCCGCGCCTGACCCCGTTCCCGCCCCCACCGGAGACCTCCATGTCGAGCAGGTTCACCCTCACCACGGCGATGCTGATGGCCCTCGCGGCGACCGGCGCCCTCGCGGACTCGATCCGCATCGGCGTCAACGAGCCGCTCACGGGGGCCTTCGCGGCCTCGGGCACCTACGTGGTGAACGGCGCCAAGATCGCCGCCGACGAGATCAACGCCAAGGGCGGCGTGCTCGGCAAGACGCTCGAACTCGTGATCGAGGACAACAAGAGCAACCCGACCGAGGCCGCCGCCGTGGCCGAGAAGCTCATCACCAGCGACAAGACGCCGGTGATGATGGGGGCCTGGGGGTCGAGCCTGACGCTCGCGGTGATGCCGAAGCTCATCGACTACGAGGTCCCGATGCTGGTCGAGACCTCCTCCTCGGGGAAGATCACCACCTCCGGCAACCCGTTCGTTTTCCGCATCTCGCCGCCCTCGGCGCTGGAGGCCGAGAACTTCGCGCCCATGGTGTCGCGCCTCGGCATCAAGAAGGTCGACTTCCTGGTCATCAACAACGATTTCGGCCGCGGCGCGGCGACCGATTTCGGCAAGATGCTGAAGGAGAAGGGCGTCCAGATCGGCCTCGTCGAGACCATGGACCAGGCCGCGCAGGACATGAGCGCCCAGCTCGCCAAGCTGAAGGCCTCCGACAGCGACACGATCATGATCACGAGCGCCGTCGACCAGCTCGTGCTGCTGTTCAAGCAGATGGCGGCGCTCGGCCTCAAGAAGCGCGTCATCACCACGGGCGGCTCGCAGAACCCCGACCAGATCATCGCTCAGGCCGGGGCCGCCGCCGACGGCACCATGCACCTGACGACGTTCCTGCCCTGGCTGCCGGAGAAGACCCCGAATCCCAAGGCGACCGCGTACTTCATCGGCGAGTGGAAGAAGCGCGGCTTCGCGTTCGCGGGCGTCACCGAGAGCTTCCGCGGGTACGACGGCATCCGCGCCATCGCGCAGGCCATCGAGAAGGCCGGCTCGGCCGAGCCGGCCGCGATCACCAAGGCGTTCTGGTCGGTCGACCTCACAGGCCTGAACGGCCCGATCCGCTTCGCGAAATCGGGCCCTGCCGGCAAGGAGAGCGGCCAGAGCAAGCCCGACGTCTACATCATCGAGATCAAGGACGGCCGCGTCGTCCAGCCGACCCTCTGACGCGGTCCGGCCGGCCCCCGGGCCGGCCGGGCACGCCGCCCGCCGAGGGAGCCCAAGGGGACCCGCATGGACCAGCTGCTCCAGCACCTCGTCAACACCCTGATCCTGGGCGGGACCTACGCGCTGCTCGGCGTCGGGCTCACGCTGATCTTCGGGATCATGAACGTCGTGAACTTCACGCACGGCGCGCTCTACACCGTCGGCGCGTACCTGATGTACCTCGCGGTCGCGGCGCTCGGGCTCAACTTCTTCCTGGCGCTGCCGGCGGCCATCCTCGGCGGCCTCGCGCTCGGCGCCGTGATCGAGCTCCTGCTGCTCCGGCCGCTGCGGGGCCAGGACATCGACACGACCATGCTGGTGATGATCGGGGCCGGCATCGTGCTGCAATCGGGCACCCTCTGGACCTTCGGCGGCGTCGCCAAGGCGGTGCCCTCGCCCTTCCCCGAGGCGCCGCTGCGGCTCGGGCCGGTCTCGGTCTCGTGGCTGAGCCTGTTCGTGCTCGGCGGCGCGCTGCTCCTGATCGGGCTCACCTACGCGCTGATCAACCGCACGAGGCTCGGCCTCGCCATGCGCGCCGCCTTCCAGGATTCCGACACGGCGGCGCTGATGGGCGTCGACGTGCGGGGGATCTACACCGCGACCTTCGCGCTCGGCTCCTCGCTCGCCGCCGCCGCCGGGGCGCTGCTCGGCCCGGTCTACGTGGTGTTCCCGCAGATGGGGCAGCTCGCCGAGCTGAAGGCCTTCGCGATCGTGATCCTGGGCGGGCTCGGCAACGTCACGGGGGCGGCGATCGGCGGCTTCATCCTGGCGCTCGCGGAGGAGCTCGGGGCCGGCTACGTCTCGTCGGGCTACCGCGACGCGATGGGCTTCCTGATCATCATCGCGGTCCTGCTCTGGCGGCCGACCGGGCTGTTCGCGAAAGCGGAGCGCATCGGATGACCCGCCTCCTCCCCTTGGCTCTCCTGGCGGCGCTCGCCGCGCTGCCGCTCGCGCTCGGCGCCGACCCCTACCTCCTCAACGCGCTGATCACGACGGGCATCCTGACCATCGGGGCGATGAGCCTGAACCTGCTCCTCGGCTACACCGGGCAGCTGAGCCTCGGCCACATCGCCTTCTTCGGCATCGGCGCCTACGTGAGCGCGCTGACCAGCCTCGGCTTCGACGTCGAGGTCGGCTTCGGCTACCGGGTGATGCACGAGCCCTGGCCAGCCGCCGCCGGCTTCCTCGTGGCGGTCGCGGCGGCGGGGGCCTGCGGCTACCTGATCGGGCGGCTCTCGTTCCGGGTGCGCGGCGCCTACTTCGTGATCGTGACCATCTCCTTCGCCGAGGTGGTGAGGCTCGTGGCGCTCAACTGGGTGGAGCTGACGCAGGGGCCGCTGGCGCTCACCGGCATCCCGGCCTTCACCCTCGGGGTGCCGGGCCTCGGCGCCTGGACGCTGCGGACCAAGCTCCAGAACTACTACCTCGTCCTCGGCGTCGGCGCGCTCTGCTACGCGATCATCGCCCGGATGGTGCGCGCGCGCTTCGGCCGCGCCATGCGCGGGCTCAAGGAGAACGAGCCGCTCGCGCTCTCGGTCGGCATCAATGCCACCCGCACCTTGACCGTTGCGGCCGTCGTCTCGGCCGCCATGGCGGGGGCCGCGGGCAGCCTCTACGCCCATTACCTGCGGATCATCGACCCCGACGTGTTCTTGTTCGCCACCACGGTGACGATGGTCATCATGGTGGTGGGCGGCGGCAAGGGCACGCTGATGGGCCCGGTGGTCGGAGGCCTGATCTTCGGCCTGCTGCCGGTGGCCCTGCGCCCCGTCATGGCCCCGGAGGCGCAGTGGATCGTCTACGGGATCGTGCTGATCCTGATCCTGTTCCTGATGCCCCGCGGCATCGTCCCGGGGGCCGCCGGGCTCCTGGCGCGCGGCCGCGGAACGGCCGCGGACGCGTCCGCGCCGATCCTGAAGTCCAACCCGGCGGTGCAGCGATGAGCGCGGCGATCCTCTCGGTCGAGCACGTCGGCGTGCGCTTCGGCGGCCTCGTCGCCATCGCCGACCTGCACTTCGAGGTGGCGCAGGGCGAGATCGTCAGCCTGATCGGCCCCAACGGCGCCGGCAAGACCACCGCCTTCAACGTGATGACGGGCTTCCTCAAGCCCAGCCAGGGCGAGGTGCGCTTCCGCGGCACGCGCCTGACGGGCCTCCAGCCGCACGAGATCACCCGGCTCGGCCTCGCCCGCACCTTCCAGCGCACCAGCGTGTTCCCGGACGACACGGTGCTCGAGAACGTGATGATCGGCCTGCACGGGCACGGCGGCGCGCGCCGGGCGCCCCTCCTCGACGCGCTGCCGGGCCGGAGCCGCGCGAGAGAGCGGGCGCTGCGCGGGCGCGCCGAGGCGCTCCTCGACTGGGTCGGCCTCGCGGCGCGCGCGCGGGAGAAGGCCGGGGCGCTGGCCTACGGCGAGCAGCGCCTCGTCGGCGTGGCGCTCGCGCTCGCGACCGAGCCCGCGATGCTCCTCCTCGACGAGCCGGTCTCCGGCATGAACGCTTCGGAGACCCGGGTCTTCGTGCGGCTGATCCGCCAGATCCGCGCGCGCGGCGTCACCATCCTGCTGGTCGAGCACGACATGCCGATGGTGATGGAGGTCTCCGACCGCATCGTCGTCCTGAACTACGGCCGCCTGATCGCCGAGGGACCGCCCGAGGCGATCCGCGCCGGCCCGGCCGTGATCGAGGCCTATCTGGGCCAGGGCAGTGCCGCGCGCCGGGCCGCCGCGGAGGCGCGGGAGGCCGCCCATGCTTGAGATCCGCGACCTCGTCTGCGGCTACGGCCACGTCACGGCCCTCAAGGGACTGAGCATCGCCGTGAGGGAGGGGCAGCTCGTCGCCCTCGTCGGGGCGAACGGCGCCGGCAAGTCGACGACGCTGCGGGCGATCTCCGGGCTCGTGCCGCCGCGCTCCGGCGCGATCTCGTTCAACGGGCGCGACATTACCGGCTCCGAGCCGCGCCGCATCCTCGCCCACGGCATCGCCCATTGCCCGGAGGGGCGGCGCGTCTTCCCGCAGATGAGCGTGGCCGAGAATCTCGCGATGGGCGCGTATCTCCGCCGCGACCGCGCGGGCGTCGCCGCCGACCTCGACCGCATCTACGGCGAGTTCCCGCGGCTCGCGGAGCGGCGGCATCAGGCGGCCGGCACCCTGTCGGGCGGCGAGCAGCAGATGCTGGCGATCGGGCGCGCCCTGATGGCGCGCCCCAAGCTCGTGCTCTTCGATGAGCCCTCGCTGGGGCTCGCCCCCAACATCGTCGAGCGCATGTTCGCGGTCATCCGGGCGATCTGCACCGCCGGCACCACGGTGCTGCTCGTCGAGCAGAACGCCTTCGCGGCCCTCGAACTCTGCGACCACGCCTACCTCCTCGAGACGGGCCGCATCGTCCGCTCGGGAACGGGCTCCGCCCTGATCGCGGATCCGCACATCCGCGAAGCCTATCTGGGCGGCTGAGACGAAATCCGATGGATTGCGTCGCCATCTCCGATTTCGGCCATGCGGATGTCGGCTTCGCGCAAGCGCCGCGCCGGCTGGTCGTCCGCCGTCCGGACGTGATCGTCCGGACGGCGGACGAGACGCGCGATGCCCTCGAGACCCGGTGAGGCTGGAGCGGGGGCGCAGCGTTGGGTGCGCGCGTGCCGCCTCGACGAGGCGGAGGCGGGGCCCATCGTCCCGGTCCTCGTGGGCGGACGTCACCTCGTCCTCGTGCGCGACGGCGCGACGATCGTCGCGGCCGAGCGCGCCTGCCCGCACGAGGGCGCGGACCTCGCGCGCGGCCGGTGCGCGAACGGGCGGCTGCTCTGCCCGCACCACCGGGCGTCGTTCGACCTGCGCGACGGGCAAGTCTCCGCCGGATGGCCGACGCGGCCGCTCCGCCTCTACCCGGTCGAGATCCGGAATGCCGAAGTCTTCGTCGACGCTTCGGACCTCGTCCAGGGCTGAGCAGAACGGCATCGGGCAGTTCTGCTTGGTCTCCTGGTGCCGCATCATTTTTGGCCGCCGAACCGGTGACCATTTCGGCGAATGATGCCGAGCCTGCCGGAGGACCGGCCCCGGCTACTCGGCGATCGTCCGGCTGGGCTCGGCCCGATACGCCTCGGCATGGACCTGCTCCGGGGCGGCCGTCCCTTTGGTGCCCGGCATGATCTCGAAGCGCGGGTCGAAATCCACCATCGTCGCGGCCAGCTGGGCCAGAACGCCCGCGTCGCCCTGAACCGTCGCGGTTCCGTCGGCGATCTGCGCCTCCAGGGTCTTGGCCCCGATCATCGTCCGCTCGAGATCCGAGCGGTTGATGGTCAGGGTCAGGTCCGGCTTCTCGGCCTGGAACCCCGCGATGTTGGTCAGCGTCGCGTTCTCCAGCTCGATGACGAACCGCTCGCCATTGTCCGGCGTGACCAGGTTGATGGTGAAGCGCATCCCCTCCGCCTTGCGGCTGTCCATGCGGATGGCGAGGAAGTTCAGGAACAGCTCGGTCGTCATCGCCCGCACCACGTCGGGGCTGCTCGAACTCGCCGTCTCGCCCTCCGGAATGCCGGTCCGAAGCTCGTACGCCCCGGCCAGGAAGCTGTTGCGCAGGCCGGGATTCTCCTGCTGGTAGCCGATCTGCTCGAAAATGTCGGCCAAGAGCTCCTTGGCGGCCCGGTTGCGCGGCTCCGCCTGGACGAGCTTGTTCACGATCTCCTGGGCCAGCAGGTACTTCCCCTCGTCGTGCAGGCGGCGGCCGCGGGCGAGGATCGCCTCCGCGCCGCCCATCATCTCGACGTAGAGGGGGGCGCTCTCGGAAGGGGCGAGCGGGATCAGCGTCGCCGGGTTGCAGTCCCAGAAGCCGAGGTAGCGCTGGACGACGCCCCGGCTGTTGTGCTCCGGAGAGCCGTGATAGCCGCGGCAATGCCACTTCTGCTGCAGGTTCCGCGGCACCTCGTAGACGGTGTGGATCTCGTTGATCGTCACGCCCTGGTTGGCGAGGTGAAGCACCTGGTTGTTCATGTGGGCGTAGAGGTCGCGCTGCGCCCGCAGCACCTCCTGGATCCGCGCGTTGCCCCAGCGCGGCCAATGGTGGGAGGCGAACATCACCTCGGCCTTCATGCCGAAGCGGTAGAGCGCCTCGTTGATGTATTTCGACCAGTTGAGGGGATCGCGCACCGGGGCGCCCCTCAGCGTGTAGATGTTGTGCAGGGATGCGATGACGTTCTCCGCCATCCAGAGCGCCTTCATGTCCGGGAGGTAGGTGTTCATCTCGCGGGGCGCTTCGGTGTTCGGCGTGTTCTGGAAGATCATACGGACGCCGTCGACCTCGAATTCCTCGATGGGATCGACGACGTGCCGGGTCGGAGCGATCAGGCCGGTGGCGCCGGCCGAGACGCGCTGGCCCAGGCCCTGCCCGACATAGCCGTGCGGTCCCGCCGGCAGGAGCAGCCCGTACTGATAGAACAGCCGCCGGTTCATGGCGTTTCCGGCGTAGACGTTCTCGGCCACCGTGTGGGCCATGAAATCGGCGGGGGCGATCACGGGCACGCGGCCGGACCGGACCTCCTCCTCATCGAGGATGCCGCGCACCCCGCCCCAATGGTCGCCGTGGGTGTGGGAGTAGATCACCGCCGAGATCGGACGCCCCTCGCCCACATGCGCCTGGAACAGCCTCCAGGCGGCGCGCGCGGTCTCCTGGCTGATGAGCGGATCGAACACGATCCACCCGCTCCTCCCCCGCACCATGGTGAGATCGGAGAGATCGAAGCCGCGCACCTGGTAGATGCCGGGGACGACCTCGTAGAGCCCGTAATTGTTGTTGAGCCGCGAGATCCGGACCAGCGACGGGTGGATGCTGTCGAACTCGTCCTGCTCGTCGAGGAAGCGGAATTGCTGCATGTCCCAGGCGACGTGGCCGGCCTCGGCCGGGATGGTCATGGCGGTCATGGGGGCGATCAGCCCCTTGCGCTGCTCCGCGAAGTCCCTGTCGTCCGCGAACGGGAGGGTTGCTCGCGCCCGGCGCAACACGTCGCGCGTGAAGGTGGAGGGCGGCTTGCCCTGCGGGTGAAAATGCCCCTCGGGGGGAGAGACGCTCTCGGCTCCCTGGGCCCGGGCGACGCTCTCCCCGGGCACGAAGGCACCCGCGACGGAGAATGCGGCGCCTGCGCCGGGCAGGGCCTTGATGAACTCGCGTCTCGTTGACATCGGCCAACTCCATCCCGGGCAGAGCGAATTCGGTTCATCGGCTTGCTTCTCGCCAGAGTGCCGGAAGGCCGGGGCTGACCGGCCGCGGCCGACGGCGCTCGCGGGACACGCGATCAGCGCCACGCACAGACGCGGCGTCCCCGCCGCCACCAGCAGACCCTGCGACGGCGGCGGCGAGGGACGACGACGACGGCCTGGGCCTTCTCGACGAGGGCGTCGTCGTTCGCGTCGCCGACGGGCCCTGCCCTGAGAAGCACGGCCTCCGCGGCGCTCGGCACCAGAGCCAGGCCGGCGGCCGTGATGACGGCGCACGAAAACTGCCTGAGCACGGCGCGACGGTGCATCGAGTCCATGGCCATTCTCCCCTCGTGTCGAACTCTGGCTTCCGATCTCCAGCCGAAGGCCGACGACGGCCTGATCGCCTTCTCTCCGCGGCGCCCCCGCTTCCGGCCGGCCCGGCGCTGCCTCGGGACCGGCCTGTCCGAGGCCGCCCGGTCGACCCGTCGGGGCGAGCCCGCGACGCGCGGCCTTCCCGCTCTGTCAGGGCATTGCCGGGGCGAATGGGATCTTCGCCCGCAGACGCCGCAGAGATGGTGCCGCCGATCCGGTGCGATTTCACTCGATTGCGGCGGACAATACGCGACGCAACTGATCGCATCAATCTATGACGAGCGATGAGATCTTGATTTGATCTGGATCAAGCTCGGCATCCCGCAATCCCCGGACCGCGCCCGGGGCGATCAGGGTCGCTCCGAGGACGAGCGATGCCTCGGGCGGCGGGCGCGTCGAGACGGGGTTCCGGCCGCCGAGGGCGCGGGCCCTGCCTCACGCTTTCGAGCCGGCGGCCCCCGGCGACCGGGCCGACCCCGCGAGGGCACGAAGCCGGGCCGGGGCGGCGAGTGCCCCCCGGGTGAGTTCGACCCTGGCGACCTCGCGCAGCGGCACCGTGCCGCCCGCCGGAAGCGGCACCTGCACCTCGTCGGCGATCGCCCGCGGGTCCGAGCGGAAGGCGCGCGGGTAGCGCACGTTCACGGTGTAACGCTCGCGGCCCTCGACCGTGTTGGTCGCGGCCTGCCCGCCCAGCGCGGTCGCGATCACGTCCTGCACGTCGCCGACCATCAGGCCGTAGCGCCCGAGCGCCTCGCGGTCCGGCGTGATGTCGAGGAAGTCGCCGCCGATGACGCGTTCCGCGTAGGCGCTCGACGTGCCCGGCATATTCCGGACGACCGCCTCGACCGGCGGGCGACCGCCTCCATCTCCTTCAGGTCGGTTCCCAGCACCTTCACGCCCACCGGGGTGCGGATGCCGGTCGAGAGCATGTCGATGCGGGCGCGGATCGGCTGCGTCCAGGCGTTCGACACGCCCGGGAATTGCAGCGCCCTGTCCATCTCGGCCCTGAGGCTCGCGAGCGTCACGCCCGGCCGCCACGCGGATCTCGGCTTCAGGGCGATGACCTTCTCGAACATCTCCATCGGCGCGGGGTCGGTCGCCGTGCTGGCGCGCCCGGCCTTGCCGTAGACCGAGGCGACCTCGGGAAACGACTTGATGATGCGGTCCTGGGTGGCGAGGAGTTCGCCGGCCCTGGTCACCGAGAGGCCCGGAAGGGTGGTCGGCATGTAGAGCAGGCTGCCCTCGTCGAGGTCCGGCATGAATTCGGAGCCGAGCTGCCGGGCGGGCCACGCGGTGGCGGCCAGCACGCATACGGCGAGCAGGATGGTGAGCCCCCGCGCCCGCAGCACGCCGGCGATGAGCGGCCGGTACAGCCAGATCAGGAGTCGGTTCAGCGGGTTGCGGTGCTCGGGGATGATGCGCCCGCGCACGCACAGCACCATGAGCGCCGGCACCAGGGTGACCGACAGGAGCGCCGCCGCCATGGCGAAGGTCTTGGTGAAGGCGAGCGGCCCGAACAGCAGCCCCTCCTGGCTCTCCAGGGTGAAGATCGGCAGGAAGCTCACCGTGATGACGAGGAGCGAGAAGAACAGCGAGGGCCCGACCTCGGCCGCGGCCTCGACCAGCACCTCGACCCGACGGCAACTCCTCCGGCTCCTCGGCCATCCCACTCTCCCTCCAGTCGCTCGGCCGCCCCACGGGCCCGGCATGATCGCTCGCGCGAGCGGCCGAACCGCGTCGGAGATGTCAGCTCCGGGATGCCGCTGAGGATGGTGACAGGAATCGCGCGCCTCAGCCTTCGTTGATTTGTCCCAAACTCATCCTTGATCTGCATCAATTACGCCGTTGATGCGCTTCGCAACACAGTCCTTCGGGCGACACACCCGCCTGAAGGGTCTTCCCATGCACGATCCCGCCGCTCCCGCGAGCCGCGACCAGGGCCGCGCGCTCTGGCTCTCCACGCTCGCCTTCACGACCTGCTTTGCGGCCTGGACCATCTTCTCGATCATCGGCGTCCAGATCAAAAAGGACCTCGGCCTGACCGACGCCCAGTTCGGCCTCCTGGCCGGGACCCCGATCCTGACCGGCTCGCTCGTCCGCCTGATCCTCGGCATCTGGGCCGACCAGTATGGCGGGCGCACCGTCACCCTCGCGGTGATGCTGCTCGCCGCGCTGGCCACCTACCTCCTCACCTACGCGCACGATTACCCGACCTTCCTGCTCGCCGCCCTCGGCGTCGGGCTTGCCGGCGGGGTCTTCTCGGTCGGCGTCGCCTACGTGTCGAAGTGGTTCCCCAAGGAGAAGCAGGGCACCGCGCTCGGCATCTTCGGCGCGGGCAATGTCGGCGCCGCGGTCACCAAGTTCCTGGCGCCCCTGGTCATGGTCGCCTTCGGCTGGAAGGCCGTGGCGCAGATCTGGGCGCTCGGCCTCGTGGTGACGGCGCTGGTCTTCTACTTCGGCACCGCGGACGACCCGGACCTCGCCGCCCGCCGGCGCGCCGGCGCGTCCCCCGAGCCCCTCTGGGCCATGCTGGCGCCGCTCGCCAACCTCCAGGTCTGGCGCTTCTCGCTCTACTACTTCTTCGTCTTCGGCGGCTTCGTCGCCCTCGCGCTCTGGCTGCCGCGCTACTACACGGGCGTCTACGGCCTCGACATCGTCACGGCCGGCTGGCTCGCCGCCGCCTACTCGATCCCGGGCTCGCTCTTCCGCATCCTGGGCGGCCGCCTGGCCGACCGGCACGGCGCCCGGAAGGTCATGGTCTGGACCTTCGCCGGCTCCTGCGCCTGCACCTTCCTGCTGTCCTACCCGGCGACCCACTACGTGGTCGCCGGCATCCGGGGCCCGATCGCCTTCGACCTCGCGCTCGGCCCGGCGGGCTTCACGGTGCTGACCTTCGCCCTCGGCTTCTTCATGAGCCTCGGCAAGGCCGCCGTGTTCAAGCACATCCCGGTCTACTACCCGGACCGGGTCGGCGCCGTGGGCGGCGTGGTCGGGCTGATCGGCGGCCTCGGCGGCTTCGTGCTGCCGATCGCCTTCGGCCTCATGAACGACCTCGTCGGCGTCTGGACCTCCTGCTTCATGCTGCTCTTCGCGATCGCCGCCGGCAGCACCGCCTGGATGCTCGCGGCGATCCGCGCCCTGGAGACGCGGGAGCATCCCGCCCTGCGCGAGCCGAAGGACCTCCCCGAGGTCGAGGCGCTGCGCGCCGAGGTCGAGCGCCTGCGCGCCGCCCGCGAGGGCGCCCCCCGGGCCGCGCCGCTGGCCGGCCTCCCGGCCGCCTGAATCCCCCTTCCGGCCGGCGCGGGGCGCCGGCCGGCCCGTCCCGATCCTGAGAGGCAACAGCCATGAGTGCTGGTACGCAAACGCTGACGGCCGGCCGGCCCGCGGGGAGCAGCTGGCTCGCCCGCTGGGAGCCGGAGAACCCGGCCTTCTGGGCCCGGGAGGGCAGCCGCCTCGCCTGGCGCACCCTGACCGTGACGACCGCCAACCTCACGATGTCCTTCATCGTCTGGTTCATGGTCTCGGCCCTGGTGGTCGCCCTGCCGGCGGTCGGCTTCAGGCTCACCACCGGCCAGCTGTTCTGGCTCGCCGCCATGCCGGGCCTCGCCGGGGGCACGCTGCGCCTCGCGCACATGTTCCTGACGCCGATGTTCGGCACGCGCCGCGTCGTGACCTTCGCCAGCCTGTCGCTGCTCGTCCCGGCCATCGGCTGGTTCTACGCGGTGCAGGACCCGTCCACGCCCTACTGGGTCCTCCTGGTGCTGGCCTTCCTGGCCGGGCTCGGGGGCGGCAACTTCTCCTCCTTCATGCCCTCGACCAGCCTGTTCTTCCCCAAGCGGCTGCAGGGCACCGCCCTCGCCATCCAGGCCGGGATCGGCAATTTCGGGGTCTCGGTGGTCCAGTTCCTGACGCCCTGGGTGATCGGCTTCGCGCTCGCGGGCGGCACGCTGCTCGGCGAGTCGCAGACCATGACCAAGGGGGCCATCGCCCGGCAGGTCTGGCTGCACAACGCCGCCGCCGTCTACATCCCGTTCATCGTGCTGTTCGCCCTGGCCGCCTGGCTCGCGCTGCGCAGCGTCCCGGTCAAGGCCAACGTCCGCGAGCAGGTCGACATCTTCCGCTCGCGCCACACCTGGGCGATGACCTCGCTCTACATCATGACCTTCGGGGCGTTCTCGGGGCTCGCCGGGACCTTCCCGCTGCTGATCAAGCAGTGCTACGGCACGCTGCCCGGCGCCCCGGACCCCCTGACCTACGCCTTCCTCGGCCCGCTGGTCGGGTCGCTCCTGCGCGTCGCGGCCGGGCCGGTCTCGGACCGGTTCGGCGGGGCCAAGGTCACCGTGGTCGCCGGCCTCGGCATGACCGCCTGCGCCGCCATCGTCCCCCTGTTCACGGCCCCCACCTCGATGGAGTGCTTCCCCTGGTTCGTCGCGGCGATGCTCGGGCTGTTCGCCTTCGCGGGCATCGGCAACGCCTCGACCTTCAAGCAGATGCCGATGATCTTCCCGCCCCGCCAGGCCGGCGGCGTCATCGGCTTCACGGGCGCGGTGGCGGCCTACGGGCCCTTCGCCTTCGGCATGCTGTTCGGCTGGGCCTTCGACCGCTTCGGCGGCCCGAACGGGGTCTTCCACGGGCTGGCGCTGTTCTTCGCCCTCAACGTCGCGATGAACTGGTGGATGTACGCCCGCCGCGGCGCCGCCACGCCCTGCTGACGGGCCGCCCTGCCGAAGGGCGACGCCGCACCGACGCTCGGACGGCCGGCGGGAGGCACACCTCCCGCCGGCCGTCCCGTTGGGGCGACATGACGGAGGTCACTTGAGCGATTGATCCAAGTCAAGGCTTGGGCCTGACCACGCGGCCAGAGTGCCCTCGAAGACCTCGAAACCGACCAGGCACCGCGCGATGTCGCACTTCCTCGACAGACTGACCTTCTTCCGGAAGACGGTCGACACCTTCTCGGATGGTCACGGCATCGTCACGGCCGAGGACCGCGCCTGGGAGGACGGCTATCGGAAGCGCTGGCAGCACGACAAGATCGTGCGCTCCACCCACGGCGTGAACTGCACCGGCTCCTGTTCCTGGAAAGTCTACGTCAAGGGCGGCATCGTCACCTGGGAAACCCAGCAGACCGATTATCCCCGCACCCGGCCCGACCTGCCCAACCACGAGCCGCGCGGCTGCGCCCGCGGCGCCAGCTATTCCTGGTACCTCTACTCGGCCAACCGCGTGAAGCACCCGCTGGTGCGCTCGCGCCTGCTCCGGCTGTGGCGCGAGGCCCGGGTGATGCGGACCCCGGTGGCGGCCTGGGCCCACATCGTCGAGAACCCGGAGCGGCGCCGCTCCTACACCTCCGTGCGCGGCCATGGCGGCTTCGTGCGCGCGACCTGGGACGAGGTCAACGAGATCATCGCGGCCGCCAACGCCTACACGGTCAGGACGCACGGCCCCGACCGCGTCTTCGGCTTCTCGCCGATCCCCGCCATGTCGATGGTCTCCTACGCGGCGGGCGCCCGCTACCTGTCGCTGCTCGGCGGCGTCTGCATGTCCTTCTACGACTGGTACTGCGACCTGCCGCCCTCCTCGCCCCAGACCTGGGGCGAGCAGACCGACGTGCCCGAGAGCGCCGATTGGTACAATGCCGGCTTCCTGATCCTGTGGGGCTCGAACGTCCCCCAGACCCGCACCCCCGACGCGCATTTCTACACCGAGGTGCGCTACCGCGGCGCCAAGAGCGTCGTGATCTGCCCCGACTACTCCGAGGCCTCGAAATTCGCCGACATGTGGGTGTCGGTGAAGCAGGGCACCGACGCCGCGCTCGGCATGGCGATGGGCCACGTGATCCTGCGCGAGTTCCACCTCGACCGGCAGGTGCCCTCCTTCATCGACTACGCCAAGCGCTACACGGACATGCCGATGCTGGTGCGCCTCGTGCGCCAGGACGGGCGGCTCGTGCCCGAGCGCTTCCTGCGCGCCTCGGACCTCGACGGCGCGCTCGGCGAGACCAACAACCCCGAGTGGAAGACCCTCGCCTATGACGACCAGACCGGCGCGCTCGTCGCGCCCCTGGGCTCGGTCGGCTTCCGCTGGGGCGAGACCGGCAAGTGGAACCTGGAGAGCCGGGCCGGGGACGGACGCGCGGTCGACCTGCGCCTGTCCCTGGCGGGCGCCGCGGACGGGTTCGAGGACGTCGCCTTCCCGTATTTCGGCAACATCGCGCACGCGCATTTCGCGTCGAGCGACCATGCCAGCGTGATCGAGCGGCGCGTGCCGGTGCGGCGCCTCGCCACCCGCGACGGCGAGGCACTCGTCGCGACCGTCTACGACCTGTTCCTGGCCAATTACGGCCTCGACCGCGGCTTCGGCGGCGGCAACGTCGCCGCCTCCTACGACGCCGACGAGCCCTACACGCCGGCCTGGGCGGAGCGGATCACCGGCGTCCCGCGCGACCAGATCGTGACCGTCGCGCGCGAATTCGCCCGGAACGCCGAGAAGACCGATGGCCGGTCGATGATCATCATCGGCGCCGCGATGAACCATTGGTACCACATGGACATGAACTATCGCAGCGCGATCAACATGCTGGTGATGTGCGGCTGCGTGGGCAAGTCCGGCGGCGGCTGGTCGCACTATGTCGGCCAGGAGAAGCTGCGCCCGCAGAGCGGCTGGGCACCGCTCGCCTTCGCCCTCGACTGGGGCCGCCCGCCGCGCCAGCAGAACTCCACCTCGGCCTTCTACGCGCATACCGACCAGTGGCGCTACGAGACGCTCGACGTGAAGGAGATCCTCTCGCCGACCGCGCCGGCCGGGCCCTGGGACGGCGCCATCATCGACTACAACGTCCGCGCCGAGCGGATGGGCTGGCTGCCCTCCGCGCCGCAGCTGGAGCAGAACCCGCTCGGGATCGCCGCCGCGGCGGCCGCCGCCGGACTCGAGCCGAAGGACTACGTCGCCCGGGCCCTCAAGTCCGGCGAGCTCAGAATGTCGTGCGAGGACCCGGACAACCCCAAGAACTGGCCGCGCAACCTGTTCGTCTGGCGCTCGAACCTGCTCGGCTCGTCGGGCAAGGGCCACGAGTACTTCCTCAAGCACCTGCTCGGCACCTCGCACGGGGTGCTCGGCAAGGATCTCGGGGCGGAGGGCCGCCGCAAGCCCGACGAGGTCGTCTGGCACGAGGACGCGCCCGAGGGGAAGCTCGACCTCCTGGTCACCCTCGACTTCCGCATGTCGACGACCTGCGTCTACTCCGACATCGTGCTGCCGACCGCGACCTGGTACGAGAAGGACGACCTCAACACCTCCGACATGCACCCCTTCATCCACCCGCTCACGGCGGCGGTGGACCCGGTCTGGGAGGCGCGCACCGACTGGAACATCTACAAGGGCCTCGCCGAGACCTTCTCGCGGGTGGCGCCCGAGGTGCTCGGGGTCGAGACGGACGTCGTGCTGACCCCGATCCTGCACGACACGCCCGGCGAGATCGCCCAGGCCCTCGACGTGAAGGACTGGAAGACGGGCGCGGTCGAGCCCGTCCCCGGCCGCACGATGCCGACGGTCACAATCGTCGAGCGCGACTACCCGAACCTGTTCAAGCGCTTCACCGCGCTCGGGCCGCTGCTGGCCCGGGTCGGCAACGGCGGCAAGGGCATGGCCTGGAACACCGGGCACGAGGTCGAGCTGCTCAAGGCGCTCAACGGCACCGTGACCGAGGAGGGGCCGACCAAGGGGCTGGCGCGCATCGAGACGGCGATCGACGCCTGCGAGGTGCTCCTGATGCTGGCGCCGGAGACCAACGGCGAGGTCGCGGTCAAGGCCTGGGAGAGCCTCGGCAAGGCGACCGGGCGCGAGCACGCCCACCTCGCCCTGTCCAAGGAGGACGAGAAGATCCGCTTCCGCGACGTGGTCGCCCAGCCGCGCAAGATCATCTCCTCGCCGATCTGGTCGGGCCTCGAATCCGAGAAGGTCTGCTACAACGCCTGCTACACGAACGTCCACGAGCTGATCCCGTGGCGGACGCTGACCGGGCGCCAGCAGCTCTACCAGGACCACCTCTGGATGCGGGCCTTCGGCGAGGGCTTCTGCGTCTACCGGCCGCCGGTCGACCTCAAGACCATCGAGCCGATCCGGGGCCGCGTCGATAACGGCCATCCCGAACTGGTGCTGAACTTCATCACCCCGCACCAGAAATGGGGCATCCACTCGACCTACTCGGACAACCTGCTGATGCTGACCCTGAACCGCGGCGGGCCCGTGGTCTGGATCAGCGAGAGCGACGCGCGCAAGGCGGGCATCGCCGACAACGACTGGATCGACGTCTACAACGTCAACGGCGCGATCGCGGCCCGGGCGGTGGTCTCCCAGCGCGTCAAGGACGGCATGTGCATGATGTACCATGCCCAGGAGAAGATCGTGAACACGCCCGGCTCCGGCATCACCGGCCAGCGCGGCGGCATCCACAACTCGGTCACCCGGGCGGTGCTGAAGCCGACCCACATGATCGGCGGCTACGCGCAGCTCTCCTACGGCTTCAACTACTACGGCACTGTCGGGGCGAACCGCGACGAGTTCGTGGTGGTGCGCAAGATGGCGCAGGTCGACTGGCTCGAGGAGCCGCGCCCCGCGGGGGCCGGGCCGGGCGCCGCGAGGCTCCACGCCGCCGAGTAGGCCCGCCGCGCCGGGGGCGCCCCGCCCCCGCCCTCCCCTCCCGAGCACCCAGTCCCGGCCGCCGGTGACGAAGGAAGTCCGCCATGAAAGTCCGCGCGCAGATCGCGATGGTTCTCAACCTCGACAAGTGCATCGGCTGCCACACCTGCTCCGTCACCTGCAAGAACGTCTGGACCAACCGCGAGGGCGTCGAGTACGCCTGGTTCAACAACGTCGAGACCAAGCCCGGCATCGGCTACCCGAAGGATTGGGAGAACCAGGAGCGCTGGAACGGCGGCTGGCGCCGCCGCCAGGACGGCCGGATCGAGCCGCGCATCGGTGCGAAGTGGCGCATCCTCGCCAACATCTTCGCCAATCCGGACCTGCCGGAGATCGACGACTACTACGAGCCGTTCGATTTCGACTACCAGCACCTGCAGAAGGCGCCCGAGCTGCAGACCTTCCCGACCGCGCGGCCGCGCTCGAAGCTCACCGGCGCCCGCATGGAGACGATCGCCTGGGGGCCGAACTGGGAGGAGATCCTCGGCGGCGAATTCGCCAAGCGCCGGCAGGACCGGAACTTCGAGGGCATCGAGGAGGAGATCTACGGCCAGTTCGAGAACACCTTCATGATGTACCTGCCGCGGCTGTGCGAGCACTGCCTCAACCCGGCCTGCGTCGCCTCCTGTCCGTCGGGCGCGATCTACAAGCGCGAGGAGGACGGCGTCGTCCTGATCGACCAGGACAAGTGCCGCGGCTGGCGGATGTGCGTGTCGGGCTGCCCCTACAAGAAGATCTACTACAATTGGTCCTCGGGTAAGTCCGAGAAGTGCACGCTGTGCTACCCGCGCCTGGAGGCCGGCCAGCCGACCGTGTGCTCGGAGACCTGCGTCGGGCGGATCCGCTACCTCGGCGTGGTGCTGTACGACGCCGACCGGATCGAGGAGGCCGCCTCGACCCGCGACGAGGGCGACCTCTACGAGGCCCAGCTCAAGGTCTTCCTCGACCCTTGCGACCCGCGCGTCCTCGCCGAGGCCCGCCGGGAGGGCATCCCGGAGGCGTGGCTGGAGGCGGCGCGCCGCTCGCCCGTCTACAAGATGGCGATGGAGTGGCGGATCGCCTTCCCGCTCCACCCCGAATACCGGACCCTGCCGATGGTCTGGTACGTGCCGCCGCTCTCGCCGATCCAGTCCGCGGCCGCGGCCGGCAAGATCGGCCTCGACGGCGAGATGCCGGACGTGAGGAACCTGCGCATCCCGGTGCGCTACCTCGCCAACCTGCTCACCGCCGGCAACGAGGCGCCGGTGGTGACCGGCCTCGAGCGGATGCTCGCGATGCGGGCCTACATGCGCGCCAAGACCGTCGACGGGGTGGTGGACGAGGCCCTGGCGGCCCGGGTCGGCCTGAGCGCCGCCCAGGTCGAGGAGATGTACCGGGTCATGGCGATCGCGAATTACGAGGACCGGTTCGTGATCCCGACCAGCCACCGCGAGATGGGCCTGGAGGACGCCTACGACCTGCGCGGCTCCTGCGGCTTCTCCTTCGGCAACGGCTGCTCGGGCGGCCGCACCGAGGCGAACCTGTTCGGCGCGCCGAAGGCCGCCAGGGTCAAGACCCCCGTGGACGTCGCCTGAGGCGGAGCACCGACATGAAGACGCTGAAGGCCCTCTCGGCCCTGCTCACCTACCCGTCGCCCGCGCTGGCGCGGGCGGTCCCGGAGATCCGCGACGTCCTGCACGACGAGGGCGTCCTCGCCCGACCGCGGCGCGACGCCCTGGAGCCGCTGCTGCGCGACCTCGCCGCCGGCGACCTCTACGACCTGCAGGAGCGCTACGGGATGCTGTTCGACCGCACCCGCTCGCTCTCGCTGCACCTGTTCGAGCACGTGCACGGCGAGAGCCGCGACCGCGGCCAGGCCATGGTCGACCTGCGCGGGGTCTACGAGGCGGCGGGCTTCGCGATCGAGGGCGGCGACCTGCCCGACTTCGTGCCGCTCTTCCTGGAATTCTGCGCGCTGCGCCCGCCCGCGGAGGCGCGCCAGCTCCTGGCCGAGCCGGCCCACGTGCTCGCCGCCCTCGGCGAGCGCCTGCGCAAGCGGGACACGGCCTACGCGGCCGTGTTCGAGGCGCTCGTCGCCCTCGCGGCCGCCGCGCCGAGCGAGGAGGCGCGCGGCGCCGTGGTCCCGGACGCGGGCGAGGACCCGACCGATCTCGGGGCGCTCGACGCCGCCTGGGAGGAGGTGGAGGTCCGCTTCGGGCTCGGGGCGGACGCCGCCTGCGGGACCGAGAGCCTCGCCGCCAAGCTGCGCCAGGCCCGGCGCCCGGCGCCCGGGGTCGAGGTGCCCGGGGCGCATCCGTCCCGCGCCGTCTTCACCCACCTGTCCTCCCGCGCCTGAGGAGAGAGGGCCATGGCAAGCAACCTCAACCACGTCCTGTTCGGCTGGTACCCCTATCTCTGCCTGACCGTGTTCCTGGTCGGCTCGCTCCTGCGCTTCGACCGCGAGCAGTACACGTGGAAGGCCGGCTCCAGCCAGCTCCTGCGCCGCAGGCAGCTGATGCTCGGCTCGGTGCTGTTCCACGTCGGCGTGCTGGCGATCCTGGCCGGCCACACGCTCGGGCTGCTGACCCCGATCGCGGTCTTCGACGCCGTGGGCGTGAGCCACGGCTTCAAGCAGGGCCTCGCCATCGTGGCGGGCGGTGTCGCGGGCACGGCCTGCTTCGTCGGCCTCAGCCTGCTGGTGCACCGGCGGCTGTTCGACCCGCGCATCCGGGCGACCTCGTCGGTCTCGGACACGGCGATCCTCCTGATGCTCTACGCCCAGCTGATCCTGGGGCTGTCGACCATCCCGGTCTCGCTCGGCCACATGGACGGCCACGAGATGGTCAAGTTCATGACCTGGGCCCAGGGCGTGCTGACGCTGCGGCCCGGCCTCGCCGAGATCGTCGCGGACGTGCACCCGGTGTTCAAGCTGCACATCGTGCTCGGCATGACGATCCTCCTGGTGTTCCCGTTCACCCGCCTCGTCCACGTCTGGTCGGCGCCGGTCTGGTACCTCGGCCGCCGCGGCTACCAGGTGGTGCGCACGAGGAGGCCGCGGCCCGTCCGCGAGGCCGCAGCGCGCCCCGCCCTCTCGGGGATCCGCCCCGTCCCCGCCCCGCAGCCGGCGGAGTGACCCCGTCCCGGGGCTCGCCCCGGGCTCCCCCTCCCCCCGCGCCGAGACGCCCGACCCGAGACGCCCACCATGTCCGCCTGCTCCCTCCACCCCGTTCCCGACGCCCCCAGGCCGCCGATCCGGGTCAACGGCGTCACCATCTCCCGCGCGGCGATCTCGCGCGAGGTGCAGAACCACCCGGCCCCGACCCCGGTCGCGGCCTGGAGGGCGGCGGCGCTCGCCCTGGTGCTGCGCGAGGCGCTCGGGCAGGAGGCGAGGCGCCTGGGCATCGCGGCGCAGCCCGCGCGCGACGCGGAGGGGCGCCGCGAGACCGAGGAGGAGGCCCGCATGCGGGCGCTCGTCGAGCGCGAAGTGGCCGTGCCCGCGCCGACCGAGGAGGAGTGCCGGCGCTACTACGAGCGCAACCCCGCCCGCTTCCGCACGCCGGACCTGTTCGAGGCGTCGCACATCCTGTTCGCCGCGGCCAGGGACGACGCGGCCGCCTACGAGCTCGCCCGGCTCAACGCCCAAATGATCATCGCGATGCTCGAGGAGGATCCGGACACGTTCGAGGAACTGGCGCGGCTGCACTCGGCCTGCCCCTCGGGCGAGGTCGGCGGCAGCCTCGGCCAGGTCACGACCGGGCAGACCACGCCGGATTTCGAGGCGGCGCTGCGCGGCATGCGCCCCGGCGAGATCTCCCGCGCACCCGTCGAGACCCGCTACGGCGTCCACGTCATCCGCCTCGGGCGCCGCCTCGACGGGGGCACCCTCCCCTTCGAGGCCGCGAGCCCGCGCATCGCCGCGTACCTGTCCGAGGCGCTCCGGCGCCGCGCCCAGGCGCAGTACGTCGCCCGGCTCCTCGGGCAGGCGCGCATCGAGGGCATCGAGATCCCGGCGCCGGGCGCGCTCAACGTCAATTGAGGAGAGCGCCATGCTGCTCGGCGACATCATCGCGCGACTCGACGACGAGGCCGTCGCCGCCGAGACCCTCGTCCAGCTCGGCGACCTCGTCCTGCTCGGCCGGGTCCAGGAGGCCGCGGCCCGCGCGGGTGTGGCGCCCGGCGCCTTCGCGGCGCGGGCGGTCGGCCTGTTCTCCGACACCGCCTCCGACGAGGAGTGGGTCGGCCTGATCGGCGCGATGGGCCGGACGACCGAGCCCGGCCTCGCCTGCCTGCGCCGGATGGTCGAATTCGCGCTGAGCGCCCCGGGAGGCTCCCATGCCTGCGGACACCGCCACTGAGCCCGCCGCGAACGCGCGCGCGGGGCGCGAGGCCTTCGCCCCGCCCGACCGCGGCCTGCTCGCGCACCCGCTCGACTACCTCCTCGTCGACCACCTGCGCATGCGCCGGCTCTGCACCCTCGCCGAGCAGACCGCCGACGAGGACGCCGTCGACCGCGCCCTCGCCCTCGCGCTCGCCGGCCACCTCGTCGGCGACCTCTCCATCCACGGGCTGGACGACGAGGAGGACCTCCACCCGCTGGTGCGGCGCAGGGCGTGGCCCGAGGACCGCGTCGAGGACGTGCTCGGCGCGCTCGCCGGCGACCACGCGCTCGGGGAGCAGCTGGTCGCGGCCCTGGCGCAGGGCCTGTCGGCCGTGGCCGGCGGCGCGGCGCCGGACGACGGCCTGCGCCGGTCCCTCCGCCTGTTCGCGTCCCGCCTGCGCCGGCGCGTGGCCGTCGAGAACGCGCTCGTCATGCCGCTCGCCGGGACGCGGCTGACGGCGGCGGACTTGGCGGGCCTGTCGCGGCGGATGGCGGCGCGCCGGGGATGGCGGCTTGCGGGCGGGGTCGGCCATGCCTGACCGGACCATCGCGGACCTGTTCGACCGGAACGCCGACTGGGCCATCGCCAAGACGCGGCAGGACCCCGGCTACTTCCGCCGGCTGGCGGCGCAGCAGGCCCCCGACTTCCTGTGGATCGGCTGCTCGGATTCCCGCGTGCCGGCCAACGAGATCATCGGGCTCGACCCGGGCGAGCTGTTCGTCCACCGCAACGTCGCCAACGTGGTGCACACGGGCGACCTCAACCTGCTCTCGGTGCTCGAATACGCGGTCGGGACGCTCGGCGTGCGGCACATCATCGTGTGCGGGCATTACGGGTGCGGCGGGGTGCGCCGGGCGTTGCGGTGCGACGGCGGCTCCCTGGTCGACCACTGGCTCGCGCCGGTCGCCGCCATCCACGCGCGCCAGCGCGACCGGTTCGCCCCGATCCGCGACGCGGAGGCCCGCGTCAACCTGCTCTGCGAGCTCAACGTCGAGGCGCAGGTCGCGCGCGTGGCGCGCACGCCCATCGTCCGCGCCGCCTGGGCGGCGGGCCGCCCGCTGCATGTTCACGGCTGGATCTACGGGTTGCGGGACGGCCTGGTGCGCGACCTCTGCGTCACGCACGACGCCGCGGGGCCGCGGGCGTCGCCCGTCCCGGCGCGGCACGTCGACCCGACGCCGGCCGACGACCGCTCGGCTCAGATCAGGCTCAGCGCCGTGCACCTGCTCGACGGCGTCGAGGATGCCCCCTGCGGGGAGGCGGATGCCCGCCGGAGCATGGACCACCGAGAGGCCGCCGCACCATGACCTGCCCGGTCCCCGCCCGCTCCGGCCACCCGCTCGTCGACGGGTACGGCCGGCACGTCAGCTACCTGCGCGTGTCGGTGACGGACCGCTGCGACCTGCGCTGCACTTACTGCATGGCCGAGCGGATGACCTTCCTGCCCCGGCGCGACCTCCTCACCCTGGAGGAGCTCGACCGGCTCTGCTCGGCCTTCGTGGCGCGCGGCGTGCGCCGGATCCGGCTCACCGGCGGCGAGCCCCTGGTGCGCCGGGACGTCGTCCGGCTGCTCGACTCCCTCTCCCGGCACCTCGGGGCGGGCGGGCTCGACGAACTGACCCTGACCACGAACGGGACCCTGCTGGCGGCCCGCGCGCGCGACCTCGCCGCGTGCGGCGTGCGGCGGGTCAACGTCTCCCTCGACACGCTCGACCCGGACCGCTACCGCGCCATCACCCGCCGCGGGGATCTCGGCGCGGTCCTCGACGGGCTCGACGCCGCGCAGGCCGCCGGCCTGTCCGTGAAGCTGAACGCGGTGGCGCTCAAGGGGACCAACGAGGACGAGCTGGAGCACCTCGTGCGGTTCGCGCACGGGCGCGGCATGGACGTGACCCTGATCGAGGTCATGCCGCTCGGCGAGGTCGGACCCGACCGGGCCGACCAGTTCCTCCCCCTCGACGTCGTGCGTCGGCGCCTGGCGCGGCGCCTCACCCTTGAACCGCTGGCATACCGCTCGGCCGGCCCGGCCCGCTACGTCCGCGTCGCGGAGACGGGCGGGCGGCTCGGCTTCATCACCCCGCTGACCCACAATTTCTGCGAGGGCTGCGACCGGGTGCGGGTGACCTGCACCGGCATGCTCTACACCTGCCTCGGGCACGAGGAGGGGCGCGACCTGCGCGCCGCGCTCCGGGGCTCGGAGGGCGACGGGCTGCTGCAGGCGGCGATCGACGCCGCCGTCCTGCGCAAGCCGAAGGGCCACGACTTCGTCATCGGACGGGGCGCCGGGGCCGCGCTGGCCCGCCACATGAGCGTCACGGGAGGTTAGCCGTGGACATGGCCCGCATCGGCATCCTGACCGTCTCGGACCGCGCCTCGGCCGGCCTCTACGCCGACGAGGGCGGCCCGGCGATCTGGGCGGAACTCGCGCACCTGCTCGCCTCGCCCTGGGAGCCGGTCGCCCGGCTCGTGCCGGACGGTCTGGAGAGCGTGCGCGACGCCATCATCGACCTCGTCGATGGCGAGGGGTGCGACCTCGTTCTCACGACCGGCGGGACGGGCCCGGCACCGCGCGACCTCACGCCCGAGGGGACGCGGGCGGCCTGCGAGCGGATGATGCCGGGCTTCGGCGAGGTGCTGCGCGCGCGCAGCCTGGAGCAGGTCCCGACGGCCATCCTGTCACGCCAGACCGCCGGCATCCGCGGCCGGGCCCTCGTCATCAACCTGCCGGGACGCCCGTCCTCGATCCGCCTGTCCCTGCTCGCAATCATGCCGGCGGTGCCCTACTGCCTCGACCTGATCGGGGCGGCGCGCATCGAGACCGACCCCGCCGTGGTGCGGGCCTTCCGGCCGTCCTGAAATCTGCTCCGAGACCGGTTCCCCGCCATCGGTTCCCCGCCATCGGTTCTCCGCCATGTGCGCCTCCTCCATCTGCGTCGTCGCCTACGGGCGCGCGAGCCGCCCCGACGCGGTCCTGGCGGAAGTCGTCCGCCGGCTCGCCGGCGCCGGATACCGGGTCGGCGGCCTGCTCCAGTTCCGCCGCGGAGGCACTCCGTCGCGCTGCGCGAGCCTGTTCCTGGAGGAGATCGGGTCCGGCCGGCGGGTGGAGATCTTCGAGAGCCGCGGCGGCGCGGCGCGCGGGTGCCGCCTGACCACCTGCGGTCTCGCGGAGGGGGCCGCCTGGCTCGCGGCCGCGGTCGCGGCGGAGCCGGAGCTCCTGTTCGTCAACCGCTTCGGCCGTCAGGAGGCCGAGGGGCGGGGGCTCCGCGCCGAGACGGCGGCGATCGTGGCCGGCATCCCGTCGGTCGTGCCGGTGAGCGAGGCGCTGCTGCCCGCGTGGCGCGCCTTCGCGGGAGAGGAGGACGCCGTCATGCCCCCGGATGCGGACCGGATCGAGGCGTGGTGCCGCGGCCGGCTGCTCACGCGCCCATCGCCGTCAGGGCGCGCGGGGGCCCTGGACGGGATGGGCGGCGACGCGCCGGCCGGGCACGCCTGATCCGGGATCCGCTTGATCGAAGCGGATCACGAGCCTGCGCGGCGCCTGTGCGCGGCGCCTGAGCGAAGCCGACATCCGCGGATCGTGCGCGCAGCGGCCGCGCCGGCCGCTGCGGCCCAGCCGCCGTCACCCGAATCCTCGGCCGGGCTTCCCGGCCGCCGGCCGGCAGCGGGCTGCGCGGGGTGGCCGCTGCGTGCCGTGCAACCCGGGAGGACCCCGCTCGCCGCGATCCCTGTTCACGGTGACCGTGATCAATCCCGCAGGCGCTCCCGGAGGGAGGGGGGCTGGTGGCCGAGCGCCTCCAGGCCCTCGCCGGTGATCCGGTCGGGCGTCCAAGCCGGGCTCCAGACCAGCGTGACGACGACGTCGGGGCAGTCGCCGAAGCGCCGGCGGAGATGCTCCCGGGCGTCCTCCACCAGGAGACCGCCGAGCGGGCAGGTGCGCGTGGTGAGCGTCAGGTCGACCTCGACGCGGTCCGGCGTGCGGAGCGCCCGGTAGACGAGGCCGAGGGCGACGACGCTGACGCCCACCTCGGGGTCGAGCACGCCCTTGAGGCAATCCAGCACGTCCGGGTCGAGGGAACCGGGATCGTCCGCCGCCTCGGGCTCCTGCCGCGCCGCGCGACGTCTCAGCCAGGACAGCATCGTCACCCCCTCCCGTGGTCGCGTCCGAAAGATGTGACCTGTGCCAATCATGGCCTTGATCCAGGTCAATCAGCATCGTCGTCGGAGCCGCTATCCGGGATCGGACCGCCCGGCCGGCGCGCGCCGCCCTGGCGGGCCAGCCGAGCGAGGAGGGACGGCCATGGCTCCGATACCGCGCTTGCGCGCCTACGAGGGACCGGCGGTCCTGTCCTACGGTTTCCGGCCCTTCTTCCTGCTGGCCTCCCTCTACACGGGCCTCGCCGTGCTCGCGTGGCTGCCGATGTTCGGCGGAGACCTCGCGCTCCCGACCGCGTTCGCGGCGCGCGACTGGCACGTGCACGAGATGCTGTACGGCTTCGTCGCCGCGGTGGTGGCCGGCTTCCTGCTCACCGCGGTCCCGAACTGGACCGGCCGGCTGCCGCTGCAGGGAACCCCCCTCCTCGTCCTCGTGCTCGCCTGGGTGGTCGGACGGCTCGCGGTCGGGCTGTCGGCCCTGACCGGCTGGCTTCCCGCCGCGCTGGCCGACCTGTCCTTCCTCGCTCTCCTCACCGCCGCGGTCGCCCGCGAGATCCTGGCCGGTCGCAACTGGCGCAACCTCAAGGTGCTCGGCGTCCTCGTCCTGCTCCTCGGCGGCAACGCGCTGTTCCACGCGGAGGCGCACCTGTCCGGCATCGCCGCGCACGGCACCCGGGTCGGCATCGCCGCGTCGCTGGCGCTCGTCATGCTGATCGGCGGCCGCATCGTGCCGAGCTTCACCCGCAACTGGCTCGCCCGCGAGAACCCGGGACGCCTGCCCGCCCCGGCGGACCGCTTCGACGCGGTCGCGCTGGTGAGTGCCGCTGTCGCGCTCGCCGCCTGGGTCGCGGTGCCGGAGGGGCCCTGGACGGGCGCGGCGCTCCTCGCGGCCGGGCTGCTCCAGGCCGTGCGCCTCGCCCGCTGGGCCGGAGACCGCACCTGGCGGGACCGGCTGGTCCTGATCCTGCACGTGGCCTACGGCTTCGTCCCGCTCGGCTTCGTGCTCGTCGGCCTCGCGGCGCTCGGGACGCTGCCGGCCGGGGCCGGCATCCACGCCTGGACCGGGGGCGCCATCGGCGTGATGACCCTCGCCGTGATGTCGCGCGCAAGCCTCGGGCACACCGGCCGGCCCCTTGCGGCGTCCCCCGCCGTGCAGGCGGTCTACGCCCTCGTCGTCGCCTCGGTGCTGGCCCGGGTCTGCGCCTCGGTCCACCCGGCATGGTTCGGCGTCCTGCTTCCCATCGCCGGGACCCTGTGGGCTGCTGCCTTCCTGGGCTTCGCGGCCGCGTACTGGACCGTGCTCACCCGACCCAGGCTCAAGTGAGCGGCGTCGGCATGGGCGCGTAACGCCGTCGCGCGGCGATCCGGGCCCGAACGCGGGACCACGAAAGCTGGAGCGCCCAGCCCTCGCGGTGGGCCGGGCTCAAGGCGCTGCCGCTCCTCGTCGTGCCCGCGATCCTCCTCGGTTTCACGGCACTCCCCGCACCTCGCGGGGAGACGGGCGCGCATCGGGGGCCGACGACGGTCACGGCCGGCGCGGGGCGTTGCCTCGCGCACGCGACGCACGTCCCGAGCGGGCCCCGGCTGCCGGACGGCGGGCGTCCAGGAGATCGCCGGCCGGCCCGTCCGCGGCCGTCCCTGCGCGTGCTGCGGCCGAGCCTCGGCAGGCGGAGCCGGACAGCTCCCTTGCGTTTGCTTCGAAGCATGGGCGCGAGCCGTCGAGGGATCGGCTGCGGCCCTTCAACTCCGCGAGTCAGCGACACCGGTCAGGATCTCTTCCGCGCTGAAATCCTCAGCGGATTTCCTGTTCCTCCTCGACATTGGCCGCATGATTTGACAAAGCTATGAACGAATTTGCGATTGTCTCCAAATCATCACATAACTTCTCGCACGACTCTAAAAATACGTCGTGAGTGGCGCCATCAACGTATCTGATCCTCTCCAGATTTTCAATTTCAGCTCGCAAATTCAGGATCTTAATATTGATTTCGGTGGCAATCTTCTCAATGTGAATAGCCCGAGAACCAAGATCGTCTCCTCTTTCGAAGGCGGCCCTCAGGTCGTCTGTGAGCCTCCTGAAGTCGTCTTGCGATGCGTTCACATTCAAGAATGGGATTACATTTTCCATTGCATCCACCATTCTGGTGTTCGGCCGCTCGCATAGTCGAGACAGAATCGTCGTGCGATGCAGCCGCTTTGCTAGTCTTATAGATAAATCCAACACAGAGAACAACTTAGCCGTAGGACGAACATTGCATATGCCGTAGGAACTATATCTATAACATGTGATAAGATCTCGACGGCTGACGATTTGGTAGATCTGTGCCGTTGTAATCTAGGATTGAGTGGCTCCGTCGTATGAGGCCGCGCGAGGCGGCTTGTCGGATGACGGTCCGCATTCCCCGTTCGGAGCGTCGATGCCCCGAACGGCCCGGCGAGGTCCTGCTGCGCGGCGGCGCGCAGCTTGCCGGTGCCGGCCCGTCGCGCGGGCGGCGGGCCGGGCGCGATCGCGGGGCACGACAGGCGCCGGAAGACGCTCCTCCAGGGTGCCGCGCCATCCCGTATCATCGCAAATCCGAATGATCCCTTCGGGATGGCGGATGTGGGCTTCGCTCAAGCGCCGCGCGGGCTCCTGATCCGCTTGATCCCTTCGGGTCTCGCGGATCTGGGCTTCGCTCAGGCGCCGCGCGGGCGCGTGATCCCGGATCCGCTCTGGTCAACCGGATCCCGGATCACGGCACTCCGGCGCCGCGAGGCAAGATCGCGACAGCCCTCGGTCGCAGCCGAGTGCTGGGCCGTCAGCGCTCGGCCGAGCGGGACGGACGGCTTCGTGCCCGAACCCGCTCAGGCGGCCTGCACGTTCCGCAGATACGTCGCGACCTCGACGCCGAGCCGGTCCGACTGACGGGCGAGCGCGCCCGCGGAGGCGAGCACCGGCGCCGACGCCGCGCCCGTCTCCGACGCCGCGTCCCGCACGCCCGCGATGCTGGCGGCGACCAGCTGCGTGCCCTGGGCCGCCTGCACCACGCCGCTCACGACCGTGTAGAGCCCGAAGCCGATCGCCAGCATCGCCGCCGCGAGGCAGGCGATCAGGAGGGCCTTCGATCGGCCGGCCGTCTGCTCCGAGCGGGCGAATTCCTGGCCGGTCTCCTGGATCTGGAACGCGGTCAGCTTCTCAAGCGCCGCGTGGGTGGGTCGGACCATGGTGTCGAGCGCGTGCTGGACCATCTGGCGCAGGCCGGCCGAGTCGGTCTCCGCGGCCTGCCCGATGCCGCGCAGCAGCGAGGCGTTCTCCCGCATGCGCGTCTCGACCTCGGAGGCGATCAGCTTCTCCTCCGGAGCCAGGTAGGTGGCCCGATAGGCCGACCAGGCCGAGTTGATCTCCGCCTGCATGCCGGCGACGCGCTCGAGGCCGGTCCGGGGCGCGAGCGCGCTCTCGCGGATCTCGCGCAGGATCGCGGTGATGCGGTCGTAGCCGTCCCGGATCGAGGCGATCTGCCCGAGGCAGACGACGCGATCCTGGTAGATGGTTCGGGTGCTGGCCGTGCTCCAGGACAGCGAGAGGTAGCCCGCCGCGACCGAGACCAGGAGCAGGCTGCTGAGCAGCAGCAGGGTTCCGACAAGTCGCGCTTTGATCGACGAGAGAGCAGTCATGGTACAGATTCCGATCGGTTCGAGGGGCGGCCCCCCGCATCCCAGCGATCGGTGCTCTTTTTATCGGACAAACATCTAAAATTTGATATACGACCGGTTAGCAGATGTATAATCTCACGTTGTATGCCTCTCGATAGCACCTGCTACTCGGTCACTTGTGATTGATGGCGCGGGTGCATCAGCCGGAATATCGCGTCGGTCTTAGGTCGTAAGCGGCGGAGGTCGCCCCGATGCGCCGGGAGCGAGAGGCCGGCGCCGCTCAGCGCCAGGATGGCGAGCCACCATCCGACGGGAGCGAACGCAACGCCTCCCGGGTGCCTGAGACCCTCGAACGAGGCCACGGGCGCCCGCCCGCGGCGGGCGGGGCGTCACGGGCAGACGCCGAAGGAGACGCAGTGGTCTGCCGTCGACAACTCCGCGCCGACGCGGCCGGCAGGCGCCGAGGCCTCCGACGTCGGCGGAGAGGTCAGCATCGTGGCCCAGAATGCCGCCGTGGCGAGGGCGAGAGCGGCGGCGAATAAGCTCAGCTTGTTCATGCAAGCCTCCCACATCGTGCCATGCGGCAGCCCGGTCCACAGGCGATCACCTGCGCGACGTTGTCGGCTGGCATCATGCACGAATAAAGTTCTCGCCCAAAGCACGAATCGTGAGACTAGTGTCGAATGGCAGCGGTTGCATTGCGTGCGATCTTATATTCACGCGATCGATCATCCTCCATCTGAAGGATGTCGCGGCGAATTCTTTCTTCTTCACGAGATCGCGCGCCGCACACACGCCGGACCGCGGGCGGCACCGCGTGGCAGCCGCTGTCCTCGTGCGGCCCGACCGGCCCCGGCCGGACCGCCGCGCCTGCGAGGCGCGCGGACGGGGCGGCGTCCCGGCGCGCCGGTGTCCCGCTCGCCCCTCCCTGAGCCGGCTGACCCGATCCCGCGCTAGAGCATTTTCCGACGAAGTGGATGCCGGTTCGTCGCAGAAAATGCGGCAGGATCGAAGATCGAGAGCAGCACCCGATTGCAACGTGATCGGGTGCTGCTCTAGGCCGCCGTCGCGGGGCGCGCCTGGATGATGGGCGCGGCCGCGGCCAGGATCGCGGCGCGATCGCGGGAGAGCGGTGGGTAGATGCGGCTGCCGTTGATCGTGCGCTTGATCGCCTTCGCCGCTGCGCCCTCGGCCATCAGACGTTCGCGGTCCCAGCCCGCGGTGTAGACGGCCCCCCACTCGCCGAGATCGAGCACCGTGACGTAATCGGGCGCCGCGAACGGTCGGCAAAGATCCGGCCGCTCTGCCAGGTCGCAGACCGCGTTGTGTCCCGCGAAGCGGCCCATCGGCCGCGCGTGCTGGCACGACATGACCGTCCGGTGACCGGCATCGTCGGCGTCGGCCACGGCGACGTCGCCCGCCGCGAACACGGCCGGGACGCCGATGACGCGCATCAGCGCGTCCACGGGCAGCCTGCCGAGGTCGTCGCGGGGTACCCCGAGCTCTCCGGCAAGGGGACTCGCCCGCATCCCGGTGGCACAGACCACGGTGAGCGCCGGGATCGCGGTTGCGTCGCCGAGGGTCACGCCCGCCGCGTCGACCGCCGCAACGCCGCCGACGACGGATTCCACGCCGGCCGCCGCCAGGGCCTGCCGAATGGCCGGCATCGCCGCGCCGCCCATCGCCGACCCGACCTCGGCGGAGCGGTCGACCAGCACGGTCCGTACGGGACCTGCCTCCCCGGCCCGGTCACGGGCCGCGGCGAGGCGGGCGGGGAGTTCGCAGGCGAGTTCGAGTCCGACGAGTCCGCCGCCGACCACGACGGCGGTCCAGCGTCCGGTCCGGTCCCGACCGGCACCGCGGCCGAGCCCGTCGAGGTGGCGGGCGAGCTGGCGCGCGCCGGCGAGCGTGTCGATGCTGAGTGCCGCGTCGATCCCCGGCACCTGGGGGCGGGTCAGGACGCTGCCCGGGGCGAGGATCAGCCGGTCGTACGCGAGCGTGAACGGGCCGGGCCCGCCCCGGGGCTGCACCACGAGGCGGCGCGCGACGGCATCGATCCCCGTGACGGTCCCCTCGATCCGGTCGACGTCGACGGGGCCGAGCACGTCGTCGAGCGGCACGGCGAGGGGCGCGAGGTCGGCCTCGTAGCAGCGCACCCGAATGACGTGAAACGGGTCCGGTGCGACGAGGGTGACGGCGACCTGTCCGCTCAGCCCGAGCGCGTCGCGGGCCCGCGCGGCCGCTGCCGCGCTCCAGAGGCCGGCGAAGCCGCCGCCCACCACCAGGATCCGCTTGGCCATTGAGAGTTGCCTCCGCGCACGGACCAGACGCTCTCACCCTAAGCATCATTCGCCGAAGTGGTCACCGGTTTGGCGGCAAGAATGATGCGAAAACAAAAGTCTAAGCAGAATTGCGCCATGCAATTCTGCTGAGCAGAGCCTCGCAGGCGCTGGAGCGGTCCGCCGCGTTCGCGGCCTCGTCCGGATCCACGAGCGCTCGTGAAGGAACGCTCTCGGCGCGGTGCCGCGTGCCGCTTCGGCGGCGTCCCGCGTGTTTCGATGACATCGGCGCATCTCGGCCCCTCGGATCTCCGCCTCGCAACTTGGGGGTGCGCGGCAACTTGGGGGGCGCTGGCGCCGCGTGCGGCCCCGCCTCTCGTCTCGGCGTGGAAGCTCCGGCACGACGCGGACGGCCGCCCGTGCCGGAACCGAGGCCGGACCGGGCACGAAGCCGCTCCGTGACGCGGCCGGGAGCCTCGGCGTGCATTCCGTGAGATCGAGCATGAGATCGGGGCAGCGTCGGCACGCAGGCTTCGTCCGTCGCGGCCCGCGCAAGAACGCGCTCGACATGCTGCCGGAAACCGGCCGCACCGAAGCCGTGGTCTCGGCGATCGCCGAGATGACCAGATGGTGCGTCGCTCCGGCCGGGACGTGAACGAGCGACGGCCGGCCGTCAACGCGACGAGGACGCTGGAGGAGGGCTGGGCCGAGACCCGCCGCAACTTGTTCGTGGCGGGTGCCGGACCGCGGGGCTCGGCCTGAATTTGGCAACCGGAGGCTCTGAGAGCTTGGGATCCTCTGCTGAAACCCTGTCCGAGGCAAAGCGTTTGGGCGTCGTCATCAGCCTGGGAGAGGGATCCCCCATGACAACGCGTCTTCCTATCGGTCTGGCCCTGCTCGTGCTCACCACGAACCTCACCCTTGCGCAGACCGCGCCGACTGCACCCACGACCCCGGCGCCCGCACCCGCGGCTCCAGCCCCGCAAACGTCCCCAACGCCCGCACCTTCGGCCCGAGCCAGCGGCGATCTGAAGGAATGGGAAGCCGCAAAGGCGAGCAAGATCGGCTTGGCGCAGGCACTGGCCACCGCCGAAAGTCAGGGCGGACAGGGCGGCCGTGCCATTGACGCCGACTTCGAGAAGGCCAAGAGCAACAATCCGGCCCATTGGGAGATCAAAGTCGTCTACCCGGATGGCAAGCTGGTCGAGCATTACATCAACGCCGACACGGGCGCGCTCATCAAGTCGGAGAACCAGCCGATTGAGCGCTACTTCACGCGCCTGAAGGTCAGCGATTTCCAGAACGCCAAGACCTCGTTGAAGGACGCACTCGCGATAGCCGAGCAGAAGGCCGGTGGCGGGAAAGCATTTGAGGCCGAAGTCGAGCGCGAGGGTAGCTCGGTAGCCTACGAGATCAGTGTAGCGCTGTCCGACAGGAGCCAGAAGATCAAAGTCGGGCCAGACGGTAAGGTGATCGACTAAGCACGCGAAGAGAACGCGACCGCCGCCTTGGAACAGGCAGGGCGGCGGGTGAAGGCGTCGGCCAGCTCATCCGACATCCGGTTGATGGCTTCGCCATCTCCGATTTCGGCCATGCGGATGGCGGCGTCGCTCAGGCGCCGCGCTCAGGCGCCGCGCAGGCGCGTGATCCGGGATCCGCTTCGATCAAGCGAATCCCGGATCACTGGCCAAGGCGGTCTGGACGTCGCGGAGCCCGGCCGCCATCGCGTCGGCAAAGAGAAGCCCGCCGCGGCAGGACCGGGCGGGCTGAAACGCTGTGGTGGTTCCGGACGATCAGAACCGAAAGAAGCTCGGCAGGGTGAACGACGGCAGCACTTTGAAGGACGAGAAGCTGAACGCCTTGAAGAGTTCCTTCGGCGGCAGCGGCTGCGGGTTGAGGCCACCTGACACCTGATCGAGGTCCGCGTCGGACATGGCCGCCCGCGTGTCGAGCTTCAGCTGAGCCGGTTTCGTCCGGGTCTTGAGCATCATCGTCTCCTCTGCGTCAGCGCGTTTGCTGACCAGCATCGTGAAACGGTGCGCGGGACGCGGCTGTGCTGCGCCACACTCCGGCCGCAAGAGCCGAGGTGTCGCGGCGACGAGGACGGCCCCCACGGCGAAGGGTGCCGGGCGGGCCAGGGCAGGCTCGAACGATCGTCTGATGAGGCCCGGTTGCTCCGTTGCCATCCACAAACGGCCTGGGCGATTGGGGCGAGGGTGTGGCTGAGCACGCGCAGGACAAGATCGTTGAAACCGCCCGTCAACTCGGCATAGGCTAACCAAAGTTGGTAGTGAATTTGGCATCGTGGCGATATTCGGCAATGGGGAAGCAGGGCGCGACGATGCAGGAGATCACTCACGTGCGGCAGGCCACCCGCGGAACGGAGATGGTCACGGACAACTTCTCGCATGTCGGGCGCTCGCGCATCATGCCCATCATCGGATCCAGGACGTTCGGATCCAAGACGTTCGGATCCAAGACGTTCGGATCGAGGACGTCACGACCATCCTGACGCGTGTCGAAGCGGCGTGAGGTGCGATGGGCAAACGACCAGGGCCGGGAGCATCGGCGGTCGCGCGTTACGGGGGGGCCGCGGTCGTGCTCGCAACCATGCACGGCAAGGAGCGGGCCATCGCGCCTCCCTTTGCCGACCACCTCGGCCTCATCGTCCGGCCGGCGCTCGGCCTCGATACGGATCAGCTCGGAACCTTCTCGGGTGAGGTTCCGCGCCGGGGCACCATGCTGGAGGTTGCCCTGCGCAAGGCACGGCTCGGCATGCACATCGCGGGCCTCCCGCTCGGGCTCGCCAGCGAGGGCACCTTCGGACCGCATCCGGCCGTGCCCTTCTTCCCGGCGGGCATGGAACTGCTCGTGTTCGTCGACGAGGTGCGCGGCCTCGTCGTCCATGAGAGCCTCGTGGACGAGGCCACGAACTTCGCGCATTGCGTGAGTGCCCCAGGCGACACCCTCGCGCCTTTCCTGGAACGGGTCGGCTTTCCGTCGCACGGCCTCATCGTCCGCCCCAACGCGGGTGATCCGCTCGTGGCCCTGACCAAGGGGATCACCTCCCGGACCGACCTGGAGCGGGCCGTTCGGGACGCTGCGGCCGTCTCCGCTGACGGTGCGGCGCGCCTGGAGACCGATATGCGGGCGCACCTCAATCCGACTCGGATGAGGAGCCTCGGGGTGCTGGCAGAACGCTTGGCGCGGCGCCTGGCGACGCCCTGCCCGGCCTGCGGCGCTCCCGGCTTCGGCCGCACGGGGACGCGGAGCGGGCTGATCTGCGAGGAGTGTGGAGAGCCGACCGACATGGTCGCGGCCGAGCTATTCGGTTGTCCCGCCTGCGGTCACCGGGACGAGCGGGCGCGCGGCGACGGGCTGAGCCGCGCGCCCGCGCGCTCCTGCCCCGCGTGCAATCCGTAGCGGTCGGGTCTCCTCCCGATCACCGGCCCGTCTCGTCGGAGCCGGAGGCTCCCGACCCTGCCCGATCCCGGACGCCTCGCTCTATTCATTTCATAGAATGATGTGTCATAAACAATCAATTTTCCAGAAACCATCCGATTAGGTACGAGATCTCGCGACCACAGCAGATCCCGAGGAGATCCTCGTGCCCATTCTCGACGTGCCGCTGCTCGCGCCCGCGGCGCTGCTCGCCTGCGCCGCCGCCTGCTTCTCGAACCGGGAGCGGCGCCCGCATGTCGTCCTCCGGCTCGCCGAGGGAGCGACCCTCGTTGCCCTCGCGGTCGCAATCGTCTCGGCGGCCGTGCTGGCGATGGCGGGGCCCGGTGCGGGCTCCCTGGTCGGGCTGCACGGAATCGGCCTCTCGGTCCGACTGGATGCGGTCAGCATCACCATGCTCCTGCTGGTGACCTTCATCGGCTGGATCGTGGTGCGCTACGCGTCGCGTTACCTCGACGGCGAGGAGCGCCAGGGCCTCTTCACCGGCTGGCTCTGCCTCACGCTCGCCTCGGTGCTGCTGCTCGTCACGGCCGGCAACCTCGCCCAACTGGTCGCGGCGTGGATCGCGACCAGCCTGTTCCTGCACCGCCTCCTGCTCTTCTACGGCGAACGCCCGGCCGCTCGGCGGGCGGCGCGCAAGAAGTTCATCACCGCGCGCCTCGGCGATGCCGCCCTGATCGCCGCGGCGGGTCTGCTCGCCGCGGCCTACGGCACCGGCGACCTCGGCCGGATCCTGGGCGCGGCCCGCGCCGGAGAGGGCGGCGGGCTGGCCGTCGCGGCCGCCGGCCTGCTCGCGCTCGCCGCCATGCTCAAGTCGGCCCAGTTCCCCACGCACGGGTGGCTGACCGAGGTCATGGAGACGCCGACCCCCGTCTCGGCGCTGCTCCACGCCGGCGTGATCAACGCGGGCGGGTTCCTGCTGATCCGCTTCGCGGACGTGCTCCTCCTCGCCCCCGGGGTGCTCGCGGTTCTCGTGATGGTCGGCGGCTTCACGGCCCTGTTCGGGGGCTTGGTGATGCTGACCCAGCCCGCCGTGAAGACCTCGCTGGCGTGGTCCACCGTCGCCCAGATGGGCTTCATGACTTTCGAATGCGGGCTGGCCCTGTTCCCGCTCGCGCTGCTGCACATCGTGGCGCACTCGCTCTACAAGGCCCACGCCTTCCTGGCCTCGGGCGGCGCCGTCGAGGCGGTCGCAGCCATTCGCCGCCCGGGGCCGGTCGCCGTCCCGGGCGCCGTCGCCGTCGGCCGCGCCTTCCTGTCCGCCCTCATCATCTTCGTGCTGGTCGGCCTCGGGTTCGGGCTGGCGCACAAGTCGCCCCAGGCCCTCGCGCTCGGCGCCATCCTGATCTTCGGCGTCGCCTACATGCTCGCCCAGGGCTTCGCCGACGCCGCGCCCCGGGAGCTGACCCGGCGCACCGCGGTCTACGCGGTCGCCACCTCGGTCGCCTACTTCGCGCTGCAGCTGGCCGCCATCCGCCTCACCGCGGGCGTGCTGCCGCCGACGCCGGCGCCGGGGCCGCTGGAATGGGCGCTGATCGTGCTCGCCCTGCTCAGCTTCGGGCTGGTCGCGGTCCTGCAGGCGATGTTCCCGCTCTGGGCCTACCACCCCGCGGCCGCGGGCCTGCGGGTGCACCTCGCCAACGGGCTCTACGCCAACGCCGCCTTCGATCGGCTGATCGGTGGCTGGTCCGCGCGCGGCGCCTCCTGA